>JAUSCY010000093.1 GCA_030650995.1 Sheuella sp. | reverse complement strand
CTACTTTTCTGACTTTGCCGGACTTCGCATCATCCATGAATTGCGTATAGCTCACGCTATCCTGCGGCTGTGCACGCCCATCAAACTGTTTAAACACTGTAAACAGTACAAGTCCGATCACCATCCAGATCGCAACTTTGGAAAAAGAATTGTTCAAGGCCAATCTCCTGCTTACTTTTTAGTAAGCGAAATGCTAACGAGCGATAACCCTATAGGCCTAAAGGGTTTTTTCGCAATTGACTAGATTACATTCTACCCTTCTTTGGAAGGGGGACCCGTACAAATACTCGCCAGCATACTCAGACTTAAACTACTTAGCTGATGGACGTTTAAGACCACGGGCAACTAGAAAAGTTTCAGATGAGCGAAAACGAGAAGCTTTTGGCTTAATTTCGACCACTCGCTTAAAGTGTCGCTTAAAACTTTCAACAATCTGAGAAAACCCGCTGCCATGAAACGCTTTTACGATAAGTGCTCCCTCAGGTTTGAGGTGTAAAAGCGCAAATTCAAGAGCAAGATCGCAAACTTGTTGGATTCTTGCTGAATCTGCCAGTCCGACACCTGATAAATTGGGCGACATGTCGGACATCACCAGGTCAACCGAACAGCCTTCAAGCGTCTGATTGAGCTGCGCGAGCACCTCATCCTCGCTGAAATCCCCTAAGATAAACTCAACCCCGGCAATTGGCTCCATAGGCAGGAGATCCAGGGCAACAATGCGCCCATCCACCACCCCAGCCTTGCCCACCAGACGCTCACGGGCGACTTGCGACCAGCTCCCCGGCGTTGAGCCCAGATCGACAATGACATCCCCGCGACGCATTAACTTCTCGGCGTCGAGGATCTCCGTGAGCTTGAAAGCTGCCCGGGCGCGATACCCTTTTTGCTGCGCCAATTTAACGAATGGGTCATTAATATGCTGCATGACCCACTCTTTCGAAAATTTGTTCTTGGCCATCCCGTACAATAACCCCTATGACTATTATGGAACTTACCCCTCGCGAGCGCGCTGCGCTGCGCGCTGCTGCTCACCCACTGAAGCCTGTCGTAATGATTGGCGACAACGGGTTGACCGAGGCAGTGTTAAAAGAAATCGACCTCAACCTGTCGGCACACGAGCTCATCAAAGTTCGCGCGGGCACCGCTGATCGTGAAACACGTGATGCGCTGCTGGCGACGATCTGCGAAACTTTATCGTGTGCTGCAGTACATCACCTTGGCAAAATGCTGATCCTGTATCGCTTTGGTTCAAAAGGTACTTACCTTAAAACCGAATCGGCAACGACTACTGCCAAGCGTAAAGCATCTGAGCCGCATACACCTAAAAAACTTGCGGCTGAAGGTAAAAAGCTTGAAAAGCCAGCACGTCGTACCAGAGCTGAGCGCGACGAAGTTGAAGTCTCCGATCGTCCGAAAGTATTCAGTTCGGATCGCCCGACACGTCCAAGCTCACGTCCCGCAAAAGGCAAGGATACTGCACATGGCATTCCTCGTCGCAGCGCCCTGTCTTTACGCGCTGGAGCACGTCGTGGTGCTCTGGGTACAACCGTGCGTAAACGTGCTGCTATCAAGCGTTAAAAATCTGCTCCAGACTGATTGAATCAGCGCGCAGTTTAGTCCTATAGATAAAAAACCCGGTTTATCCCGGGTTTTTTATGCACAGCCCAATGCCGCACCACGCCATGCAATCAGATGTATTGAATACTGATGATTTCGAATTCACGAATACCTGACGGTGCCTTAACCTGCACCACGTCACCTTCGTACTTACCAATCAATGAGCGTGCGACCGGACTTGAAACAGAAATCAGATTCGCCTTGATATCAGCTTCGGCATCACCCACGATCTGGTAAGTCACTTTATCACCTGATTCGAGATCTTCGATTTCGACCGTTGCACCAAACACGACGCGTCCGTCGGCATCGATGGTAGTCGGCTCGATCAGCTGAGCATTGGACAAAGTGCCATCAAGCTCGCTGATGCGACCTTCGATGAAACCCTGTTTTTCACGCGCAGCATCGTATTCGGCGTTTTCAGATAAATCGCCTTGCGCACGCGCCTCGGCAATCGCATTAATCACAGCGGGGCGTTCGATGTGCTTCAAGCGATGCAGCTCAGCTTGCAAGCGCTCGGCCCCGCGCACGGTCAGAGGAATAGAAGACATAATATTTTTCCAAAAAAGCAAAAACCCCGGCTCGGGTCGGAACCGGGGCAATCAACAAGACTCTATTGTGAGCAAACTTTAAGCCAAATGCAAGCCTCGCAGGAAAATCACTGATTATTCCGGACTCTGGCTGCCTGATTATCGATTAACGACCGGATTGACCCCGCATAATTGATCTGCCCTTTCTCGATCACATAGGCACGATCACACACCAGATTTGCAAAGTGTAAATTTTGCTCGGACAAGAGAATACTCACACCTTGTTTTTTAAGTGCAGTGATCATGTGCGCCATCTGTTCGACAAGAACGGGTGCCAAACCTTCTGCAGGCTCATCAAGAAGCACCAGGTATGGATTACCCATCAGGGTACGTGCCACACTCAGCATTTGTTGCTCTCCACCGCTCATTTTGCTGGCCTGGCGTTGCGACATCTGAGCAAGATTAGGGAACAATTCAAACACCCTTTCTACGGTCCACGCAGGCAAAGATTCTCCCTGTGGCCAGCTCCTTGGCAACTGACGCCCTACTTCAAGATTTTCAAGCACAGTCAAGTCAGTGAATATCCGGCGGTCCTGAGGAACAAACCCCAAACCTGACCCCGCAATCTGATGTGTCTGTTTGCGGGCAATGTCATGACCCATCCAATGAACATGACCTTGCCTGCGGTCAATCATCGCCATAATTGCTTTCATGGTTGTCGACTTACCTGCGCCGTTACGCCCCATCAGCGCGACAACCTCGCCGCGCTGCACAGTCAGATTCACATCAAATAAAATCTGTGCGGCGCCGTACCAGGTACTCAGGTTTTCAACGTTAAGCATTGAAATCCTCAAACGTTGCGCCTGAACCAAAATAGACGCGCTGCACCTCAGGATTCACACGAATTTCTTCAGGTGATCCTTGCGCGATCAGACGTCCCCTCGCCAGCACAATCACGCGATCCGCATAGGCGAAGACGACATCCATACTGTGCTCGGTAAACAAGACCGCTACCTGGCGCTCAACGACGAGTTTTTTAGTTAATGCCATCAATGCGTTTCGCTCGGCAGGCGCCATGCCAGCCGTGGGCTCATCCATCAAGAGCAATGTAGGTTGTGTAGCCAGCGCAATTGCAAGCTCTACCCGTTTAACATCGCTGTAGGCGAGTTCGCTGATCGGTCGATCGGCCTGATCTGCCATACCCACCTGATGCAAAAGCTCAAGCGCTTCTTTTCGTTGAAATGCAGCAGCAGACTTAAAAAAAGAAAAAATATTTCTTGTATGGGATAGCAGGGCCATCTGTACATTTTCGATCACACTGAGTGATAGAAAAGTTTCAGCGATTTGAAAAGTCCGTCCAACACCTTTGCGACAAATCTGACGGGCGTGCAAGCCAACCAGATTCTGATTGTCGAGCATGACGCTGCCTCGATCAGCCCGTAACTGGCCATTAATCATATTGAATGTGGTTGATTTACCCGCACCATTCGGGCCGATCAACGCGAGCAACTCCCCACGATGCAAGGTAAAGTCAATACCATCGACGGCATGGACGCCGCCAAAGGATTTCCCTAAGCCCTGAACGCTCAGCAAACTCACTTGCGCGCTCCTCGACTCAGAAGCTGAACAAAACCAGCAATCCCCTGGGGGAACAACAGCACCAGTAACAAAATAATCCCACCCAGCATCGCTCGCCAGTACTCTGTATTGCGTGCCACCGCATCATGCAGCCAGGTAAAACCGACTGCGCCGATCACAGGTCCTGCGATAGTCTGCACCCCTCCAAGCATCACCATGACTAAACCGTCGACAGAGTGACTGACATGCAAAATTTCCGGTGAAATGCTGCCTTTTGAAAATGCATACAGCGCACCCGCCACGCCTGCGAAAGTCCCTGCAATCACAAATGCAATCCATTGAACACGCTTCACATCAATACCGATCGTCTCGGCGCGAAGTGGTGCATCGCGTGCAGCACGCATGGCAAAGCCAAAGGGTGAGTAAAGCATTTTTCTCAGGCACAGACAGCTGAATAATACAAAAAGTAAAGTCAGCAAATAGTAGTTGCGCTTGTCAGACAGCCATGCTGCCGGCCAGACACCATTTATACCGTTACTGCCTCCAGTAACAGCCTCCCATTGAAAAACGACTGCCCAGGTAATCTGTGCAAAAGCCAGTGTCAGCATCGCAAGATATACCCCCGACAGACGGACACTGAACCAACCGAATAACACCGCCCCCGCACAAGCGATCGCAGGCCCGGCAAGCAACGCCCACTCCATCGGCAAGCCAAGCATGCGCAACATCAGCGCGGCACCATACGCGCCCAGTCCGAAATAGGCAGCATGGCCAAATGAGTGCATGCCACCAGGGCCCATGATGAAATACAGGCTGGTCGCAAAGAGAACTGCAATCAATATGTCAATGCCGAGCACTGCAACATAAGGTGCAAAAGCACTCCACCAGGGTAATGCCAGTAAAACAGAAACCAGCAAGGTAAAAAGGAGTTTTGTTTTGACCGTGGCCGCCCTTAATGGCAGCTCGAGCGTAAATGTATTGCGCGCAACCGATTGTGCTCGACCCAGCATTCCCCAGGGTCTGATGATCAGCACCACAGCCATCACTAGAAACTCGACGACCAGGGTCAGTTTTGAGAATGAAATTTGTGTACCCAGTACGTTGACCACACCCAGCCAGATACACAAAGATTTCAATTCAGCGATGAGCAATGCGGCCAGATACGCTCCGGGAATCGATCCCATCCCGCCTACCACCACCACTACAAAAGCAGCACCAATCACATGCAGGGCCAACTCAAGACTTGCGGGTTCGCGTGGCAAGGCAAGCGCTCCACCCAGACCAGCGAGCAGTGCTCCCAGGGCAAATACAGATGTAAACAACCATGCCTGATTCACTCCAAGCGCGGCAACCATGCCACGATCCTGCGTGGCTGCACGAATCAGAGTACCCCACCGTGTACGGTGCAGTAGCAACCAGAGCAAGCCAAGCAACAACGGGCCGACAATGATCAGAAACAAGTCATAAGTAGGAAAATTGCGCCCGAGAATTTCAACAGCACCTTTGAGCCCGGGTGCGCGAGGTCCGAGCAACTCCTCTGGCCCCCACAACCACAGCACGGCATCTTGAATCACCAGAACGAGTGCAAAGGTTGCGAGCAACTGGAATAGTTCGGGAGACTGATAGAGTCTGCGCAACAGTGTGACTTCGATCAGTGCGCCGAGCACGCCGACCAGGACAGCAGCCAGGATTAAAGCGGTCCAGAAACCAAAGGTCGGCCCCAGATGTGCGACAAACGTATAGGCAAGATAAATACCCACCATGAAAAAAGAACCGTGGGCAAAATTAACGATCCGTGTCACACCAAAAATCAGGGATAGCCCAGCTGCGACCAGAAAGAGCGACGAAGCTCCCGCAAGGCCATTGAGCAGCTGGACAACTAAACCTGACAGATCCATACGTTAAGGTGCGGGTCGCAGTTTTTTAACCTCTGCAGCTGAAGGCAGATAGTTAGCGCCGTCGAGATATCGGTAATTCACCATGACACCTTTGCCAGATTCATTTTTAGTACGTCCGACAAAGCTCCCCATTGTCGACTGATGATCTTCGGGCCTGTAAGTAATCTGTCCAAAGGGCGTCATCAAGGTCAAGCCACTGAAAGCTGCGACCAGCTTATCTGTTTCTGTGCTCTTGGCTTTTTGAATGCCAGCCGCAAGCGACATGATGGTGCTGTAACCAATGATGGAACCCAGACGAGGGTAATCTTTATATTTCGCCTCGTACGCTTTCAGGAAAGCCTGATGTTCCGGAGTCTGAATACCGTACCAGGGATAGCCGGTCACCAGCCAGCCATCAGGTGTTTCATCCTTCAGGGGATCGAGATACTCTGGCTCACCCGTGAGCAAACTCACAACCTCACGACCTTTGAACAACCCTCTGGTATTGCCCTCGCGAACAAATTTGGCCAGATCAGCGGCAAACAACACATTAAAAATCGCATCCGGTTTTGCATCAGCCAGCGCCTGAACGACATTACCGGCGTCCAGCTTGCCTAAAGGCGATGCCTGCTCGGCGACGAATTCCACGTCAGGTTGCGCGGCCTTGAGCAACTCTTTAAAAGTCGCTGAAGCGGACTGACCATATTCGTAATTTGGGTAAACAATTGCCCAGCGTTTTTTCTTCATGGCTGCGGCCTCTGGCACAAGCATCGCAACCTGCATATAGGTCGAGGTACGCAGTCTGAACGTGTAGGGATTCCCGTTTTGCCAGACGATCTTGTCCGTCAGCGGTTCGCTGGCAAGAAAGAAAACTTTTTTCTGTTTTGCAAAATCTGTCAGTGCCAGACCAATATGAGAAAGAAATGAACCGGTGAGCACATCCACCTTGTCGCGGGTAAGCAGTTCTTCTGCAACACGCACCGCATCGCCAGGGCTGGCGTTGTCGTCTCGGGTAATCAACTCTACTTTTTTACCGTTCAGCCCGCCCGTGGCGTTAATCTGATCAACCGCAAGCTCCATACCTTTTTTGTATGGCTCAAGAAAAGCGGGTTGCGCTTTGTAGCTATTAATTTCACCGATTTTGATTGTGCCCTGCGCCATCACCTGCGGCGAGGCAATCAGCGTAGCTGCCGTCACTAAGGAAGTCGTCGCAAGCAAACGACTCCATGTGCGATTAATTATATTTTTCATGCTTTTCCCCTTATTACACATCATCTTGATTTTTAAACTCAATTTTCAATACTTGTTATATTCAAAAAATCTTATGTCTCTGACGCGCTGGTTTTCAGCGCAACCCGTCCAGCCCCTTGATTTCACTGACCTGTAGTCCCCCGATACGCGGCAAAGGGCGGCCACTATCCGTCACAACGATTGCGACCACGATTTCATTGGCCCGTGGTGCGTCAGAAACTCTGGCCTCCATCGCATCAAAGTGACTGCCCACCCAGGCTGCATCCTTGTGACCTAAAGGAACATCTATCGCAGTTCCCATGGCACCCATTTTATTGGCGGACGGGATAAGTGCGGCCCCCTTCTCCACGGTCTTACGCAAGGCTTTGCCTAGGCTCGGATGAAGGATCGCTGCAGCATGCTCCAACTCACCTGACTCCCCCACAATCGCGGCTTTACCGTAGCTATGCGCTTGTCCAGGCGATATTCCCAGTGCTTGCACACAACGCTCACCGAGCAAACCGCCAAGCTCCTCACCTATTTGACTCAAAGAATCAAGATTCTCGACGAACTTGCCAGCAAAAGGATTTTCAATCACTGCCATAGCCAATGCCCGACGGGTCGGTATGGTTAAAGTCTGACCGTTTTCCATCCGGGTTTCATCGAGCTGGACGACGATTTTTCTGATCTTGCTCTTCATATTAGCTCCTTGGACGTCCACGGTGGCAGGCTGTTTGCGATACATCAAGACGGCATATATCCAAACGCGCTAAAAAGTGATGGTGCATACGTGATGGTGCATTTGCTTATAGCGTTTGGTTTGTTGCTCAAACTTAACCCGTCGAGTTAGCATTTATAGGGAAATCCTTTGTTTTATCAAAAAAATAACGAATTTTTTACAATGTTCGTATACTAACAATCAAACTTAACTCAAAATATGAGCCAGCCATCCTGAAGCATTGTTCGTATTTAGTGATTCAATTTTTCATCATACCCAACAGACAAGCAGCCACAAACTATGAGTGCATTCCTCGAAGAGCGCGTTTTATCCGTCCACCACTGGACCGATCGCCTGTTTAGCTTCACCACCACGCGCGATCCGGCACTCCGGTTCAGTAACGGTCATTTCACGATGATCGGTTTGCGGATCAATAACAAACCCTTGCTGCGCGCCTACAGCATCGCAAGCGCCAATTACGAGGAAAGCCTCGAGTTTTTGAGCATCAAAGTTGAGGATGGTCCACTGACCTCCAAGCTCCAGCATATTAAGGTTGGTGACACGATCGTGGTCGGACGCAAACCAACCGGCACACTGCTGATTGACTACCTGCTCCCCGCCAAGCGACTATATATGTTTTCCTCTGGCACAGGTCTTGCCCCGTTCATGAGCGTGATACGTGACCCGGAGACTTATGAAAAATTCGAGGAAGTCATTCTGGTGCATGGCGTACGTGAGGTCGCTGAGCTTGCCTACTATGACTACATCACCAAAGAACTCCCGGCGCATGAATTTCTGGGCGAAATGATCACTAAACAATTACGCTACTACCCGACGGTCACTCGTGAGGCCTATCACCATCAGGGTCGAATTACGGATCTGATCGAAAACGGTAAATTATTTTCAGATCTGGGAGTGCCGGCGCTCAATCGTGAACAGGATCGCATTATGATTTGCGGCAGCCCCGGAATGCTTCGCGATCTGAAAGGAATGCTTGAGGAGCGTGGCTTTAATGAAGGCAACACCTCAAAACCTGGTGATTTCGTGATCGAGCGAGCTTTCGCCGAACAATAACTTTAAAGGATCTGATATGTTCACTGCACGATTACTCATGACTGCAGTTGGTTTTGTGATGTCTTTTGGAGCCTGCGCTGCAACGGTCACAGTGATCACATCATTTCCTAAAGAGCTGACAGCTGCGTACAAAGCTGCATTTGAAAAAAACAATCCCGATATCACGCTGGAAATTCTGAACAAGAATACCGTTGCTGGAATTGCTTTTGTTAAGGAAACAAGTCCTGGCCAGCGCCCGGAAATATTCTGGGCCAGTGCGCCGGATGCGTTTGAAGTATTAGCGCGTGACAAGTTGCTTGCTTCAACTGCCGCACTTAAAAACCCCAACATTCCCGATAAGATCGGCAATTATCCGGTTAATGATCCGCAAGGCATGTACCTGGGTCAAGCGCTTGCCGGCTACGGGATCATGTACAACACGCGTTATCTCAAAGCGAATAAACTTCCCCCGCCAAAACAGTGGGAAGACCTCCTGACGCCGCAGTGGTTCGGACATATCGGCATTACTGCCCCTTCGCGATCCGGCACGATGCATCTGACGGTCGAGACGGTTCTTCAGGGTCAGGGCTGGGAAGCGGGCTGGAATACGCTCTTGCGCATGGCGGGCAACAGTGCAGCAGTTACAGAGCGATCTTTTGGCGTGCCTGACGGGGTCAACAGCGGGCAGTTCGGCGCCGGTCCGGTCATCGATTTTTTTGGTCTTTCCGGCAAATACTCTGGTTTCCCGGTGGAGTTTAACTATCCGCTAGAAACAGCAATCGTGCCAGCAAATATCGCGCTGATCGCAGGCGCAAAAAATCCGGAGGATGGTAAAAAATTCATTTCCTTTGCGCTGAGTCAGGCCGGTCAGGAGTTATTGCTGTCGCCAAAAATATCTCGTCTTCCGGTACTACCTTATTCAGAAATGAAGGGGAAAGTTCCAGCCCAGTATCCTGATCCGACTGAGTTAGCGGCCCGCAGTAAAGTCCAGTTCGATACTGAACTTTCAACGCAGCGTTACTACATTGTGCAAACCCTTTTTGACCAGACCATTACTTTCCGTCTGAAGGAGCTTCAGGCTGCAACCAAGGCAATCTGGGAAGCCGAACGTAAACTCGGCGCACAGTCAACCGGCCCGCAAGCAAAACTCTTGAAAAAAGCGAAAGCACTTGCCTTTTCACCCGTCGTCAGTAACGCGCAAATCAATGATGCAAGCTTTGTAAAAATCTTTGCCGGCAATAAAAAGGATGCGGATATCAATCAGGCAATCACTCAGCTTGAAAGCGACTGGAACACGCAAGCCCGTAAAAATTATGAACAAGCCCGCGCATTAGCCAACGAGGCAATGCGTTGAGCAAACTCCCTGCCGGGCCTGCACTTGCAGCTCTGTTGATCGTTTTATTACTGGGAATTTTTCTGGTGTTGCCTGTCGGTACGGTATTCATCGGTGCATTTATTAATGCCGATGGCAGCTGGACCGCAGGACATTTCGCAGCATTTTTCAGTCAGCCTCTTATGCAAGAGGCTTTTTTTAATAGCCTGTATGTTGCGGTCATGTCCGCACTCTTTGCTGCGCTGATCGCTGTCCCTCTCGCTTACCTGACCGTGCGTTTTGCGTTCAAGGGATCATTGATCATCCAGACGCTCGGTGTTCTGCCACTCATCATGCCACCCTTTGTCGGGGCCGTGGCACTCCAGTTAATTTTTGGCAGAACAGGCAGTATTAACCTGTTACTAGACGAGTGGTTGGGCATGACTATTCCAGTCATGGAGGGTCTGAACGGTGTCATCTTTGTCGAAGCTCTGCACTATTTCCCCTTTATCCTGATGAACCTCACCGTTGCGCTCAGAAACATAGACGGTGCGATGGAAGAGGCTGCATTAAACCTCGGCGCCCGCGGCATACGCTTATTCAGACGCGTGATTTTCCCATTGGCACTACCCGGCTTTGTTGCGGGAATGGCGCTGGTGTTTGTTAAAGTTTTTGATGACCTCGGCACACCACTGGTTCTGGGTACAACCAATATGCTTGCACCGCAAGCGTATCTGCGCATCACCCAGGTCGGTCTTGAAGATCCGATGGGTTATGTGATCAGTGTGATGATGATCGGCTTTTCTATTCTCGCTCTCTGGCTTTCTGCCCGCATGCTGCAGGGTAAAGATTACTCAACCCTCCAGAAAGGAGGGAATTCCATTCATCGCCGCACACTCACGCCCCTCCAGAGTATCCTGGCCTATTCGTGGATTTTTTTGGTGCTGTTGTTAGTGCTCTCTCCTCACATCGGCGTTTTACTCTTGTCCTTCGCAAGCATCTGGAGTTTCGCACCCTTACCAGATGGCTATACCCTCGCCCACTACGCAACAGTGTTTGAAGACTCTCCAGGCATGATCACCAATACCCTGCTCTACTGCGGGATGGCTGCAGGGATTGATGTGATTCTGGGCACAACGATTGCCTACCTGATGTTGCGCACCAAACTGAGTGCTATGAAATGGCTCGACTGGATTGCCTCTGCCGCACTGGCAGTTCCAGGTCTTGTGCTCGCCATCGGATATTTGCGTACATTTAAAAATGTTGCGATTCCAGGCACCGAAATCATGCTGACATCGACTTGGGTACTGATTATGATTGCCTACGCAATTCGACGGCTACCTTATGCATTGCGATCTTGTGTCGCAGCGCTACAGCAAATTCATCACTCGCTCGAAGAGGCGGCCAATTCACTTGGAGCAAATCGTCTCAGAACAATAAAACGTGTAGTGATTCCTCTCATGGTGGGAGGCATGCTGGCAGGCTTTGTAACCAGCTTCATCACCGCGGCAGTCGAGCTATCAGCGACCATGATGCTGGTTACCAAAGAAAGTCAGGCACCCATGAGTTACGGGATTTATCTTTATATGCAAAGCACCTCTGGACGCGGTCCAGGTGCTGCGCTTGGAGTGCTGGCCGTGATTGCGGTCGCCGTAGGAACCTTCGCCTCACACTGGTTGGTTGCGCGTCACACCCACACCAGTCAACCCTCCAGTACGCAGGCATAGACTGTCAAATGAAAAAAGTCAGCGTTGAATGTCGCAATATCTGTTTGTCATACGGTTCGACAGATGTCCTGAAAGACATCAATCTTAAAGTCGAGCCTGGTGAGTTCTTTGCCTTACTCGGTCCATCCGGATCAGGGAAATCAACACTTCTCAGACTGATTGCCGGATTTAACCACCCACGCCAGGGGCAGTTACTGATCGACGGCAAAGACTTTGCTCAAGTGCCACCCTGGGACAGGAACATCGGCATGGTGTTTCAAAGTTACGCCTTATGGCCGCACATGACCGTCTGGGACAACATCGCTTTTGGACTAGTTGAACGACGCTTACCGCGCGCGCAAATCAAACAGCGTGTAGAGGCAGCCCTGGATCTTGTCGGTTTATCCGCCATGGCCGGACGCAGACCTAATCAGCTTTCTGGCGGACAACAACAACGCGTCGCACTGGCTCGGACAATCGTGATCGAGCCCCAAGTACTCTTGCTGGACGAACCACTTTCTAATCTGGATAAAAATCTGCGTATCCAGATGCGTCAGGAGTTACTCTCTCTGCAGCGCCGGCTGGGTATTACGACTATTTTTGTTACCCATGATCAGGAAGAAGCCATGACCACGGCGGACCGCATGGCTATTCTGAATCATGGCACCGTTCAGCAAATCGGTACACCCACTGCCTTATTTGACTTTCCGGACAATCATTTTGTCGCTAATTTTGTCGGCAGCATGAATATCCTGCATGCAAAAATACGCGATGTTGACGCCAATACGATCACGATCGGATTAGGTCAAAGTCCATCAATTTGTATATCCCGTCATCAACAAGCCGATATTCCCACCTCCTGCCTGACCCCAGGCACTACAGTTAGTGCGAACTGCCGCCCCCATCACATTCGGATCGAGCGTCAGGCGCCTGTTGATAGTGTTGACCGGGCGTGGATTTCCGGTACAGTGCAGTCCAGTGAGTTTCTAGGGGAATTTACCCGTTACTCGATTCAGACAGGATCTGAACGTATTACAGCGGATCATCCTCATCGTGCCGGTCAGTCTGTATGGCCTGATGGCGCCTCTGTCGCTGTAGGTATCGACATACAACAAATTCGAATTATGGAAGCATCGCATGACTGAAATATGGGTAGTACGACACGGCGAAACACCCTGGAATACGGTGCGTCGTGTACAGGGATGGGAAGACATCGAACTCAACGAGATCGGCATCAGCCAGGCGCATGCACTGGGGCGCCATCTGGCTGCGAACACACAACCCACACAGCCTATCGAAGCGATCTACTCAAGTGACCTCAAGCGTGCGCATCAGACTGCAAAAATCATTGCTGATGCAATCGGTCTTACACCTCAGATCGAGACTGGCGTTCGCGAGAGAAACTTTGGCGTGCTGCAAGGTCTTATTTTCAACACCATGCACGAACACCAGCCGGAGGCCGCAAAAGTCTGGGCGAGTCGTGACCCACACGGCGTGATACCCGAGGGTGAGACGCTGGGCACTTTTCACAGCCGCGTTGTGAAGGCAATTGATGAGATTGCCACACGGCACGCCGGAAAACGCGTCATGGTGGTCAGCCACGGCGGGGCGATGGATATCATCTGGCGTCATGCCAGTCAGGTCAGTCTTCAAGAGGAACGCAAGACGCCTATCGTCAACACGAGCGTGAACCGGATACTGGTTTCTGCGGATGGCTGGAAAATTATCGACTGGGGTGATGTAAGTCACCTGAAGGGCGACTCAATGGACGACGTGGCGATTTGATTAATCGCGGGCTGATTAATTAGATTTTCGCGGTTTGCGAGGGGCATTAACGGCCAGGCGGTCATACAGCCAGTCAGGCAAAATGCGCATGAGCTTGGCCACTATACCCATCTGCCAGGGGATGACCCGATAGGAACACTGCCTGTCGATGACTCTGGCCGCACGGATTGCGAAAGCCCCCGCATCCATCAGGAACGGCATGCTGTAGGGATTTTTCGCTGTCATTTCCGTACGGATATAACCCGGGGCAATGGTCACGACGCCCACTCCTCTGGGTTTCAATTCAAGACGCAGACTTTCACAATACGTCGCGACTGCAGATTTGGAAGCGCTGTAAGCACCGGCACCGGGCAGACCACGCACACCCGCGACACTGGCAATGCCTACTAATGTCCCGGCACCGCGTTTAAGCATGCCAGGAATAAAAGCTTCAAAGCTCGAGACGGTCGCCATGACATTTGTCTGAAAAATCGACTGGAACACCCCGAAGTCATCCATTTCTTCAGTCAGCGTTCCAGCACTGATTCCAGCACTTGCAATGACCACATCAACCTGTTCAACCTTCTGGATGAAGTCATTCGCAGCGGCGTGCAATGCCTGGCGGTCGCAGACATCCGCCACATAGGCATGGTGATGACCCGGCAAGCTTTCAACTAAAGCCTGCAGCCGGTCTCCACGTCTGGCAACCAATCCAAGCACGTGACCCTGCCCTGCATACAAGCGGGCAAGCGCCTCGCCCAGGCCACTGCTTGCGCCAGTAATAAAAACATTCATCAGTTCGCTTTCGCACCTGATTTACGCACGATCTCTCCCCATTTCACCATTTCAGTCTGGTTGTATTTGGCGAATTCAGCAGGCGTTGAACCAACGGGTTCGGCACCCATGCCAGCGTATTGATCAATCACACTTTGTTTTTTCAAAGCCTGACTGGCAGCGGCAGCGAGCTTTTCAACGATCGGTGCTGGCGTGCCTTTTGGTGCCCAGTAACCATACCAGGTTGCAATATCAAAGCCCGGATAACCTGACTCGGCAACAGTAGGAAGCTCAGGCAATGCTTGCGCGCGTTTGAGAGTCGTGACGGCTATCGCACGTAATTTACCCGCCTTGATAAAAGGCATGGCAGAAGGCATAGAATCAAACATCAACTGAATCTGTCCGCCGACCAGATCTGCCAGTGCAGGTGAGCTCCCTTTGTAAGGGACATGCTGCATTTCAATACCAGCCGCCATTTTGAAAGACTCCCCGGCCAGTTGCTGCGCCGAAGCGTTGCCTGAGGAACCAAAATTCAGTTTGCCTGGGTTTTTGCGGCCATACTCAACCAGCTCTTTCAAGTTGGTGACCGGCAAACTCATTGGCACAACCAACACTAATGGCACTGCTGCAAGCTGAGTAATTGGAACGAAATCCTTCAGCGCATCAAAACGCATATCAGGATAGACAAACGGATTAATTACGTGCAAAGAGGCATTGGCAAGAATGGTGTATCCATCGGGCTCAGCACGCGCGACCATCTCGGCACCAATCATGCCGCTGGCGCCGGGACGATTGTCAGCGACCACTGACTGACCAAGTGTTGCACTCATATCTGCTGCGACCACGCGCGCGGTCAGATCTGTCGGCCCACCTGGTGGATAGGGAATCAACAGACGAATCTGTTTGCTTGGATAAGTCGTATTCTGTGCATAGGCATGCGTATAAGCAGTCGCGCTCAAGGCAATCAGTACCGCCGCGCGAAAGCTGGTGGAGAGTATCTGTAATTTCATCTTCTGTTGGCTCCGGAATTTATATTTATGTGTTGATGTTGTTAAATCTTTGCCTGAAGCACCACGCCTGAGGCTAATAATTGTTCGATCTTCGCCTCATCAATACCCGCTTGCTGAAGAATCTGAATTGAATCTTCCCCTATCCGGGGGGCCGATTTAACTTGGCGGTGATGTGGATGGGTTGGCAATCCGATGTAGGGTAATGTTCCCACACCAGCCTGCTCCAGTTGCTGCACCATCTCAAGATGTAAAGCCTGAGGATGATTCAGGACTGCCTGGTAGTCACGAACTGGCGCGTGCAGGACATCGTGCTCTTTCAGTAAAGCATCCCAGTAGGCATTAGGATGCTGTCGAACCTGCTCGGTCATATCCGCATACAGCGCAGCTCGATTCTCCATGCGCAGGGAATTGCTCGCAAACCTTGCATCGCTCGCCCAATCTGGACGATTCAGGGCTGCACACAAGCGAGCAAACTGTTCGTCATTGAGCACAACGATAGAGATTGTGCCATCTGCTGTAGCAAATACTGCGTTGGGCGCACTGACCGCAGCGAACGGACGTTTGCCGGCAATCGCTTGCTCGATAAAGCAGGAACCCTGAAACGCCGCACACGCCTCAAACAGGCTGACCTGTACGTGAGTGCCCTGTTTGCGTGCCAGACGCTGATATAGCGCAGTTGAGGCCCCCTGAGAGGCATACAGACCCGTGATGACGTCTGCAGCTAACAAACCCAGTCGTCTTGGGGTGCCGTGCTCGTCTTGATTGGTAAACATCAACCCGCTATCGGCTTGCATCACGGAGTCGGTGGCAGGAGCATCCGCATAAGGACCATCAGGACCGTAGCCACTAATGGATACATAGACTAACTCAGGGTTTAATTCTGATAACGCTGCATAGCCAATCCCCATGCGCTCAGCTGCGCCAGGTCTGAAATTCTGCACAATCACATCTGCCTGTCGGGCGAGTTCAAATAATATTTTTTTACCTGCCTCGGCACGGGCATCGAGCGCAAGCGCGCGTTTACCTGCATTGAACTGAATCGCCAGGGCACTGTGTTCGTCGCGTTTCACACCGACAAAACGAATCCAGTCGCCTGCGGGGGGTTCGACTTTAATGACATCAGCACCCTGTTGCCACAAAATATGCGCGCAATAGGGGCCGGCAATGCCCTGACTGATGTCAAGGACACGCAAACCTGAATATGGAAGGGGGAGTTTGGTAGACATGCTAGGTGCTCACTAAAGGGACACCGTATCCTAGTTTCATTCTACTGAGATGGCAAGGCTATATCACCTTGCCATCCAGAATGACTCAACACTGCTTGCTTTAGTGCTTCAGAGACTGATGCAAATCCTGCAACGAATAGACCTTGATGCCAAGACCTTCACGCAGATACTGCATGCCTTCGACAGCCGCCCATGCGCCAGCGATCGTCGTGTAGTACGTGACGCGTGCGGCAAGTGCCTGCGTGCGAATTGCACGCGAGTCGGTAATCGCATTGCGCCGCTCTTCGACTGTATTGATCACAAGTGAGATCTCGCCGTTTTTAAGCATATCGACAATGTGTGGGCGACCTTCGGCTACCTTGTTCACGATCGAGACGGGTATTCCCGCCTGCTCAATTGCAGCGGAAGTGCCGCGTGTAGCCACGACTTTGAAGCCTAATGCATGCAGACCACGTGCGACCTCAACAGCCTTGGGCTTATCCTGATTTTTGACGCTGATAAAAGCCGTACCGGATACAGGCAGATTGACACTCGCAGCCATTTGCGACTTGACGAAGGCTTCGCCGAACGTCACACCCACGCCCATGACTTCACCTGTAGATTTCATCTCGGGACCGAGGATGGTATCTACGCCGGGGAATTTCACGAAGGGGAAAACAGCTTCTTTGACTGAGAAATAATGTGGCACAACTTCTTTGGTCACGCCTTGCGAGGCGAGTGTCTGGCCAGCCATGGCACGCGCGGCGATTTTTGCCAGCTGCAAGCCAGTTGCTTTTGAAACAAATGGCACAGTCCGCGAAGCGCGTGGATTGACTTCAAGTACATACACGTCGCCGTCTTGCACCGCGAACTGAACGTTCATCAGCCCTTTGACATTCAGGGCACGCGCCATCAGCGCAGTCTGGCGCTTAATCTCGGCCGTCATTTCTGGCGACAGTGAGTATGGAGGCAGACTGCAAGCCGAGTCGCCAGAATGTACGCCGGCCTGCTCGATGTGCTCCATCACGCCGCCGATGAATACTTCCTGACCATCACACAGGCAGTCCACATCGATCTCAATCGCATTATTCAGGAAGTGATCAAGCAGTACGGGCGAATCATTACTGACTTTTACCGCTTCGCGCATGTAACGCTCGAGATCGATCTGCTCGTGCACGATTTCCATCGCGCGACCGCCAAGCACATAGCTCGGGCGAACGACCAAGGGGTATCCAATTTCCTGAGCGTGGGCAAGTGCTTCACTTTCGGTACGGGCCGTACGATTGGGCGGCTGGCGCAGATTGAGTTTAGTCAGGAGCTTCTGAAAACGCTCACGATCTTCGGCAACGTCAATCGACTCAGGGCTGGTACCGATAATGGGCACGCCATTTGCCTCGAGCGCACGGGCGAGTTTCAAGGGGGTCTGCCCACCGTACTGCACAATCATGCCAACTGGTTTTTCCAGATGCACGATTTCGAGCACATCCTCGAGCGTCAAGGGCTCGAAATACAGACGATCGGACGTGTCGTAATCGGTCGATACGGTTTCAGGGTTGCAATTGATCATGATGGTCTCGTAACCATCCTCGCGCAAGGCGAGTGCTGCATGCACGCAGCAATAATCAAATTCAATACCCTGACCGATACGATTGGGGCCGCCACCAAGCACAATGATTTTTTTACGATCGGTAGGCTTGGACTCACACTCCTGCTCGTAAGTCGAATAAAGATAGGCGGTATTGGTCGCAAACTCAGCGGCGCAGGTATCTACACGTTTATAGACAGGGCGCACGTTGAACTGATGACGTAACTTACGAACTTCTGCTTCAACGGTGTCCAGCAAAAATGCCAGACGGCGATCGGAAAAGCCACGGCGTTTGAGCTGCAGGATGGTATTGGCATCGAGGTCACCAAGTGTGCGCTGCTCGAGTGCAAGTTCAATATCGACGATCTCTTTGATCTGCGACAGGAACCATGGATCAATCTTGGTCAGCTGATGCACTTCTTCGAGCGTAAAGCCCTGTGCGAATGCGTCGCCTACGTACCAGATACGTTCCGGACCGGGTTCGCCGAGTTCGATCTGGATTTTTTCACGATCGGTTGTCTTCTGGTTCAGACCATCCACACCGACCTCAAGGCCGCGCAGTGCTTTCTGGAATGATTCCTGAAAGGTGCGACCGATTGCCATGACCTCACCAACCGATTTCATCTGTGTCGTCAGACGCGCATCAGCGGTAGGGAATTTTTCAAAGGCAAAACGTGGTACTTTGGTAACCACATAGTCGATGGTGGGCTCAAAAGATGCGGGCGTTGCGCCACCGGTTATCTCGTTCTTAAGCTCATCCAGTGTGTAACCAACAGCCAGACGTGCGGCAACTTTAGCGATGGGAAACCCAGTCGCTTTAGAGGCAAGTGCCGAAGAGCGTGAAACGCGAGGATTCATCTCGATCACAATCATGCGACCGTTAAGCGGATTCACAGCAAACTGTACGTTTGATCCGCCAGTGTCCACACCGATTTCGCGCAAGACTGCGATCGATGCATTACGCATGATCTGATACTCTTTATCAGTCAGCGTCTGGGCGGGCGCTACAGTAATCGAGTCGCCCGTATGCACGCCCATTGGATCCAGGTTTTCGATCGAGCAGACGATGATGCAATTATCTGCCGAGTCACGCACAACCTCCATCTCAAATTCTTTCCAGCCGAGCAGTGACTCCTCGATCAGCAATTCGCTCGTAGGCGATGCTTCCAGGCCACGACGGCAAATAGTTTCGAATTCTTCAGCGTTATAGGCAATACCTCCGCCACTGCCGCCAAGCGTAAAGCTCGGACGAATGACAGCAGGAAACCCTGAGCTTCCGATTTCTGCAGCAATCTGCTTTTGAACGACCCAGGCCTCATCCAGAGTATGTGCAACACCAGACTTGGCTGACTCGAGTCCGATCGATGACATGGCGACTTTGAACTTCTGGCGATCTTCAGCTTTGTCGATCGCATGGGCATTGGCACCAATTAATTCAACGCCATACTTGGCGAGCACGCCGTGCTTGTCCAGATCGAGTGCGCAATTCAAGGCCGTCTGACCACCCATAGTGGGCAACACTGCATCAGGACGTTCTTTTTCAATGATCTTTTCAACAACTTGCCAGGTAATTGGCTCGATGTAAGTCACATCCGCCGTCTCGGGATCGGTCATGATGGTCGCAGGATTACTGTTGACCAGAATGGTGCGATATCCCTCGGCTTTTAATGCTTTGCAGGCTTGTGCGCCGGAATAATCGAATTCGCATGCCTGTCCAATGATGATTGGACCGGCACCGATGATCAGAATACTTTTTAGGTCTGTACGCTTGGGCATGATGACTCTTTATTTTTGACCAGCCAACAGGCTCATGAATTTATCGAACAACACGACGATATCGTGAGGACCTGGACTTGCTTCGGGATGTCCCTGGAAACAGAAAGCGGGCCGATCTGTCAGCTCGAATCCTTGCAAGGTGCCGTCAAACAATGAAATGTGGGTGACGCGGGCATTTGCAGGCAAGCTCGCCGCATCGACCGAGAAACCGTGATTTTGTGCAGTGATGAACACACGGCCAGAGGCCAGCTCCTGCACAGGGTGGTTAGAGCCGTGATGGCCTGTTTTCATCTTGACGGTTTTGGCACCAATTGCCAGCCCCATAATCTGCTGCCCAAGACAAATTCCAAACACGGGTAATTTTCGCTCCAGAAAAACTCTGGTTGCTGCAATCGCGTAATCACATGGATCCGGGTCGCCAGGTCCATTAGACAAAAATACGCCATCGGGATTGAGTTTCAGGACGTCTTCTGCGCTAGTTTGCGCTGGGACAACCGTAATGTGGCAACCGCGCTCAGCCAGAAGACGCAGAATATTCGATTTCACACCGAAGTCATAGGCGACCACGTGCGGTGTCTTGCTGTCTGTTTTGCCGTAGCCTACGCCAAGCTCCCAGGTGGACTCGGTCCAGTTCGCGGGCTGCTTTGCCGAAACAACCTTGGCAAGGTCCAGACCGGACATTCCTGGAAAGTTACGGGCGAGTTTTAAGGCCTGCTCGGCGTCATCACCCACCAGAATACATCCGCCCTGCGCACCGCCCTCACGCAAAATACGCGTCAGCTTGCGGGTATCAATATCGGAGATCGCCACGACACCCTGAGATTTCAGATAGTCGGGCAGCGATTGCGTCGAGCGAAAATTCGAAAGCAGTGCGGGACAATCACGCACAATCAAACCGGCAGCATGGATCTTAGTGGACTCGACGTCCTCTGCATTAATCCCGGTGTTACCGATGTGAGGATAGGTCAAGGTGACCATCTGACCGCTGTAACTTGGATCAGTAAGGATTTCTTGGTATCCTGTCATGGCAGTATTAAAAACGACTTCTGCAACGGCGTGACCATCGGCCCCGATTGAGAGGCCCTTAAAAATGGTTCCGTCCGCCAAGGCTAAAATCGCCGTTTTCGTGGCACTATCTGGAAATATGTTCGGCAGCACAATCAACCCCGGCATCTGTATCAATAAGCAAACCTTGGAAGTATAACCCGATGGCCAGTCTTCTCGAATCTTTACGCATCCACACAGTCGTTGTCGCCGATACTGGTGACTTTGAAAGCATGCGCAGCTATCAGCCGACAGATGCGACCACAAATCCCTCTCTGATCCTGAAAGCGGTCCAGCAAGACGCCTATCGCCCCTTGATGGAGCGCTGCATCAAGGATTTCCCCCACGCGAGCCCAGACGAGCTTGTAGACCGTTTACTGGTGGCTTTTGGCCGGGAAATCCTGAATATTGTTCCAGGGCGCGTATCCACCGAAGTGGATGCGCGACTTTCCTTTGACACACGCGCAACAATTGACCGCGCGCGCAGGATTATGGCGCTCTACGAAGCCTGCGGCTTCTCACGGGACCGCATCCTGATCAAGATTGCCTCTACCTGGGAAGGCATCCAGGCCGCACGTGTTCTGGAATCTGAGGGGGTCCGCTGCAACCTGACCCTTTTATTCTCTCTGGTGCAGGCTGTCGCCTGTGCGGATGCGAAAGTCCAACTGATCTCCCCCTTTGTGGGTCGCATTTATGACTGGCATAAAAAACAGCAAGGTGCAGCCTGGGACGAGGCCGCCTCGAGCGGCGCCAATGACCCAGGCGTTATTTCAGTGTCCGGCATCTATCGCTATTACAAAACTTTCGGCATCCCAACTGAAATCATGGGTGCGAGCTTCAGAAATACAGGCCAGATTCTCGCGCTCGCAGGTTGCGACTTGCTCACAATCAGTCCGGATCTGCTTGCAAAGCTCGCACAAGCTGAAGGCCCACTAAGCGCCAGCCTGACATTGCAAGCGGCCCGCTCGCAGCCTGCTGCACGTATCGTTGCAGACGAAGTGCATTTCAGATCACTTCTGAATGAAGACGCGATGGCAAGCGAAAAGCTATCAGAAGGCATTCGAGCCTTCGTTGCTGACGCACGTAAACTTGACCAGCTACTTGCTGCACTTCGCCCAGCCTGAAGAATCAGATAACCAACTCCGGCTGCAGCAAAGCAGCTCCAGCGTTGAGCGATGTGGATATGAATCAGGTAGGTTTACGTTCCATGAGAGCCCAGGCAACAGTCCCGGCATCTACATATTCGATTTCACTACCCGCGGGTACACCACGCGCCAGTCGGGTGACTTTGATGCCCCTGGACCTGAGCGCCTCAGAAAGATAGTGCGCAGTGGTCTCGCCTTCAGCAGTAAAGTTTGTTGCCAGAATAACTTCCTGGACAACACCATCGTTGGCACGTTTGAGTACGCGATCAAAGTCAAGCTCATCGGGCCCCGTGCCTTCAAGCGGAGCCAGTCTGCCCATCAGCACGTAATAGAGTCCCTGGTAACCATGGGTCGCTTCGATGGAATTTTGATCGGCGGGTGTCTCAACAATGCATAGCAATGCATGATCGCGCTCCGGGTGGTCACACGTCGCGCAAACAGGAATTTCTGTAAATCCATTGCACAACTCGCAGTGCTGCAAACGCTCAACCGCATCGGTCAGTGCGCGCCCAAGCTGCTCTGCAGCTTTTAAATCATGCTGGAGCAGGTGGTATGCCATGCGACGCGCGGTACGCACGCCCACGCCAGGCAAGCGGCGCAACGCGTCCACGAGCGCCAGCAGTGGTTGTGGTTCTGACGAGGAATTTTCCATCAGAAAGGCAATTTCATTCCTGGTGGCAAGGGCATACCTGCGGTCACGGCCGACATCTTTTCCTGAGACGTTGCCTCTGCCTTGCGCAGGGCATCGTTAAACGCTGCTGCAACAAGATCCTCGAGCATGTCTTTATCATCAGCCAGCAAACTTGGGTCGATGGTCACGCGTTTGACATCGTGACGGCAGGTCATTGTGACCTTGACCAGACTGCCACCTGCGGCGCCCTCGACAAGAATGTCCGACAAGGCATCCTGCGCCTTTTTCATGTTTTCCTGCATCTGCTGCGCCTGACGCATCAGACCGGCTATTTGACCTTTCATCATGAAGTGAATTCCTGAGAGTGATTATTTAAAGTGAAGCGCCAGGTCGAATCGATCCCGGCACAACTTGTGCACCAAAATCTTTGACTAGCGCCTGAACAAAAGGATCATTTTGAACGGATTGCTCAGCGACCTCCTGTCGTACGATCTGGGCAGCGACATCAATCGCATGGGCTGACTGACCCTGCGTCGCTGCAATTTCAAATTTAAGCTGAACGGCAAATCCAAAGTACTCAGATAAAACGGTACGCAAACGATCGGCGTGCATGCCCTCAGTCAGCGCTTTAGTTGGTACACGCAGAGTCAGCACGCGCCCGGAGACTTCGGCGCATTCTGACTGGCGGGCCAGCTGAGAGGCCATGCCGGATAAAGGCAGCTTTGAAGAAAAACTCGCCCACGGTTCTGGCAGGACAATGATTTCAGACAAGGATTTTGCAGGCGCTGGCGCCGCGTATCCCTCTTCGGGCGGAATTTCCTCATCGAGATGAGGTGGCATGGAACTGCCAAATGAGGAGTCACCATCAGAGTCCGCGCCCAGGGCGTATTCGTCCTGAGGCTCCTGATCTGCCTCTGGCTCTGCCTGTTGTTCTACCTCTGCCTGCGCCTGTGCAGAGATCTGTGCCACCAGAGCCGGAGCCCGTGTAGTAATTTTTTGAGTGTCTTTGGGTGTTTCGGGTACGTCATCCCAAGGCGGGGTTGCTTGCTTTTGCGGCACCTGCTGTGCAACAGACGCAACAGGTGCAGCAGCCACAGGCTCTACCACAGCAATTTGCTGAGCGGGCGCAGCAACAACGTTGACTGGCGGGGTCACAGCCGGAGGAACTACTGAAGTAGCAGCCGGAGTAGCAGCTGGAGTAGCGCCTAAAGTAGCGCCCGGAGTCGCAACAGAGCTTGGCAAAGCCAGGCTGAAAGGCTGATTGCCAGCACCAGAGCCAGCTAGCAACGACAGCATGCGAAGACATGCCATCACAAAACCGGCGTACTCGTCAGGCGCAATCGCCAGCTCTGAACGACTATGAACGGCGACAGTATAAAAAAGCTGAACAGCATCAGGGTGCATGGTCTGCGCAAGACGAATAATGTCTTGCATCAGCGGGTCAGACTCATCCACAGCCTGCGCTACGCGTTGAATGATAGCAATGCGTGACAACAGCACGGCTAGATCCGCAAGCGCTGCGCGATACGACAAACCTCGCGTGGACAACTCGTCAGCGATCTCCAATACCGCTGCGGCGCGGCCGGACTGCAGCGAGTCAAGCAAACGAATCAGATGACGCTGATCGATTGTGCCAAGCATGCCGCGAACAGATTCTTCGGTCAGATTGCCCGCGCTATAAGCGATCGCCTGATCAGTCAGTGATAAAGCGTCACGCATTGAACCTGATGCCGCCTGACCCAGCAAACGCAGCGCCGGGACTTCAAATGGGATCTGCTCATGACCCAGAACGTTTTCCAGATGTCCGACAATTGATTCGCCAGGCATCTGCTTCAGATTGAACTGCAGGCAACGCGACAAGACCGTCACGGGAATTTTTTGAGGATCAGTCGTGGCCAGAATGAATTTAACGTGCGCGGGCGGCTCTTCTAGCGTTTTGAGCATGGCGTTAAACGCATGCCCCGTCAGCATATGCACTTCGTCGATCATGTAGACCTTGAAGCGCCCAACGCTTGGCGAATAGACGGCCTGCTCAAGCAACTGGGTCATCTCGTCCACGCCACGATTGGAGGCGGCATCGAGTTCCAGATAGTCGACAAACCTGCCTTCATCAATCGAAGTGCAGGCCTGGCAAACGCCGCAAGGCGTGGCTGTGATGCCTGTTTCGCAGTTGAGGGCTTTGGCCAGGATACGTGACAAGGTGGTTTTGCCAACCCCTCGCGTCCCGGTAAAAAGCCATGCGTGATGCAGCCGCTGGGTCGTCAGCGCGTGCGAAAGCGCTCGGACAACGTGATCTTGTCCTACCAGAGTCTCAAACGTGCGGGGACGCCACTTACGCGCCAATACTAGATAAGTCATGGACGTTTTTTACCACGGACGGAGATTAAGGAGGCGAGCCTGACTTCGGCACTGTTTCTGCACGGCTGTGGCTGCTTCGTTCCCGACCTGACCAGATTGACCGCCGAACCATGCGAAGGGGCCCGCCAGCTTCAATTTTAGCAGGGCTTGGCCCATCACTCAGAATTGAGCGTAATCCAGAGGTCGTCTCGTGGAAAATAAAGGGCTGCACGTGCGAATCGGCCATCAAGATCGGTCAATTGCTGACAATATCGCTCAAGTTGGGGCGCATAGCGCTCTCGCATCCGTTGAGCGAAAACCTCTGTCGTTTCATCATCCGCCGGACGACCTGTTTTGTAATCCACCACGAGCCAGCCCTGCTCATCAGCCATTGCCAGATCAATCACAGAGACTTTTCCAGTAGCGTCGATCAAGGTCCACTCGCGATATGACTGCGGATGACCTAATAGCCAGCGACCGCGATCATGCGTCAGCATCGCCACAAGCGTCTCCACCACTTCCGAGGCAGCTTTTTCAGCTTGGGCGACTGGTAAGCCGGCCTGAGTCAATTGCCGGTGAATCAGTGATGACTTTTGCATCACCTCCTGCGGGGACCAGCGAGTCAGGCCCTGTTCGCCGATTTTTGCAAGCCAGGCATGCACCAGAATACCAATCTGCCGATCGTAAGTCGTCGCAGCACGCCATACATAAGCGGCATTACGCAAGCGATCGGCCTGCAATGGTCGGGCAGCAGGAATGTGTGCACGGCGACGCAGAGGCTGGCCTTTGATGACAGGCTGATCCGAGGCAAACTCATCCTGAACCTGCATGCCAGAGGGCACCTCAGGTTTACGGACATGGCTCCACAAACGATCCAGCAAGCTTCCGGACACCGGCTCAGCCACCAAACCCGTATTTTTATCCAGCTTGACCTCAGCCACCAGATGCAAGGACTCCTTGGCTCGGGTCGCAGCAACATAAAGCAGCCGATCGACCTCATAGGCCGCGCGTCGTTTTTCACGCATACCTAGATACTTGGAGAAAGTATCCTGATCAGAACTTGCACGAGGTTTGACTGGGCCAAACAACACGTGTTCTTCGACTTGCTCGATCCGGACAAGTGGGCTTTGATCAGCACGTGGTCCATGGTGCAAACCAAACAAAATGACACGTTCAAACTGCAGGCCTTTGGATTTATGCATGGTCATGACTTCGACTGCGCGAGAGTCCGAATCGGGCGCTGCAAACAGCTTTTCAAGTTTAGAGGCAAGCGCGTCAAGATCCAGACCTCCATAGGGTGCGAGCTGTTCGATCAGCTGAAAAACCCGCTCTGCATCCTGCAAATCACCGGGGCCACCAGCCAACCCAGGACCACCAAGCAAACGCCAGACTCGTTCGACCTGATTGGCTAGCGGACGTGCGTCATCCTCTTTGAGCGCCTGAAGCAAAATGGGTGCGACAGTCATCAATCGGGCAAACTCGTCTGGATCAAGTTTTTGCTCTGCCAGACAGACCGCGTCTCCCGGCCTTTTCTGCAAAGCTCGCTCGATCAGTGCAGGGACAGCGGCGTGTGGATCGCTGGCTACAAGAGCATGCAAACTATTGAGCGTCAATCCGCAATAAGGCGAACGCAATACTGAAACCCAGGCAGCCCGATCTCCAGGGTGACTCAAGGCGCGAATAATTTGCACCAGGTCCACCACGAATGGGCGCTTATACAAAGGAACCAGCTCAACAGCCCGACAAGCGATATCTGCCTGGGCTAATAGCTGCGTGACTTCTTTCAAGTGCGAGCGTGCACGTACAAGCACCGCTACAGGATGCTCCTTATCTGGATACATTTCCAGCGCCTGCCTGACCAACTCCACGACAACCGCTTCAGCCTTTGCACCTGACTGCACAAATACCGGATGAAAACTGACTGCAGGATCCAGACTTAAGGCATGAAAAGCCTGGGAACGTGCGTAGGCAATTGCGCCAGCAGCGGGTTCATCTTGCTGGGGCAACAATTTTGAAAATACATTGTTTACCCATTCCACCACGCCTGCCTGAGAACGGAAATTATCAGTCAATTGAAGCGGCTCGACCGTAAGACCTTCCAAGCCATGGTCACGGATTTTGAGGAACAACGCCACATCCGCTTTGCGAAAACGATAGATCGACTGCATCGGATCGCCAACCAGGAAAAGTGAGCGCCCGTCTCCAGCTTGCCAGCCGGAGGTAATTTTTTTAAGTAGTTCGATCTGTGACTGGCTAGTATCCTGAAACTCATCGATCAATAGATGCCGAATATTAGTATCGAGCTTTAACAGCAACTCGGATGGATCATCCGTGCGGCCAAGCGCCAGATCGGCACGTCTTGCGATTTCAATAAAATCAACCTCACCCGCTTGCGCGAACTGCACCATTAACTGACCGGCAGCCAACCACAAACATTGAATCTGCGCACGCAGAACACGCCACTGCTCCTCAGAAAATACCGGGTCTGGCGTTGCCAGCATAGCGAATAATCGCTCAATCCAGGGCGCAGGCGAGAGACTTTCATGTGTTCCCAACCACTCCTGTAATAATTTTTTTTGCGGTGACTGAGGCGGACATCCATTATTTTTATTCAATGCCCGGCGTAAAGTACCTGAAGCCGTCAACAGCAATTCCGCCAGGGCGCGCCATTGCGGCAAACTCTCCACCTCCTGTCCGAACGGCTCGCCGTCCCAATCCAGTAACGTAACAAGTCCGTTTTCAGGTTTTTCTTCTGACAGCGCTGATGCGGCCAAACGCACACCAGGCGCCAGGCGCTGCGCCCAACCCGGTGGCATCAACTCTGACAAACGCATCAGATCCTGTTCGATCGCTGTCTGCAAATTCAGTTCAAGAGAATCACGATCATTTCCCTTTTCAAGCAATGGCAGCCATTGGTCACGCTGTGCCAGCATGTCGGCCAGAGCATCCGCTGCAACTTCAATATCCAGATCGAGATGCTTGAGCAGCTGTGTCACGCAATCGAACTGCTCACGATCAGCCAGATCGAGTGTCATGCGCGCTGCCGCCAGATAATGCGCACGGGCATCATCGACGATTCCTGGCAAACCTCCCATCGCGGAGAGCCAAGGCATCGTACGAACCAGAGAAGCACAAAAAGCATCGATGGTTCTGATCGACAACCTCGCTGGATGCTGCAAGATCTGCCACCCCATCAACTGATCTCTGGCCAGGGCCTGTCTTGCGAGATCCCAGCTTTTACGCGCATGGGTCTGATCCGGAGGGGAGTCTTCGAGACCTGCAGCCAGCTTTTGCAGCACCCTCTCGTGCATTTCTGCAGCTGCTTTTCGAGTGAACGTAATTGCAACGATTTCTTCAGGACGATTGACTGTCGCGAGCAATGCCAGAATACGATCTGTCAGCAACTCGGTTTTCCCCGAACCTGCGGGCGCCTGCACCAAAAATGACTGACGTGGATCGATCGCACGCGCGCGCACCGCCGCATCATGAGGGATTTTTTCAGTCATCCTGATCCTCCTCGTAGACGCGCAAAATGGGCATGACATCACAAAACTTCAAATCATTTTTATGAAAAGACTGATTAACCGCTACACCTTGTAAAAACTCATCAGCGAGCCGTTCAATGCAGTGATGCAATCGCTGCATGGCATCATTCCAGGAGGCATCTTCAAATTTGGCATCAGCCAGTGATTTAGGACCGTGCAGTCCGATATCTTCGTCAATTAATCCAACAGCGGCTACGGATTTGCTGTGTAGCTGAACCAAAATAAATCCTGCAAGACCGTCTGCAACATTCGCGCCCATACTCTGCGCTAAGCCATTGGCTGAGCTGTCGCTCAGCATCAGTGCGGCATAACTAGGCAGCTGCAAATTCACTAACCTTGGCTGTCGCCAGTCTTTCAGAACATCTGCAAGTTTTGCACCAGACTTGTAATCGATCACAACCTGACGCTCATCACTTAGTAGCGTATCGAGACGATCCAATCGCAATTCAAGTTTCAATTTAGGGACTGATGTACCGATCTCCATTAGTCGTTTCTGTTCAACCTCAGTCGCAACAAATGGCAATCGCTTAGATTCGAGATCCAGCCATTGAGCGATCAGTAATGAGGAGCGCTCTTGTTCGAGTTGCTGCCACATGTCCGGATAGTCTTGCAATTTTTGTCTGGCAACATCGTGTAAAACAAAATCAATCCATGCCTGCAACTCGCCGCTCGCGCGAAGCTCAAGCAATCGCGACTGCGTACGTAATTCTTCCCATATACGTTGCATCACTGCATGCAAATAGATGCCTCGTAGTGTTTTGGAGGGTAGGGTCGCATAGGCTTTTAACCCTTGTATCCCAAGCCGATAGCGCACAAAGCCCCACAACGGATTGCATGACTGCGTTTCCAGAACACTCACGCCTCCCGCGGTCACTTCGGTTGTTTGCAAGGCCGGGCCATAATCGTCGATTTGCTCCTGTAGTAAATCCTGCGCATGTGGGGAAATCGGCTGCGGAGTCCATATATCAGGTACTTCAGACACCCCTGCGATAAGCGGTGAGGGCCTCAGGCTGCGTTCACCGTCCTGCGCTGCAGAACTGACAATAATTTCCGGTGCGGTATGCGATAAATGTTTGTAGATTTGTTGTGCCCATTCGTATTCGCGCTCTGGCGTTGCACGTGGCGCTTGTGCAAGACGTAAGGCAGGCAGTGGAATGAAGGGATTAGGCTTGGCTGCTGCGGGCAATACTTCGTCCGTTAATCCAAGCATCCAGACGCCATCCCAGCTGCCCCCTTCGGCCTCCAGCAAACCAAGCACATCCAGTCTGGCACCTGCGTCGCGCTGTGGCTGGAACGTTGCGCTGCGTGCGAGCCGATTGAGCGCAGACCATGCATCTAAAGCACTGACCGCACCCAGAACAGGCGACATCTCAGCAAAACGGTCGAGCAGCGAGTCTAAGGCCTCTGTCACCTGATAGGCGACGGAACTTTGCTGGGCCTGACCAGGGAAACCTAGCGTGGACAGTGTCGCGCGAAAAATTTGCGACCATGCTTGGGTATCGGCCTTTCTGGGATAGTCTTGCCAGCTTTGCCAGGCCCTTTGCCAGGCTGGGCCGAGCATGAGTAACGGTTCGATCGCGCGCGACCACTCTGAAAGTTTTACGCGCGTAATCTGCCTGTCACGCCAGCGCGCATCAATTCGTGCGCGCCCCCCCATCTCATTGAAGTCACCCGCACAATGTCCGGACAAGAGCGCACCACCGAGGTCGGTAGGTTCCGCGCTTTTTTTATCTCTCATTAATACAAAAGTTCTGAGCCAGGCAAGCATTGCGCGTCCGGCACGCCACTCGGACAAAGGGCGTGCGACAGCTACGTTAAAAGCCTGAGGAGTTTCTGAACCCTCCCCTAAAACATGATCAAGCACTCTTCGCGCGAAAGGGGCCTCACGATCAAGTTGCGCGGCAACGATCGCATAGCGGCCGTGCGGGTTTTCTATTAATTGTTGTCGCGCCCAATAAGCAGCCGAGCGCCATTCGGCTTGCGCATGAGCGGCCAGCACCCGCTTGAGCTGGCTTTGCTGAACATCACCGGGATCCAGAATCGAAATCGACACACCCACTTCGGCCAAAGCATTTAACACTCTGGTCATACGTGGAGATATTTCAGAAAAGCCCGCCAGCACAACGTGCTCCGGCATCGAGGTACCGGCATGATCAGGATTGTCCGCATACATTTCGAGATGCAAAATCACACGTTCAACTAGCAGATTCGGATCAATCGCATCCAGCGCATGCAATCTCGCCCGGTATGCGTCGCGCCATCGTTCAAAACTTAGGTACTCTTCAGTCTGACTGGCCTCTGACACTGCAATCCCCCACTCATCAATCAAAGAGTCGGCTTGCATCGCAGCAGCGGCAGCTTGATTCATATCGAGCAATGGTCTTTCAGTTTCTAAATCTTCAATGACTTGCGCCCAAAGCATTTGGGCAGAAAAACTGTCAAGAACGTAAGCAGGTGCAGCAATCAGCTCTTCGAAACTGAGTTGCGCCAGCACATGTGAGAGCCAGCCAGACCAGGGTGCAACCAGTGGGATTTCTGAAGTACGGGCAAAGTGAGTTGCAAGCGACTGAATCACGCTGCGGGCCAAACGATTATTAACAGTCAGTACTGCTGTGGCCCGCGCAGGCAAACTGACGAGCTGGGTGTAATCAATGACAGGCAAATCTTTCAGCACAGGCATTACAACAATCAAAACCCGCACATCGTGGCGATGGTTTCCCAGTTAATTCTCATACCAGGCGTTAGATAGCCAAGAAATCCGACACCTAAAACGAGTAGCAGCACGGCTGCGCCAAAGAGTTTGAGCACCCAGTTAAAAGAAAAAAATGATTTTTGCGTGTCTGGCATATCAAGCCGCTGCAGGTTTCAAACCAAAGGAGAGTGGCTTTTCATTGACAGGCAAACAGAGTGCGGCGGCGATCAGTGCCAGCGCAATACCCATCCACCAAACCAAGTCGTAGCTACCGGTAAGCGCCTGGACTTTTCCGCCTATCCAGACTCCACTGAAACTGCCTAACTGATGGCCGAGAAACACCATGCCAGATAAGGTCGCGGCGTAACGCAAACCATAAATCTGCCCGATTAATCCTTGGGTCAAAGGAACAGTACCCAGCCAAAACAAGCCCATCCAGCCGGCAAAAACATACACAACAAACGTCGTTGTGGGCATCACCAGAATCCATAAAATACCAAATGCACGCATGAAATAAAGAAATGCCAGTAATTTCTTTTTACTATGGGTTCCCCCGAGTTTGCCTGCGGTAAAAGAACCAAAAACGTTGAACAAACCAATCAAAGCAATCGCAATCGCACCGCTGCTCGCATTCAAGCCTGCATCCGTCACGAAAGCTGGCAAATGCAAGGTGATAAACGCTGTATGAAACCCGCAGACAAAGTAGCCCCAGAACAGAAAATGAAAAGTCGGGTGTTTCAAAGCCTGACTAATCGCGCTGAGCATAGATTGCTGCTGCCCGACTGCAGCCACGGGCTTACCACGCAAAAACCAAGTCAGTGGCAATGTCGCAGCCAACACGACAGACAGGATCCAATACGCTCCCGTCCATTGATACGTATCAATCAGTATTTGACCCGTCGGCACCACCAAAAACTGGCCTAAGGAACCGCCTGCGCTCGCAATCCCCATCGCAGTGCTGCGTGACGCGACGGGAACTGTTCTGGCGATCACAGGAAGGATGACAGCGAATGTCGTACCTGCTTGTCCAAGACCGATCAGCACTCCGGCACTGAGGTACAAATCAAATACGCTAGTTGAGAAACGTGTGCCAACAAGACCTAACGCATAAAACACCGCACTCAGCGCAATCGTTCGGGCCGAACCAAATCTGTCTGCCATCATGCCCGCACCGATCGCGCCAAGGCCCCAGACCAGATTTTGTATGGCAAAGGCCATCGAAAAAACTTCACGTGGCCAATTGTGCTCGAGGCCCATTGGCTGCATGAATAAACCGAAAGTCGCGCGCGTTCCCATTGCAAGCAAAACGATAAAGGTACCAATCAGTATTGTTCGGACCGCATTTTGATCGTTTTGTTCTTTTGCAATGGCTGTCGGTTGTGTCATGTGTCTCTGCAGCATTATGTATCCGGGGGATGACAGTCGGTCGACCATGTCATGAGTCACTCAGGATTAACCCGATCATAACGAAATCCAGGCCCGGTTGGAGCCTGAACATACTTAAAAAATGAGCTGCCCCGACAAAACAAGAACGGCCCCGAAGGGCCGCCTAACCTGATCTGGCAGTTTCAGTTAGAAAATTACTTTTTTTCTGCTGAAACCCCACGCATTTCAGCCATCCGCTGAGCAACCAGCGCAGCCCATTTATCAAAGGCGTTTTTAGCATAGGACCACTGCTGAAAAGAATTCAAATAACCACTCGCCCAGGTTTGTGCAGCACCTACAACACCGCTATTCATGTCAGCGGCGTATTTGCGACCAATTTCGGTATCCCGGCACTCAGCAAGAACAGCTCCCGTCACACCATCCCGGAATTGCATTTCCATGCCGGTTTCTCCCATGTAGGGCGTCGATCCAGCCGGCCGGCCCGTGGCGGACCCCGAGCTTGCCTCAACAACGAAGGCATAAGGAATGAGCGTCCCGGCAATGCTGTCCTGCACCTGTGTAGGCACCAGATCCGTCAAAGCGATACGCATGACGACCACCCCTGGACCCGCTTTATCGACGACTTGCATCTGCGGCTTGAGGTCTTTAACCAAGACATCGTGGAAATAATCCGTCAGAGTTTTCAAATCACTCGGATCAACGGTCACTTCTTTATCTTTGTCTTTTGGTGGGGCAATGGAGACAACAATGCGTGACACAAGTACCTTGTCGTACTTTGAGGCTCTCAGATTAGGCTCGCTCCAGCACTGGATCCCCTCTCCCCATTTGGTTGGTTTAAGTCGCGCGTAATCTGAGAGAAAGCCCGATTTTGTCATGCGGGCGGTATCTGAGGCGGTAATGGTCGTGCCATTACCAAGCACCGACTGATCAGAGGCACAGCCGCTCAGGACCGCCGTGACGGCGAGGGTCAGGCAAACACCCAGCTTATTGAAATAAAAAACTTTGTTGGGTGTTGTAAATGCCATATCGACGCTATTCCTATTATTTGATACCAGAAAACTGGTGCCGCCGAGACGAATCGAACGTCCGACTCCCTTCTTAGGAGGAAGGTACTCTATCCACTGAGTTACGGCGGCAAGTCTGCTAGTTTAGCAAGCTTTATCCACGCGGATGATGCTGGGCATGCAGGCTCTTGAGCCTTTCACGCGCGACGTGTGTGTATATTTGCGTTGTTGAAATATCAGAATGCCCCAAGAGCATTTGCACTACGCGCAGATCGGCACCGTGATTGAGCAAATGCGTTGCAAAAGCATGGCGCAACACATGCGGTGAAAGTGGCGCCCTGACACCGGCCAATACCGCATACTTTTTGATCAACAGCCAAAAGGACTGGCGTGTCATGGGTGCAGCGCGTGCGGTGACAAACAACGCGGCACTGGTTCTCGCGCCTAACAACTCCGGGCGGGACTCTTTCATGTAGGTTGTGATCCAATGTGCAGCCTCTGCACCGAGCGGCACCAGCCGATCTTTCCCGCCTTTACCCTGCACGACGCGCACGACCCCGTCAGACAGGCTGATATCAAGCACGCCGACGCCAACAAGTTCAGAGACGCGCAGCCCCGTCGCATACAACACTTCCAACATGGCACGGTCTCGCAAACCACGCGGAGTATGCGTGGGGGGCTGCTGCAGCAGTGCCTCGACCTGAGCTTCGGACAGTGTTTTAGGAATACGCAAAGGCTGACGAGCAGTGACCATTTGCAAACAAGGATCAACTGAAACACGTTGATGACGAATCGCCCACAGGAAATAACGCCTGAGGGTTGCCAGTCGACGGTTAGCCGTGCTTGGCTTGGATGTCGCATGCAATGCGGCGAACCAGGACTCGATATCCCCCGTCACCACGGCATCCAGACCGATTTTGCGTTCAAGCTGCAGCCACTGTTCAAAAGCAACTAGATCACGACGATAGGCGGACAAGGTATTGGCCGCCAAGCCATCTTCTAGCCAGACTGCGTCGATAAACTCTGTAATCGATGCGGATTCTTCATGCATGAATTAATTAAATTCAATCTTTTGCGTTTTCACTACGTCGTGTGCCCAGTCGTACTGAGCCTTGATTTCGCGGGCAAATTCTTCAGGCGTATTGCCTGAGGCGAGCGAGCCCTGCTCATGCAGTACTTTAACCACACGCGGATCTTTCAGTGCAATCACAGCAGCATCTCTGAGCTTATTAATAATCTCGGGAGGTGTACCGCGCGGAGCCAGCAAGCCATACCAGACGGGCTGATTCAATTGTGGATAACCCGCCTCGGCAAGCGTGGGCACATCTTTCATCGAATCAATACGCTTATCCCAGGCGATGGCAATAGGACGTAACTTACCCGCCTGAATCTGTGGCATGGAGGAAGGCAGATTATCAAAAAGAATCTCAACCTGACCACCTACAGCATCAGCCAGCGCAGGGCCCGAACCTTTGTAGGGAACGTGCACGATATCAGTGCCAGTCGCCATTCTGAAGGCCTCTCCAAACAAATGCAGCACGCCGCATGTGCCTGAACTTCCATAGGAATATTTACCAGGGTTCTTTTTCAACTCTTCAATCAGGGACTTGACGTCCTTGGCTGGAAACTTTGGGTTCACTGAGATCACGTTTGCAGTATTGGCAAAATTTGTGACGGGAGCAAAATCCTTGATCGGGTCATACGGTAAATCTTTGGGCCTGCATGCGGGCAACACAGCCATGGTGGACACCGTTGCAACGGAAAGTGTGTAGCCATCAGGGGCTGCGCGCGCGCCCTCACCTGCACCAATCGCACCACCGGCTCCCGCTTTATTTTCAACAACGACGGGCTGCCCGAGTTCCTGGGCCATACGCTGGGTCACCAGCCGCGAAATAATATCGGTCGATCCACCTGGCGCGAAAGGAACGATCACGCGAATCGGTTTAGTTGGATAGGTTTGCGCAAACACAAAAGGCGATGCGGCAAGTGCGGCAAGCGAAAACGCTGCGGCGAAAACATTGATTTTCTTCATGGGGTCCTCTGAAACAAACGCCGAAGAAACACCTGTTGTAAACAAGTGCCGGCACAATAAATAAGCTCGCGATCAGCGAGCTTATATAGGATGAGTCACAATAGTAGCATTGCACAACGAATACCTACCCCGAACCATATGTCTGTTGCCCTGCTTGTTTTGCCTGACTTTCTACTCATCGCATTTGGCTGGTTACTGAACCGCAAGCTAGGCTTTTCCCGTGAGTTTTTTACGGGCCTCGAAAAACTTGTCTACTACGTTCTGTTTCCTGCATTACTTTTTCAGTCTATTTTACGAACCCCCATCAGCATGGGTTCTGCGGCTGATATTTTTATTGCAACAAGCGCCACTGCAGTGGCCGGTATCGCATTGTCATGGCTAGCGCTGCCGGTATTACGTGCGACGCCTGTTGCCATGGCCTCTGCAGCCCAGTGCGGCTATCGATTCAATACATATATCGCGCTGGCACTCGCCCCCAGCCTGGCTGGTGCAAGCGGCCAATCCACCATGGCGCTGATTGTAGGTTTTGCCGTACCACTTGTTAATTTTGCTGCGGTCTATGCGCTCGCGCGTAATCAGGGTACAAACTTTGCATCCGCCCTGTTAAGAAACCCACTGCTGATGTCTACCGTTCTTGGCGTAATCTGCAACCTGGCTGGGCTTGAACTTCCTGCGCCGATCGACACACTGCTTGCCCGACTCGGTGCAGCAGCTGTTGCGCTAGGCATTCTTTGCGTAGGTGCGAGCCTGATGTGGCAACCTGGTGAAACAAAATTTTCACTGGTGCTCTGGATCCTCTCGGTCAAACTGATCGCCTTACCTGCATGTGCCTGGCTGATTGCAATCTGGCTTGATCTGGATCCTCTCAAGCGGCAAATGCTGGTGCTGTTCGCAGCGATGCCTCCGGCTAGCGCGGCCTATGTGATGGCTGTGCGTATGGGTGGGGATGGCCGGTTAGTCGGACTGATTATTTCCGCAGGTACACCGATTGCAGCAATCACCATTCCCCTCTGGCTATTACTGGCATCCTGATATGGCTATGCATATTTCTCCGCTAAAAAAATTAGAACTCGATCTTGCTGATGAGTTGGCAACAGACAAGCTCGGTCAAGAGCTTGCACAGATTGCTGCCGACTTAAAAACTAACTTAGATGGCGTTTCAATGCCAGGTCCAGATGCGGGAGGGAGAATTCATCTGCAAGGGGAACTTGGTGCAGGAAAGACTTCCTTAGCTCGGGCTTTTTTGCGTGAATGTGGCATTACAGGACGAATTAAAAGTCCTAGTTACGCACTACTTGAATCTTATGCAGTTTCTAACTTATACTTGTATCATCTTGATTTCTATAGATTTAGCGACCCATCAGAATGGTTGGACGCTGGTTTTCGAGATATTTTGAAAGAAAATGCGCTTATTTTGATTGAGTGGCCTGAGCGCGCTGCCGACTTGCTGAGTGCCCCAGACCTGTTAATTGAACTGGTCTACCTCCCGGCCGGACGTCATGCCACCCTAAGTGCTCTGACTGAAAAAGGCCTCAAATGGCTCTGCGCGCTAACCCTGAAAAGGGCCAACTTAAGTCCAACCTGAAAGCGCCAAATCGCCGCGCTCTCTTGGGCGCGGCTACAACTTTATTGCTTCTCCCTGTCATTCCACGCATCGCCATGGCGTCACGCTTGTTAGCCGTACGCACCTGGCCCGCCGATGAATACACGCGCGTGACTTTAGAGCTCGACAGTGAGCTCAAAGCAGAACACTTCACACTTGAATCACCACATCGTATGGTGGTGGACATCACTGGACTCGATATGAGTCCGGCCCTGAACGATCTGGTGCGCAAGGTTCGTACCGATGACCCCTACATCAGTTCACTGCGTGTCGCTCAGAACCGCCCCAATATTGTGCGTCTGGTCTTTGACCTGAAACAATCCATTGCACCCCAGGTATTCACCCTAAAACCTGTTGGTGATTACAAATACAGGCTGGTACTCGACCTGTATCCGAAAGTTGCACAAGATCCCCTGGCCGCACTGCTCAAAAAGCAACCGCAGAAAAACGATGAGGATCCATTAGCTCGCATTCTCGAGGACATTGGACGTAATCCCAAAGGCACTGGTATGGCCAGTCTGCCAGTCTTACCCGAAAGCATTACGCCGCCCTCCACAAGTCCGCTAACAGAAACACCAAAACTTGGACGTCGCAGTCGCGTGATAACCATCGCACTCGATCCAGGTCACGGAGGAGAAGATCCGGGTGCAATTGGCAAAGGCGGCACGCGAGAAAAAGATGTCGTACTGCAGATCGCTCAAAAGCTTAAAGCCCGCATCGATGCAACACCGGGTATGCGTGCCTATCTGACTCGCGATGGGGATTATTTCGTTCCACTGCATGTCCGCGTTGAAAAAGCACGTCGTGTGAAAGCAGATCTTTTCGTATCCATTCACGCCGATGCCTTTGTTCGCCCAACCGCAGGCGGCAGTTCCGTCTATGTCCTTTCTTCAAGCGGCGCATCAAGCTCAGCCGCAAGATGGTTAGCTGACAAAGAAAACGCTGCAGACCTGATTGGTGGCATCAACCTTCAGGTTCAGGACAGGCAAGTTGCAAAAATCCTGCTTGATCTTTCAACCTCCGCACAAATCAAAGACTCGGTAAAAGTCGCTGACAGCGTGCTCGGGGATCTGAAAAACGTCTATCGCTTGCACAAGCCTCAGGTTGAACAAGCAGCTTTTGCTGTGCTCAAAGCACCTGACATGCCCTCCATTCTGGTCGAAACAGCTTTTATCAGTAACCCTGATGAGGAACGCATGCTGCGCAATAGCAGCGATCAGGATAAGTTCGCTGCTGCCCTGCATGGCGGCATCAGGCGTTTCTTTACGGCCAACCCGCATCTGGCTTCTGCCGGCTGACAGACCAGTCAGGCTGTAATGCCCAAGCATTAGGTACAAACAAGCCCTAAAATGCAGTCTTCAAAGCTGCCTTGGTCACTATGTCTACCCGCCGCCCCATTGCCCAGTTACCCGACCTGCTCATCAGCCAAATCGCGGCTGGAGAGGTCATCGAACGCCCCTCCTCCGTATTGAAAGAGCTGGTGGAAAATGCAGTGGATGCAGGTTCTCAAACCATTGAGATCAGACTCGAAGCGGGGGGCATTCGACGCATTGCCGTGATTGATGACGGCAGCGGAATCGAAGCGAACGAATTATCCCTGGCGCTGACCCGCCACGCCACCAGCAAAATCTCATCACTGAGCGAGCTGGAGTCTGTCCACTCAATGGGATTCAGAGGAGAGGCGCTCGCCTCAATCGCCTCGGTCGCGCAGCTCACACTCACTTCACGGACACGAGAAGCCACGCACGCATGGAGTTACGAGTCGGGCATGGCTGAGCCAATTGCCGCAGCAGGCGCCCTGGGTACAACCGTTGATGTGCGATATCTGTTTGATCAGGTACCAGCACGCAGGAAATTTCTGCGTGCTGAAGCCACCGAGTTCGGCCACTGCATAGATGCGGTCGAAAGAATCGCATTGGCTTTTCCTGAAGTCGGATTCAGAGTATTTCACAATGATCGTGCGGTCCGACAGTGGCTGCCCGCAACCATCTTGCAACGCATCAGCGATGTCCTGGGTGAGGAGTTCAATGAACACGGCATAGAAGTTAACGCGCAAGGCGGACTGATTTCGATGCTGGGTGTTGTGACGCGTCCGACTGCCTCACGCGCTCGGGCAGACCGACAGTTTCTTTACGTGAATGGCAGACATGTACGTGATCGAACCGTGGCCCATGCGATTCGCAGTGCTTATGCGGACGTCTTGCACGGCGACAGGCAGCCTTCATTTGTCTTGTTCCTGCAAATCGATCCTGTTGCTGTCGATGTCAACGTACATCCCGCCAAACACGAAGTGCGATTCAGAGACAGCGGCGCGGTGCACAGATTTGTTTCACAAACAGTCACCCAGGCGCTTTCTGGTACTGCAGGTACGGGTGGTTACACCGCACCTGCATCACACCAGTCTGGTGAAACCTTTCATCCCGCGCGTCACCCAACGTATCCTGGACAATCACACCCCGCCGGTGAGCAGCAATCAGCACCCTACTCCTGGCAATCTGTCGCACAACAACCCCTGCACCTGCGCGAGGGCACCGCACCAGGCTATCCCGGTTCAAGTACCGGACCAGCCGCTTCAGCACAATGGCAACCTCTATATCAACCGCTGAATGAAGAACCCGTGACCTGGCCGCTAGGCAGAGCACTGGCCCAAGTGCATGGTATCTACATCCTCTCCCAGACTGCCAAGGGACTTGCCCTGATCGACATGCACGCTGCACATGAACGTGTCGTATACGAACAACTCAAGCACGCACTGGACGAACAAACCTTGCCTCAGCAAGCGCTGCTCGTACCTGTTGTTTTTCGTGTCACGGAAAAAGAAATGGCGCTGGTTCAGGAGTGTCATGAACAATTGCTGTCACTTGGTTTTGAAATGGCAGCAGCCGGTCCTCAATCCATGACTTTACGTGCGGTACCCGCGATGCTCGCTCGCGGAGATCTCGAAGCCCTGGCGCGTGGCGTGTTGCGCGACCTGGATCAGATCGGTGCGAGCAGACTGTTAACAGAACAACGCAACACACTCCTGGCAACGATGGCTTGTCATGGTGCGGTTCGGGCCAATCGCCAATTAACCATCGAAGAGATGAACGGCTTGCTCAGACAAATGGAACAAACCGAACGTGCAGACCAATGTAATCACGGCCGTCCAACCTGGGTGCACTGGAATGTATCGGATCTGGACAAGCTGTTTTTGCGTGGCCAATGATGACCGGATCAGACGTGCCGTTGTTATGTCTGGCGGGTCCGACTGCATCTGGCAAAAGTGCAATCGCCTGTGCGATTGCACAACGCTGGCCGACTGAAATTATCAATGTAGATTCCGCTACGATTTACCGTGGCATGGATATTGGCACAGCCAAACCCTCCAGGACCGAACAACAAACAATCAAGCATCATCTGCTGGATATTCGCGATCCCTCCGAGTCTTATTCAGCCGCTGCTTTCAGACACGATGCGTTGCAATGTGCGGCACAGATCAAGGTACGTGGCCACATGCCGTTGCTTGCGGGTGGAACGATGCTTTACTTCAAGGCTTTGCGTGACGGTCTGAATAACTTGCCAACCGCAAATCCTGAAATTCGTATTGAGATTGAAACGCAAGCAGCAGCCATTGGCTGGCCCGCCATGCATACCAAACTCGGTGTAATCGATCCCGTCACTGCAGCACGTCTTTCTCCCAATGACAGTCAGCGTGTTGGACGCGCACTGGAAATCTGGCGCATCAGCGGTAAACCGATGTCTGAGCTTTTAGGTCATGCGCAACAGACCGATGCCCCTGTGCCAACAGTCACGATCAGTCTGGAACCCAGCGACCGTAGCGTGTTGCATACCCGCATCGAACAACGCTTTGATCTGATGCTAGAGACAGGATTCATTGAAGAAGTGCGCGCGTTGCATCAGAGAAAAGATTTGCATACAGGACTGCCATCCGTGCGCTGCGTAGGCTACCGACAGATCTGGTCCATGCTCGAGGGAGAAATCAGCCTGGAGCAAGCCCGCGAGCAAGCCATCGCAGCTACGCGCCAACTGGCAAAACGTCAGCTGACCTGGCTGCGCAGTCTGCCTGGAAGACTCGTGGTTGATTCGCTTTCACAGCATGCAGTGCAGGAAGTAATCGACCTCGTCGCTCAACAACAACCTTAACACCCGCATGCATGAACAGAACTAACGGGCATCACACGACTACAGTCTGTGCCTGATCTGCCGCGCACGCACGAATATCACCCAGCTGATAAACCGTTTCACCGGCAGCCTTGAACGCGCCCATGATGGCGTCAGCCTTGGCAGCTGGAACAACAACGACCATGCCGATACCGCAATTAAAAACGCGATGCATTTCTATATCAGCCACCCCGCCTTCGCGCTGTATCCATGAAAACAACTCAGGCATGGTCCAGGCATCACGATGCAGATGGGCTTGCAACCCCGGCTGCAATATACGTGGCACATTATCCAGCAAACCACCACCAGTGATATGTGCCAGTCCTTTGATATCAGAGCCGAATTCAGCCAGGATAGACAGGACAGGCTTCACATAAAGACGGGTAGGCGCCATCACCACGTCACCCAAGGAGCGGCCGTGGAAATCCTGATCAGGATGTGCGTTGGCACGTTGCAAGATCTTGCGCAGTAAAGAAAATCCATTTGAATGGGCACCGCTCGATGCCAGACCCAGCACCACATCACCTGGGACAATTGATTTGCCATCAATGAGCTTGGATTTTTCTGCGGCGCCCACGGCAAAACCAGCCAGGTCGTATTCGCCATCCGGGTACATTCCTGGCATTTCAGCCGTTTCGCCACCAATCAATGCACAGCCCGACAGCTCACAACCTTTGGCGATACCACCCACTACCTGCGCGGCAATATCAACTGAAAGTTTGCCGCAGGCAAAATAATCCAGGAAAAACAGTGGCTCGGCACCCTGAACAAGAATGTCGTTCACACTCATCGCGACCAGATCGATCCCGACGGTATCGTGGCGCTGCCAGTCAAAAGCCAGCTTGAGCTTGGTGCCGACGCCATCCGTACCCGAGACCAGTACAGGCTCTTTGTAGCGCTTAGGAACCTCGAATAGGGCTCCAAATCCGCCGATACCTGCCAGAACACCCTCGCGCATCGTACGTGCAGCCAGTGGTTTGATGCGGTCGACCAGAGCATCGCCTGCATCAATATCGACACCTGCGTCGCGGTAGGTCAAAGGAGCTTGTGATTGAGTCATAAGATAAAAGCCGTTGTTATGTGACAATTGCGGAGTTTTATACGTGGTTTTAACCAATTTTACGATGAGTCGATGAATCGGCAGTTACTACTTGAAATTATCCCCGCACCAGAACCCACTTTAGACAGCACTGTCATAGGGGCAAATGGCGCGGCGATCGATGCTGCGCAAGGCCTGCAAGCGGGTCGTGCGCTCTATTTCTGGGGACCTCCAGGCTCGGGTCGCAGCCATATTCTGCGTGCCCTTTCTCAAAAAACACCCGCAATCTACCTGAATTTTGCCACTTCGGCCGAGTTCATGATGTCAGTGGCGACCTCATCTGAGCAGCTGGGCCATAAACTGATCGCGATCGATGACATCCAGGATATGTCTGAAGATCAACAGGCATGCGTATTTGCCCTGTACAATCGTTGGCGTGCCTGTGCAACGACCGAATCGGCGTTTGCGCTGGCGGTGACGGGGGATCGTGCACCGATGATGATGTCTTTGCGCGAAGATTTGCGTACGCGCCTGGGATGGGATCTGGTTTTCCGGCTGGATCCACTTTCGGATAAAGATAAGTTCGAGGCCCTCAAGGCATATGCCGAGGGTCAGGGCCTGCCCCTTTCCCCTGAAGTTCTTGACTGGATGCTTGTTCATTATTCGCGCGACATTCGTCAACTTTTTGCACTGGTTGATGCACTTGACCGGTATTCGCTCTCTAAACATCGGACCGTGACCGTGCCACTTTTACGCACGATGCTGGCCGACCGTGATTTTCTGTTATCGACATGACAACCAGACGCCTGGCACTTTTTGATCTAGACCACACACTTCTGCCGCTAGACAGTGACCACCAATGGGCTGAGTATTTGGCTAAAACAGGTCGTGCGGGTGATCCCGAGACTGCTTTGCGCAAAAATGAAGAGCTCATGGATCGCTACAACGCCGGAGATCTGACTGCTGAACAAGCAGCGGAGTTCATGCTGGGCTTGCTCTGCGCCCACCCTCCCCACATGCTTGCGGCATGGCATGAAGACTTCATGCAGCGTGTGATTCGTCCGGCCATGACAGAACAGGCCGTTGATCTCGTGCAGCGTCACCTGGCAGCAGGTGACTTATGCGCCATGGTGACCGCTACCAACAGCTTTGTGACTGCGCCCATCGCGCGGGCATTCGGCGTGCAGACACTGATCGCAACGGATCCTGAATACATTGCTGGCCGTTACACCGGAAAAATTCTGGGTACACCGAGCTTCAAAGCCGGCAAGGTTGTGCGGGTCAATCACTGGTTATCAAGCTTAAATAAAAAACTCACTGATTTCGATGAATCCTATTTCTACAGTGATTCAATCAACGACTTGCCCTTGCTTGAGGTTGTCACACATCCGATCGTGACTAACCCCAGCCCAAGCCTGCTCAGCATCGCCAAACAACGTAATTGGCCAGTCATCAACTTATTCACTCATACGGCAGACAACAAATCCTGATGATTACCGACACAATCAAACGTTTTGTTGGACAGTTGTTCAATACCAAAAAGCAAGGTGTGCAGCATATCGGCCGAGATAAGCACGGCATTGATCGCCGCAACGTCTCTCGTCACGCCATCAAAGTATGCGAAGTCCTTCAGCACGAAGGCTACCAGGCTTACATCGTCGGGGGCGCTGTACGCGACCTGATTGTCGGGCTTGAACCAAAAGATTTTGACGTTGCCACCAATGCAACGCCTGAACAAATACGTGCGCTTTTCAGACGTGCCCGCATCATCGGACGTCGATTTCAGCTGGTGCATGTCGTTTTTGGTCAGGAAATTATCGAGACATCGACCTTTCGCGCACCCGCGTCAGAAACCCAGTCTACAGACGATCATGGACGGATTCTGCGCGATAACGAATTTGGTACACATGAGCAAGACGCAGTCAGGCGTGACTTTACGATTAATGCGCTCTATTACGACCCCACCAACGAGCAAGTCATCGATTTTCATCAGGGCGTAGATGATCTGAAAAAACGCGTAGTGCGTATGATCGGCGATCCCTCCACGCGTTACCGCGAAGATCCCGTTCGTATGCTTCGCGCAGTAAGATTCGCGGTCAAACTGAATGGCACGATTGATCCCGCATCGAAAGACCCCCTGCTGTCGATGGCGGGCTTGATTGCGAACGTCCCCTCTTCCCGGCTGTTTGACGAAATGCTCAAGCTGCTGACCTGTGGTCACGCAATGGATTGCCTGCAGCAATTACGCCAGGATGGCTTACATCACGGCATGCTGCCCTTGCTTGATGTTGTATTTGAACAACCGGGTGGCGAAGAGTTCATTGAACTCGCCCTTGACCGAACCGATCACCGGGTCCGCAGCGGAAAGACTGTCAGCCCGAGCTTTCTGTTTGCTGCGCTATTGTGGCAAGAGGTCGATCTGCAATGGAAAAAGCTGATTAAACAAGGTGATACGGGTATCCCGGCTCTGATGCAAGCGGCTGACGCCGTGCTTGAAAAACAAACTAAAACGCTTGCTATACAAAAACGTTTCAGTTCAGATATGCGTGAAATCTGGTTCATGCAACCGCGCTTCGACAAGCGCCTGCCCAAGTCGATCTGGCGCATGCTTGAACAACCGCGTTTTCGCGCAGCCGTCGATTTTCTGCAGTTACGCGCCGCTGCCGGTCAATTTGACAGCGTACTTGCGCAATGGTGGATGGATCTGGCCAATGCAGAGGATGATGCCCGCGCCACGATGCTTGAGGACCTGAGCAAGCTGCCACGCGAAGGAAGTGGGCCGGGCGGTCCACGCAGCCGCACACGCAAACGCCGTACAGGCCCATCGCGCGTACCTGTTGATCATGGCAATGCACCTACAGTCTAGTCATTCATAATGAATTCATAATGAACGCGCACGCCTTGGTCGGCTTGGGTGCAAATCTCGGCAATGCTCATCAGACGATTGTTGATGCCATTCTTGAACTGCAGTCTGCAGCGGGCATTTTGAATGTTCAGTGCTCACGTTTGTATGCGAGCGATCCTGTCGAGGCGCAAGGCCCTGTATTCATCAATGCGGTGGCAAGTCTAGAGACCACGCTCGCACCGATCAACTTATTAAATCTGCTCCAGTCGATCGAACTCGAACATGGTCGTGCGCGGCCCTATCGTAATGCACCCCGCACCCTTGATCTGGACTTACTCTGGTACGACGGGATCGAAATCTCAACACCCAGATTAATTCTCCCGCATCCAAGAATGCACCAGCGGGCCTTTGTACTGGAGCCACTCAAAGAATTGGAGCCTGAGCTCCAATTACCTCAAGGGCCTATCGATACACTGATCAAGGCCTGCAGCGACCAGAAAATCTGGCTACTACCGGATTGACCTGACCTGCGTCAAATCGCCTTATCCGCCTCGAGCACCGCCACAGTCTCTGGTGACACGCCCAGTTCCTTCAGAATTGCATGTGTATGTTCACCAATCGCCGGGATAGGATCCATACGCGCTTCAAACTGATTGTTGGTAGCAGGCGGAATCAATGCGGGTAACGCTCCCACCGGGCTATCGACTTCAGTCCAGCGATTGCGCGCTTTCAGTTGTGGATGCGCCCAGACATCCTTCATTTCGTTGACACGCGCGTTCGCAATACCGGCATTCTCGAGATCGTTCACGACCTGGTCGATCGTCATCTGCGAAAACGCGCTGACGATCAAACCACGCAAGCGATCACGGTTGGCAACACGCAAGGAGTTGGAAGAAAAGTCCGCCTCATCGGCCAGAGCAGGCTGATTGAGCACTTTTTCACAAAAGACGCGCCACTCACGCTCATTTTGCAGGCCCAGCATGACATTGCTGCCATCGCCAACAGGAAAGGGCCCGTAGGGATATATAGTGGCATGTGCCGCGCCTGCACGCGGCGGCGGTGCGGCCCCTTCAAAAGCGTAATACATCGGAAAGCTCATCCACTCAACCATGCTCTCGAGCATCGATACATCGAGGTGACTGCCAAGACCCGTTTTGCCACGCAACAATAAAGCATTGAGAATGCCTGAATAAGCATAGGAGCCCGCTGCGATGTCAGCAATCGAACAACCTGCTTTGGCAGGCGCATCCGCAGAACCCGTCACGGAGACAAAGCCACTCTCGCTCTGAATCAGCAAATCATAGGCTTTTTTGGTTTCGTAAGGACCGCCCTCGCCGTATCCGGAAATATCACAGACAATCAAACGGGGGAATTTCTTGTGCAAGGCTTCAAACGACAGCCCCATGCGCGCGGCGGCACCTGGAGCCAGGTTCTGCACGAGTACATCAGCCTGAGCAAGTAACTCCTCCAGAATAGGTGCTGCTTGCGGGTGTTTAAGATCAAGTGTCAGGCTTTCTTTTGAACGATTCGTCCAGACAAAATGCGACGCCATTCCACGTGTACGCTCGTCATACTTACGGGCAAAATCACCAACACCCGGGCGCTCGACTTTGATGACGCGTGCACCCATATCCGCTAACTGACGGGTACAGAAAGGCGCAGCGATAGCGTGTTCAAGACTCACAACAGTGATGCCGTCCAGAGGACGGATTGCAGTCTGGCTCATGCTTCAAACCTCAGCTCAGCAGAGTGCGCGAGCGTGCCACCCTGTTCAGCCCATAACTGCGCCTGACCCGACGAGCCGATATTTCCTGCGACAGAAAAAGGTGTCGGCGCAATCAGCGGACGCAGACCGCGATACGACAAATGTTTCAAGGTAGCCTGAGGATTCGCATGGGCAAACGCCTGACACATCAGCGTTGCAATCATCGGTCCATGCACAACCAATCCTGGATATCCTTCCGTTTCGGTGACATAAGGGTGATCATAATGAATGCGATGACTATTGAATGTCACGGCTGAGTATCTGAACAGCAACACAGCAGTGGGATGAATTTCCTCTTTCCACTGCGATGCGGGAGCAGGCTCGGTACCAACCAGTTTTGGCGGGCTGGGCTCTCGATAAACAATATCCTGCTCTTCGCTCACGATCAGCTTGCCATTCTGGACCACCTCATGCTTGACTGTTACGAATAACAAGGATCCGGTGCGGCCTTTTTTTTCTTGAATACCAGTCACTGTTGAAGTTTTCTGCGCTTGAACACCTACTTGCAAAGCACCTTCAAACGAAACACGGCCACCTGCCCACATACGGTTACGGTTATCAGCAGGAGGCAAAAAACTGCCCCGGGCAGGATGACCATCGCGACCGGTCATCGAGAGTGGCACGGTCTCAAGAAAATAAGCCCAGTGCCATAGAGCAGGGATTGCTTGACCTAAGACCGGAGCAGGCTCACCAAGTGTCGCAGCGATGCACGCCGCGTGATTGGGATCAAGCCGATCAACCACGGTCTGGGATTTACCCAGCCAGGCGCTGAGATCAGTCGTTGACATCAAAATTCCTTTCAATCGTTTAAGGCTTAATTGCCAAGATCCTGCGCACGCTGCAAATGGAAATTAGTATCGCCAAGCAACATATCGGCAAAAGTCAGGCGCTTAAAATAGTCACCTACCTCAAGTTCATCTGTCATCCCCATGCCACCATGCAACTGCACAGCGGACTCACCTACAAACCTTGCTGCAGCGCAGACCTCGACCTTGGCCATGGAAATCACGCGACTGCGCTTAGCAGCATCTGACTCGGCCAGACTGACGGTTGCGACATAAGTCGATGAGATTCCCATTTCCTGCTGAGTCAGCATATCGGCCAGGCGATGTTGCAACACCTGGAATGCAGCCAAAGGCTGGCCGAACTGTTTACGCGTCTTGAGATACTGTATGGTGGCTTCTGTCAGGTATTCCATCGCACCACATGCATGTGCACATAACGCGGCAATCCCAAAGTCGAGCGCAAGCACCAGCAGGCTTTGCGCCTGCGCACCTTGAGCGATCAGACTCTCACTGGCGAGCGTGACGCGCTCAAACGTAACCGTAGAGGCGCGTGATCCGTCAAAGGTCGGGTAGTCAGCGACACCAACACCGAGCGCATCAGCAGGAACCAGAAAGAGCGCCATTTCGCCATCGAGCACCGCCGAAACGATCAGTGCCTGTGAACCAGCCGCATGCCAGACAAGAACTTTACGTCCATCAAGCGTAAAGCCGTCACTCGTCGCTATTGCACGCGTGCATAACGGACGCGTAGCGTAGCGCTCCCCTTCTTCTTGCCAGGCAACCGCCAGCACAGCTTCACCTTCTGCGTGTGCCGTGAGCCATCGCTCTTTCAATGCCTGATTGGAGCAATTTGCGAGCAACGTCACCGCCATGACTGCACTGGAGATGACGGGCTCACTGACCAGACCGCGACCGAGTTCATGATGAACAGCCAGCATCGTGGCAGGGCTTTCACCAAAACCACCAAACTCTTCAGGTACCAATAAACCGCTCACCCCAAGCTCGGCCAGGTTAGCCCAGGCGGACTGATCGAGCACGCCCGCTTTTTGACGCGTACGGCGATCCGCATACGTCCAGCGATCGGCCATGAGTCGACGCAGACTGTCTGTCAGCATGCGCTGCTCTTGTGAATATGAAAAATCCATTTTTATTCCTTAATCGACTCAGACGCCAATGATTTGTTTGGCAATAATGCCTTTCTGAACTTCATTGGTCCCGCCATAGATAGCAGTCTTACGCATATCAAAGTAGGCAGCGGCAGCGGCTGGTGAGTAAGCAGCACCTGGGCCATGGAAATCAGCCTCTGCATGCATCCAGTCCGGGTCATAGGGCCAGCTGTCCGCGCCTGTGACCTGTAACTGCAAGCGTGCGAGCTCCATCTGCAGCTCCGAGCCGCGAATCTTGAGAATGGAGGCTTTAGGACCCGGATCAGAAGAGTCAGCTGCTACACGTAACACCATCATTTCCAAAGCCATCACCTGGGCCTCGATTCGATTGATGCTATCTCTTACCCTGGAATCCAGACTCAGCGACTCGCCACTGGCTGTCGTGCGCTCGGCGAGTGATTTCAGGATCGCTAACTCACGATGACAATGCCCGATACCAGCAATACCGCTACGCTCATGTCCAAGAAGATACTTGGCATAGGTCCAGCCGTTATTTTCTTCGCCAACAAGATTTTCAACAGGTGCTTCGACATTTTCCAGCCAGACTTCGTTGACTTCGGCGCCACCGTCAAGCGTTCTGATCGGGCGCACTGTCACACCTGGTTGTTTCATATCGATCAGCACCATTGAAATACCGCGCTGCGCTTTAGCCGCAGGATCGGTACGCACCAGACAAAACATCCAGTCTGCATAATGGGCAAGCGTGGTCCAGGTTTTTTGGCCATTAATGATGTATTTGTCACCAACACGCTCCGCGCGTGTTTTGAGTGAGGCCAGATCGGAACCGGAACCTGGCTCAGAGTACCCCTGACACCACCAGTCATCCATGCTGATGATGCGCGGTAAGTAATAATCTTTTTGTTTTTGATTGCCGAATTTCATGAGTACCGGGCCAATCATGCTCAAACCAAAAGGCAGCAGACGGGGAGCACCCGCTTTAAAAGACTCAATTTCAAAAATCAGTCGCTGCAGAGGATTCCAGCCTGTACCGCCAAATTCTTTTGGCCAGCTCGGGGCGCCCCAGCCATGATCGGCCAGAATGCTGTGCCAACGAATATAGTCTTCACGCTTGATGCGATTGTGCGCAAAGGACTTTGCACGCAAATCGGCAGGCAAGTTCTCTTGAACAAATGTCCGCACTTCCTCCCGGAACGCGCGTTCTTCAGGTGACCAAGTCAAATCCATCGTTTTTCTCCTATTGTCGCAATCTTAACGCCCCTCGTGCGCTTGTGTTTCTCGTATTTTGGAACTCTGCATTTCGCGCAGACAAATCCTCTGTTCTGGCAATTGAAAGGGTAAACCCCCAAGTTTGGAACATGTTGACCCCGTACAATCGATAAAAATGATTAATCGAATAACTTAAGGAGATACACATGAAAAAAATGTTATCCAATTGCCTGTTGATCGCATCCGCATTGGCTATGCACAACACAGTTCTGGCAGCCTGGCCGGAAAAACCTATTACTGTCGTGGTGCCTGCAGCGCCTGGTGGCACCTCTGACATCGTTGCACGCATATTGAGTGAAAAATTAGGTGCAGAACTTGGCACAACTATTGTGATCGAAAACAAGGCGGGTGCCGCTGGCATTATTGGAACGCAAGCCGTCGCACGTGCAGCCCCGGACGGCTACACCATAGAGATGGGCAATATTGGCGCCAATGCGATCAACTACAGCCTTTACAAAAAACTACCCTACAAGCCAACTGACTTTGTTCCGATTACGATGACGATTGCAAATCCGAACGTGCTGGTAGTCAATGCAAACTCACCTTATAAAACGGTTAAGGATCTGATCGATGCGATCAAAAAAGATCCTAATGGCAACTTTGCTTTCGGTTCATCAGGTACCGGTCAATCCCCGCATATGTCTGGTGAAATGTTTTTGCAACGCGCAGGCATTAAAGTGCCGCACGTTCCTTACAAAGGAGCAGGCCCAGCTGTCACCGCGCTTCTTGGACAGCAATTCACGTTCATGATCGATAACTTACCGAGCTCAATGCCGTTCATCAAGTCTGGACAACTTCGCGCCCTGGCCATTACTGGCAGCACACGCTCTACCGAGTTACCTGACGTTCCAACGATGGCTGAAGCGGGCATCAAGGATATGGTCGTGACAGCGTGGTTTGGATTCTTGGCACCTGCAGGCACATCACCTGAAATCATTAACAAAATCTATCTTGCCACCAAAAAAGTGATGGAAACACCAGAAATTCAGAAAAGATTTAAAGAGATGGGTGGCTTCTCTGGTGGCGATACACCTGCGCAATTCAATGCATTTATTAATTCACAGATTGCCGACTGGAAAATTACTGTCGAAGCAGCAAAGTTGTCACTGGAGTAATCATGCTTGACAAAGTACGCGCCTCGCTTGAAGAGGCAGTTTCCCCCATTCAGGATGGCGCAGTCGTCATGGTGAGTGGGTTCGGTGACGCAGGTATTCCCTTTGAACTGATGACGACTTTACTGGATAAAGGAACACGTGAACTGACCATCGTTAGCAATAACGCTGGTACCCACATAACCGGCATTGCCGGTCTGATCCATGCTGGCCGCGTAAGAAAGGTCGTCTGTTCGCACCCCCGCCCTCCTCACTCCGATACGTTTGCCAACGCTTACCGTGCGGGTCAGGTCGAGCTGGAATGCATGCCCCAGGGCACGCTCGCCGAGCGCATGCGCGCAGCAGGCGCCGGATTAGGTCCATTTTTCACGCCAACAGGTTACGGAACCCTCATGGCCGAAGGCAAAGAGCAGCGCGTGATAGATGGACGGGGCTACATCCTCGAACAACCATTACATGCTGATTTTGCACTCGTACGTGCGCACTTGGGTGACCGCTGGGGCAATCTGACCTATCGCTGGGCAGCACGTAATTTTGGTCCGGTGATGTGCATGGCTGCCAAACACGCGATTGCTCAGGTCAACCGCGTCGTTCCCTTGGGAGACCTTGAGCCTGAAAACGTCATGACGCCCGGAATTTTTGTGAAATCTGTAGTCGCCATCGGAGGTGAGAGATGAGTTACCAACCCCTGACACGTGCAGAGATTTCCTATCTGGTCGCCAATGATTTTCCTGATGGCTCGGTGGTCAACCTCGGGATTGGCATGCCAACACAAGTCTCAGATTACCTGCCAGCTGACCGCGAAATTCTTTTGCACAGTGAAAACGGCATATTGGGAATGGGCCGTGAGGCCGTCGGTGATGAAATCGATCTGGACATCATTAACGCTAGTCGCAAACCTGTCACCTTGATGAAAGGCGCCTCAATCAGCGAGCACACGGTTTCTTTTGCCATGATGCGTGGCGGTCACCTGGACTATTCAGTACTGGGCGGATTTCAGGTCGCGCCAAATGGCGATCTGGCAAACTGGATTACCTCCGGTCCTGATGCTATCGCGGCAATTGGTGGCGCAATGGATCTGGCGATCGGTGCACGCTTTGTCATCGTGATGATGGAACATGTCGCCAAAGACAAATCTCCAAAATTGATGGCTGCATGTACGTACCCTTTGACTGGAGCCGGCGTGGTGGATCATATTTATACGGATCTGGCCATCATCGACATCACGCCACAAGGTTTTCAAGTACGTGCAATGTTAGACGGACTTACGCTCGAGGAGCTACAGTCGAAAACTGGGGCGCCTATTCATGCCTCAGCTACGATGTCAGTCATTCGACGCGACCATCAGGGACACCCTTGTTATTAATCAGTCCAATCCAGGATCATTAACAATTAAGCGAGAAAAACAATGAAACGCAGACAACTCCTGAGCACACTTACCCTGCCTATATTTGCGGCTTGCGCGACGCTGATCGGTGCGAATACCTTTGCACAAGCGAACTGGCCTGAAAGGCCTGTCAAACTGCTAGTCGGGTATTCCGCTGGTGGTCCGGTAGATGTCACGGCACGCACATTTGCAAGATTTCTCGGTGAGCAATTAAAGCAGTCGGTTGTAATTGAAAACCGTGCGGGTGCAAGCGGCATGATCGCAGCCGATGCAACCGCAAAAGCAAATCCAGATGGCTATACACTCAATTTTGTTGCCAGCCCCAGCCTGACAATTTCTCCCATCGTTCAAAAAAGTACTCTTTTTGATCCGCGCAAAGACTTCACACTCCTCGGCCTGGTTGTCAATTACGCCAACGTTTTGCTGATCGGTCCGCAGATTCCAGCAAAAACTGTGCAAGAGCTGGTTGCTTACGCTAAAAACAATCCGGATAAAGTCAGTTTTGGTTCAGCAGGATTCGGGGGATCTAATCACCTGTCAGCGGAACTACTCAAACAGGCAACAGGCGCCCAGATGCTTCATGTGCCATACAAGGGTAACTCTCCTGCGATGATGGACGTCATCAGCGGCAAAATTACTTTCATGTTTGATATAACTGGAACTGGCAGAAACTTTGTCTCGAGCGGTCAGGCCCGCGCCCTCGCGGTCACGTCCAAACAGCGCAACTCAAGTTTGCCAGACGTACCCACCATGATTGAAGCAGGCATCGCAGATTATGAGGTCGTGGGTTGGTTTGGCGTGACGGGCCCCAAAGGCATTCCTGTGGCAATCTCCGACAAACTGATCGCGGCGATTGATGCAGTCAAGAAAAATCCCGAGTTTCTTAAAGCGATTGATGAAGGCGGATACGCTGTCGACCTGGGCGACAACAAGGAATTCGCTGCACGTATTGATCGTGAGCTAAAAATGTGGGGTGATGTCGTGACTAAAGGCAAAATTGAGGCGCAATAATGACCAAAACACTCAAGGACTTGCTGGCTCAAACACGCATACCCGTTATCGGAGCACCGATGTTCCTGGTCTCCGGTACAGACCTGGTTGTTGCACAATGCACAGCCGGTGTGATCGGGACGTTTCCTTCCCTGAACGCCAGACCACAAGAAGAATTACCGAAGTGGATTGAAGAAATAAAAGCCAGACTGGCTGCCTATCAGCAGGCGCATCCCGCTGAGATCGTGTCACCTTTCGGCGTGAACTTGATCGTGCACCCTTCCAATCCGCGCTGGGAAGGAGATCTGGAAATCTGTGCGACCCACAAAGTTCCTTTATTTATCACTTCTCTGCATGCGCCCAATAAAGTCGTCGAACGTGTCAAACCTTACGGAGGCCTAGTTCTGCATGATGTCACCAATGCCAAACACGCACGTAAAGCGATCCAAGCGGGTGTAGACGGACTGATTCTTGTAGCAAGCGGGGCTGGCGGACATGCGGGCACCTTGAACCCGATTGCACTCATCAATGAAATCCGCAGTTTTTATGACGGTCCATTGATTTTATCGGGCTGTATTTCCAAAGGAAAAGACGTGCTGGGTGCATTGGCGCTAGGTTGCGACTTTGCCTATCTCGGAACACGATTCATCCCGACATCCGAATCCATGGCGCCTGAAAGATATCAACAAATGATTCTTGATGCAGACTCTACAGACATTATTTATTCACCTTACTTTACGGGTGTGCCTGGCAACTATTTAAAACCCAGCATCGTTGCCGCGGGGATTGACCCGGCTGAAGTACTCGCTGCAAAAACAGGGGGAGATGTCAGACTTTCAAAAGAAACCAAGACCAAAGCCTGGAAAGAAATCTGGGGTGCGGGTCAAGGTGTTGGCGCCATTGAATCAATCGTATCGGTGCGTGAGCTTGTCGACCAATTGATCAGCGAATTCAACGAAGCAAAAGCTAAACTTTTAAGCTGACAGCGCAAACACTTTCGATACTTATATGTAAAAATGTCCGACTGAGAAGTATTTCAGTCGGACATTTTTATAGTCAAGAAACAATATCAGTCTTCGACTTTGATATTGGCATCACGAATGATGTCACCCCATTTCTTAATTTCATTTGTCAGTAAAGCCTGAAACTCCTGAGGAGTACCTGGAACAGGTTCTGCACCCGCCGCCATCAATGCTTGAACTGTTTTGGGTTCGTTAAGCACTTTAACCATATCCTGGTTCACGCGTTGAACAATCGCCTCAGGCGTACCCTTGGGAGCAACAACGCCTGTCCAGGAATAAGCCTCGTAACCTGGCAACCCAGAAGCTGAAATAGTGGGAACACCGGGGAAAAATTTCGAAGGTTCAGGATTCCCAACGCCCAGCGCCTTGATCTTGCCTGCCTTGATAAAGGGCAGCGCAGAGGGACCATCAGCGAACATCACTTGCACTTGACCACCCACCAGGTCCTGCATAGCAGGGGCGCTTCCTTTATAAGGAATATGCTGAATTTTGGTCTTGGCCATGCTGTTGAACAACTCACCCGCCAGATGCGTGCCTCCCCCGGTTCCCGAAGAACTGTAGGACAGCTTGGTCGGATTGGCTTTGGCATAAGCAATCAGCTCTTGTACCGAGTTGACTGGAACACTCGGATGCACCACCAGCACAATCGGAAAACGGGCAGCCATACCAACGGGCACGAAATCTTTCTGAATATCGTAAGTCAGATTACTTTTCAGACTGGGCAATACGGAATGATGAATCGCAGCAAAGAAAAAATGATAACCATCGGCCGGAGCTTTCGCAGCAGCTTGCGCGCCGACAATTCCACCCGCCCCCGCTTTGTTTTCAATAGGTGTGGCAACAGACCATAACTGAGACAAAGGCTGGGTAGTCAGGCGAGCGGTCGTGTCAACAGGCCCGCCAGGTGGAAACGGCACAATAAAAGATACAGGCTGATCAGGCCATGCGCTAAACGCAGGTGCGCTGATCATCATCATACAAACCATCGCTGCATGAGCGAGGTAGGTCATACGTGGAAATAAGTTTTTCAAATTGCGTGCTCCCGTAAAAAAATCAGGGTAATCCCTAGACTACATTTCTGAATCATGAGGTTACAGCATGCAGCCGCCGCGTTGTTTCAACAAGCCAAAGGCTGACCTCCTCAAATCTGAATACCGCAATTGAGAGATTAACTCTACTATGTGCGGATATAAATCGAATCACTGGAGATTGTTTCATGAGTGGAATGCTGGAAGGTAAAGTTGCTGTTGTCACAGGTTCTGGCGGCGGAATCGGTCGGGGTATCGCGCTAGCTATGGCAGCCGCGGGTGCCAAGGTCGTGGTCAATGATATCGGTGCAAGTCTGGCAGGTGAAGGCAGTGGCGCGGGTCCCGCCCAGCAAGTCACCGACGAGATCATCAAAGCAGGTGGCCAGGCGGTGCCTTGCACAGATAGCGTCTCGACCTACGCCAGTGCCAACAGCATCATCGAAACTGCGGTCAAAACATTCGGCAAGATTGATATTGTGGTCAATAACGCCGGCAACCTGCGCGACCGTGTCTTTCATAAAATGAGTGAAGAAGAGTGGCGTCAGGTTATTGATGTGCACCTGAACGGTACGTTTTTCGTCAGCCGCGCTGCAGCAAACTATTTTCGCGAGCAGGAGTCTGGAGCATTTGTTCACATGACCTCGACCTCTGGTCTGATTGGAAATTTTGGCCAGGCGAATTACTCGGCAGCAAAGCTTGGAATTGCCGCGCTTTCTAAATCGATCGCGCTTGACATGAATCGCTACAACGTTCGCTCAAACTGTATCGCACCATTTGCCTGGAGCCGGATGACCAGTTCGATTCCCGCCAATACGGACGAAGAGAAAGCACGCGTGGCAAAGCTGCAAAAAATGGAATCCAACAAAATTGCTCCAATGGTCGTTTTCCTGGCTAGCGACAAAGCAAAAGACGTCAATGCGCAGATTTTCGGTGTACGCGCTAACGAAATTATGCTGTTTAGCCAGCCACGCCCGATTCGTTCTGTTCATAACAGCGAAGGCTGGACACCAGAATCGATCGCTGAAATCGCCGCTCCTGCAATGAAGCATCATTTCATGGCACTTGAGCGCTCACCCGACGCGATTGACTGGGATCCAATCTAACTATGGATTACAACCTGATCAAAAACTGGTCCTTCCCTGAGGTCGACCAGACCTATACCGAAAACGACAGCATCCTCTATGCGTTGGGGATTGGCTTTGGTCAGGAACCAACCAACCCCGACCACTTGAAATATGTCTACGAGCAAGGCTTGCAGACGTTTCCCACCATGGCGGTCGTGCTTGGCTACCCCGGTTTCTGGATGAAAGATCCGAAGGCAGGGATTAACTGGGTCAAGCTCGTACATGGCGAGCAACGCATGACGATCCACCACCCTCTGCCTCCCTCAGGCAGAGTCATCGGACGCTCGCGCATTTCGCATGTGATTGACAAAGGCGCTGACAAGGGCGCGCTCGTGATTACTGAACGCACCTTGCATGATGCAGCAGGTAACTTGCTGATCACGATCGCGCAAACAACTTTTTGTCGTGGCGATGGTGGCTTGTCACAAAGTGATGAGAGTCCGGTAGCGCTCGAGGCCACGCCAGACCGTGCGCCTGATATGACGTGCGCCATCCCAACGTTGCCACAAGCCGCACTGATTTATCGGTTATGCGCGGACAATAATCCGCTGCATGCCGATCCCGCTGTCGCAGAAAAAGCAGGTTACCCGCGACCAATTTTGCATGGCTTGTGTACCTATGGTGTTGCGGCGCGTGCGATTGTGCAGGCAGCTTGTAATAATGACCCCACACGCCTGGTATCGATGAACACGCGCTTCTCATCGCCGGTCTATCCAGGTGAAACCGTTGTTTGCGAAATATGGAAAGATGGCGATCAAGCGGTGCGATTCCGAGCCAAAGTGGCGGAACGCGATGTGGTCGTCCTGAGCAATGGCTTCGCAGGAATCAAAAAAGCATGACACAAGCAAGACAGGCACCACTGACCGGCATTCGTATTCTTGATCTTTCACGCGTACTGGCTGGCCCCTGGTGCACCCAGAACCTGGCCGACCTGGGCGCAGACGTTATTAAAGTCGAGCGCCCCAATCTAGGGGATGACACACGTGCATGGGGTCCACCGTTTTTAAAAGATCAGGACGGAAATGATACGACTGAGGCTGCCTATTATCTGAGCACCAATCGTAACAAGCGGTCCATTGAAATCGATATCGCGAGCCCAGAAGGTATCAGACTCGTCAAAGAACTGGCGAGTCATTGCGATGTTCTAGTCGAAAATTTCAAGGTCGGTGGTCTGAGCCAGTACGGTTTGGACTACGACAGTATGAAAGACGAATTTCCGCAACTGATTTACTGTTCGATCACAGGTTTTGGACAGACCGGACCTTTTGCTGAGCGTCCAGGGTATGACTTCATGATCCAGGGCATGGGTGGGCTCATGAGCATCACAGGCGAACGCGATGGCCTGCCTGGCGCGGGTCCTCAAAAAGCGGGGGTCGCTGTCACGGACATCATCACTGGCATGTATGCTGCGCTTGCGATTACTGCAGCGCTGCAAGAACGACAACGCAGTGGTCTCGGACAGCACCTCGATATCGCATTGCTCGATTGCCATATCGCTATGTTAGCGAACCAGAATCTGAATTTCATGACATCTGGCAAGGCGCCTGAGCGCGCAGGCAACGCGCATCAGAATGTTGTGCCTTACCAAGTCTTCAAAACATCTGATGGGTTCATGATTGTCGCAGTTGGCAATGACTCACAGTTTCGCTCCTATTGCGAAGCGATTGGTATGCCAGCACTCGGGCAAGATCCTAAATTCATCACAAACCGTCAGCGCATCATTCATCGTGACGAACTCATTCCGATGCTTGAAAAAATCATGTTGACTGACGAACGTGATACGTGGATTGCAAGACTCGAACAAGCTGGTGTGCCGTGCGGTCCGATCCAGTCGATCGATCAAGTGTTTGCTCATCCGCAAGTGATTGAACGCGAAATCTGGAAAAACATGCCACACCCTACAGGTGGGACTGCGCCGACGACAGCCAGTCCGATGCGTTTTTCCGCTACGCCCGTTCAATATCGTCGCGCCGCACCGACCTTAGGCCAGCACACGGAAGAAATTCTGAACGAACTACGGGAGTCAAAAACCTGAGCTCTATTTAGTAAAGGTAGGGTTAGTATTGTTTTCAGCAAGAGATTTGTATGTCATATTGCTACGTGAATGACATGCATCAAAACCACCTATTTTAAAATTAAATAAAGTCGCAGCCTAATAGCGGCAACTCAAACACATCGGAGACTACAGCATGAAAAAAATCCTTACCGGTATCGCACTGGTCAGCGCAGCGTGGGCGTTACCCGCAACCGCTGCAGACCTTTCAGTTGGTGCAGCCTTTCCACTGAGCGGCGCAAACGCCGAATATGGTCAGGTTTTCAGCTCTGGCGCTGACCTGGCCGTACAACACATCAATGCGGACAAGAAATTATCCGGCAAGCTCACGATGGTGTACGAAGACAGTCAGGCTCTTCCTGCGCAGGGCGTGATTGCCGCGAATAAACTCGTAAACGTCAGCAAAACTCCCTTTATCCTTTCAGCGTTCACCGGGGTGTCCAAAGCGGTAGCCCCCATTGGTCAGCGCACCAAGACTGTGATCGTCAACGGTGGTGGCGTAGGTCCTGACCTTGCAACACTGGGTGAATATTTCTGGAACACCATTCCACTCGTTGACTTTGAAGTACGTATCATTGCCCCGTACCTGGTCAAAGAAAAGGGTTACAAAAAAGTCGCTCTGGTATACGTGGATGATCCGTTCGGTCAATCCATCCTGAAAGAACTCGAATCAGAACTTAAAAAAGCGGGTGGCGAGCTGGTGGGTTCATTCTCCATCCCGACCACTGCTCAACAGTTCTCTGGTGTTGCTGCTCGTGTGCGCGATATCAAACCTGACGCTGTCTATATCGCCACCTACGGCAATCAGCAAGTTCAGCTGGTCAAGCAATTACGTGACAACGGTATCAGTCAGCCAATCGCCAGCTACTCTGGTGTGGTTCTGCCTTCCATGTTGAATCTGCCCGAAGCCAAAGGCCTGATTTATACCAGTCAGCAAGTCGACTGGAATAAGGGCGATGCCATGACCAAGCGTGTTCGCGAAGACTATAACGCCAAGTACAAAAAAGATCCGAGCATGTATGTACTGAACTACTACAACGCGGTGATGACATTTGCTGATCTGGCCGCAGCGCTTGAAAAAGCAGGTAAACCAGTCACCGGTGAGAACTTGCTTGCGCAGCGTAAAGCAACCAAGACGTTCGAGTTCGTAGGCGGCACTGTTTCTTTCGAAGAAAACGGAACGGTTAAATCACCCATCCAGATCAATGAAATGGTTGGTGACGGCTCCAGCAAAACAATTGCTGCAGCAAAATAATTTGTATCTGTTGATTTAGAAAGGAAATCGTCCCATGCTGTTTGCCCAACTATTAGCCAATGGGCTGCAAACTGGCGCACTTTATGCGCTGATTGCAGCCGGGTTCTCGCTGATCTTTGGCATGACCCGTATTTTTCATGCCGCTCATGGGGCGACGTTTACGATCGCTGGTTTTATTTTTTATGAGTTTTATTCTGTACTGCAATGGGGATGGCCAATTGCGGCCATCGCCTCAGCTGCAGCAGCAGGATTATTCGGCGTGCTGCTAGACCGCTTTGTTTATGCCGTTATTCAGCGTCACGAAGGTTCCTTTTTCACCGTCTTTGTCGCTTCCTTCGGTGCGGCAATCGTGGTTCAAAACCTGATTTCAATTTTCTTCGGTCGAGGTATGGTGACCGTCACCACACCACTGAGCAAAAGCATTGAGCTGATGCCTGGATTATTTATTGCACCGATCTCCGGGATCATTATTCTTTGCGCAATCATTTCATTTGCTATTTTGCAGTGGCTTCTCACCCGCACGAATCTTGGTATTGCGCTGCGTGCCCTGGGTGAAAATCCAAATCTGGTTGAAGTCTACGGGCTCACGCCACGCAGACTTTCACAGTATGTATTTCTGATTGGTTCAGTACTCGTTGTACCCGCTGCGATTCTTACCTCAGCGACTTCGGGGCTGAACCCCTCAATGGGCAATCACATCATGCTCATCAGTATTGCTGCGACCATCGTCGGTGGCGTAGGCAGCCTGCGCGGTGCTGCCGTCGCAGGCATGCTGCTGGGTATGGCCGAAAATCTCTGTCTTGCCGTCATTGATCCACAGTGGAGCGAGGCGGTGACCTTTGTGATTCTGTTCCTGTTCATTCTGTTCCGGCCGGGCGGTGTGTACGGTCGAGCCATTGTGTCTTAAAGGAAACGGATCATGCTTGCTTACTTACAAAATATTGCGGTACTGTTTTGCATCAATGCGATGCTGGCACTGACACTTAATTTCATCATGGGCTATGCGGGAATTTTCTCCCTGGCGCATGCGATATTTTTCGGTGTTGGCGCCTACGCAACAGCTTATATCGCGCTGTACGGTACAGATTCGCTGCTGATTTGCATGGCAGCCTCTGCATTGATTTCAGCGTTCCTGTCCATGGCGCTCGCCCTACCCGCACTGCGCGTCAGAGGCGAGTACTTTGTAGCAGCATCCATGGGATTACAAGTCATTGGCGTCACTATTTTCTCTGAATGGAAATCCGTCACGGGAGGATTAGGCGGCATGATCGGCATTCCTCGCCCCAGACTGTTTGGTTATGTTTTCAATGACGATGGCGCGTTCCTTTTACTTGCGCTTGTCATGTTGCTCGTAGTGCTGGCGCTTACAGCACTGCTGGTACGCGGCAGTTTCGGACGTAGCCTGATGGCCATCCGTGACAGCGAGTCAGCCGCCCAATCCTACGGAAAACATGTCAATGCTGTTAAAACCATTTCCGTTGCGGTTTCGGCAGGACTGGCCGGCGTAGCGGGCTCTCTTTACGCCTTTTACATGAGCTTTATTAACGTCGAAAGCTTCATGCTTGAAACTTCAATTCTGCTGATGGCCATGGTGATTATTGGCGGCACAGGAACACTGTTCGGCCCCGTTGTCGGTGCTGCATTACTCATGTCCCTTCCGGCGGCGCTGACCTATTTGCCTTTCCTGCCCCCAAGCGAACTCGGCACAATCCAACAAATTATCTATGGTCTGGCCATGGTGCTACTCATGATGTTCCGTCCTGGTGGCCTGGTAGGCGGTCGTAGCAGGGAGAAATCAGCATGACGCGCGCAGATACCCAGCATGAAATCCTGCTGCAGATTCGTAATCTGAATAAAAACTTTGGTGGACTCAAAGCCATTCAGGATGTCACGATGGATCTGCCTGCTGGCGTGATCACCACGCTAGTCGGACCAAACGGTGCTGGAAAAACAACGCTGTTCAACTTGATCACTGGTCATTTAGTCCCCACAAGCGGAACCGTGCACTGGCTGGGCAAACCACTCAAAAGCATAGAACCCTGGAAAATTGCGCGCATGGGTATCGCGCGGACATTTCAGGATCTGCGTTTATTCAGCCAGATGACTGTCGAAGAAAACATCACGACGGTGATGGAGCGCAGTAGCTGGCTTTGGCAAGGTGGCCGTCAAGCGGCAGAAAAACGCGTGACAGAGATCCTTGAGGAAACGCAGCTCGCTGACAAACGTCTGGAGCGCGCCGTTGACCTGGCCTATGCTGAACGTAAATTCCTGAGCCTTGCGCGCATCATGGCAAGTCAGGCCAAGCTGTGGTTACTTGATGAGCCTGCATCGGGGCTCGATCCGCGCTCATTTGAGCGATTTGTCACGTTATTACGTGATTACGCCGCACGCGGGATCACGATCTGCATCATCGAACACAATCTGGATATTGTCATTAAGCTTTCTGATCGCGTTGCATTTCTGGATCAAGGCAAACTGCTCGCCCAAGGCAGTTCACAGGATATTCTGAAAGATCCACACCTGGCCGCCATCTACTTTGGAGACCGCTCGTGAGCGCATCTCATTTTCTTGAAGCAAAAAATCTTCGGGTCGGCTACGGTGGTCGCCCTGTTCTTGATCAATTCAATGTCAGCCTGGGATATAACGAAGTTCTCTGTCTGATTGGTCACAATGGCGCGGGCAAATCCACGCTGCTCAAAGCGCTGTTCGGCTTGATTCAATTAGAGGACGGTGCCGTCATTCTGGAGGGTCAAGTCGTTCACAAACCAGATGCCCGCGCGATGAATGCTGCGGGTATTGCTTTGGTGCCTGAAGGCCGTGGCGTGTTTCCGGGTTTAACCGTTGCTGAAATCATGAAACTTGGTTTCTGGGCCAATAGCATCCCGGCGGGCGAGCAAGCAGCCAGACTTGAGTGGGTGATGGGTGTACTACCCATGATTAAAAAATTCTATAATCAGCGTGCCGGTACCCTCTCGGGCGGACAACAACAGATGGTGTCGCTTGGCCGGGCTTTATTAAGTCAGCCAAGGTGCCTGTTGCTCGATGAGCCGTCGATCGGACTTGCCCCAAAACTATTCCAGGATTTAGTCGGTCCAATCCGGGAGCTTCAGAAAGAGCGCAAAATGTCGATCCTGATTGTCGAGCAAAACGTGCGCGAAGCTCTGAAAATATCCGACCGTGTAATTGTCATGAAATCCGGTCAATTGATCCGAGAAGGTAATCCTGAGGAGTTCAATAACAACGCGGCACTGATGGAGCTGTATTGAGTCTGCACGCCCTTCTTGAACCGCAGCTCAAGCATTCCCCGCACGAAAGTATGCTGATACAGGATGGTCGATCCATCTCGTATCAAGAGTTTGATCACCTGGTTTGCCTGACTGAAAAATGGCTTGTGCGTCACGGTGTTCAGCCAGGCGATCGTGTCGCGGTATGGCTCGTGAACCGCGTTGAGTGGCTTGCTCTGCTGTTCGCACTTTCACGAGTCGGCGCGACACTGGTTGCTGTCAATACAAAATATCGCAGTCATGAACTGCAATATATTTTGTCCAACTCTCAGGCAAGTCTGCTGATCCTGCAGTTAAATTTTGGCAAGATCGACTTTGCGCAAGTGCTGGCCGATACGGACCCTTTGAGTCTGCCGCACCTCAAACAGATCGCGGCAATCGATGCAGACCAGCATACCCCTGGAGAACTGCTGGGACGACCAATGATCAAATGGGATCTGCAAAACGCGGCCCCCGCTACGTCGTCACATCCGTCGCATACGTCACCTTCTGTTGACGCGCCGGCCGTTTTCTTTACAACCTCAGGCACCACCAAAGGTCCCAAACTCGTTATTCATAGCCAGCGTACCCTGAGTGAGCATGCAAGACACATTGCAACAGGTTATCAATTCAATCAGCCTGACAACAAACTCCTGGCGGCGCTTCCTATGTGCGGCGTTTTTGGTCTGAACAGCGCACTGGGTGCGATCGCAGCAGGTATCCCTGTCGTGCTGATGGACTTCTTCGATGTCGAGACGGCAGCAAATCTCATTGAGCAACATCTGGTCACGCATATTTTCGGCAGTGATGAAATGCTGCGGATGTTTGTAGCGCACACCTCTGAACAAATACCTTTTCCATCTCTCAAGCTATTTGGATTCGCTTCTTTTAGTCCGCGCTTTATTGAATTGGCTGAAACATTGATCCCACGGGGATTTCCGATGCGGGGACTGTATGGATCGAGCGAAGTACAAGCTCTGTTTGCCTTGCAAAATCCAAACTTGCCCATTGCAGAGCGCGCACTAGGCGGGGGCGCGCCAGCTGCGGGTCCTCTGGCCCATATTCGTGCGCGAGACCCTGAAACAGCACAGCTGTGCGCCCACGGCGTTGCGGGTGAAATCGAAATAAAATCTCCAACGCTGTTTTGTGGCTACTTCAATAATCCCGATGCCACCGCCGACGCATTCACGATAGACGGTTACTTTAAAACAGGCGATTTGGGATATACGAGGCCAGATGCAAGCTTTGTCTATCTAGCCCGAATGGGTGACACCATGCGTATTGGTGGTTTTTTAGTCGATCCCTCTGAAATCGAACATGTTCTGGCTGAACAGCCTGAAATCCAAAGCGCGCAGGTTGTCGGAATGGAAATAGATGGAAAACTCAGACCCGTAGCGTTCGTCATCGCACGGGATAAGTTTGCTCAAAATCCAGGCGCCCAACACGCTGCATCTGAACAAGAGTTGATTGCCCGCATCCTGCAGCGCGTCGGCATACAGCTCGCGAAGTTCAAAATTCCATCCAGGCTTTGGTTTATCGATTCTTTTCCGGCAACAGCCAGTGCGAATGGCCTTAAATTCCAGCGCGTTAAACTAAGAGAAATGGCGCAGGAAAAACTGAGCCAGGAATAAACCTGTCGTAACTTCATATTCCGTCAAGTTCATGTGGCCCTTAAACCATCATCCACTCTATATCCTGATCTTATCTCTCACTATTCTGGGTGCTTCGGTATGGTGTGGAGGTGCGCTGCTGAGTCGCTTTAAAAACAGAGTGGCCTGGAGTCAGACAGACTTCAGTGATATTTGGTTTCGGCTCACACCATTTCAATAGTCACCGATCAATTTTATTCACTCTGCCGGTGATCATTTCAATTACGTTTTTCTTGATTGCAGATATAGACAGCCCGCGCAGCGGCGGCATACGCATCACTCCCCATAATCTGACTAACCTCGCACACTCATTGAGTCACCCCACGCCTTAATGGAGATGGTGCAGGTTCATGCGGATTTATTATAAAAAAAGCAGCTCACGATGAGCCGCTTTTTTATGCGAAGATCAAAGCAAGGTCTTGCTTACTGCACCACGACAGGGATCCCGGCAATTTTGGCTGACCACTCTTTAGGACCGGTCGTATGCACCGAGGTACCTTTTGAGTCTACCGCCACCGTCACAGGCATGTCCACCACGTCAAATTCATAGATGGCTTCCATGCCCAGATCTGCAAAGCCAACAACCTTGGCACCACGGATCGCTTTAGAGACCAGATAGGCCGCGCCACCAACTGCCATCAGATAGGCAGATTTGTGCTGGCGAATCGATTCAATCGTTGCAGGGCCTCTTTCAGCCTTGCCGATCATGGCGAACAAGCCGGTTTGCTCAAGCATCATATCGGTGAACTTATCCATACGCGTCGATGTCGTTGGACCAGCAGGTCCGACTACCTCGTCACCAACCGGGTCGACAGGGCCAACGTAGTAAATCGTCCGGCCATGAAAATCCACAGGCAGCTTTTCGCCTTTGGCCAGCATATCCTGAATACGCTTGTGTGCGGCATCGCGACCCGTGAGCATTTTGCCGTTTAGCAGCAAGGTCTGACCAGGCTTCCAGCTCTCGACCTCTGCTTTAGTCAGATTATTCAAATCAACCTGTTTTGAGGATTTGTAATCTGGCGCCCAGTGGACTTCTGGCCAGTCTGATAAAGAAGGACGGTGCAGATGAGCGGGGCCCGAACCGTCTAATTCAAAATGCGCATGACGCGTGGCAGCACAATTGGGGATCATGGCAACAGGGAAAGAGGCAGCGTGTGTGGCGAATGTTTTGATTTTCACATCCAGCACGGTTGTCAGACCGCCAAGACCTTGCGCACCAATCCCCAGCGCATTGACCTTTTGATACAGCTCGATGCGCAACTCTTCAAGCTTTGTTTTTGGACCGCGTTCGAGCAACTCGTACATGTCGAGGTCTTCCATCAGCGCTTGCTTGGCCATCAGGACTGCCTTTTCAGCCGTTCCGCCCACACCGATCCCCAGCATGCCCGGTGGACACCAGCCTGCGCCCATCGTCGGGACTGTTTTCAAGACCCAGTCAACGATTGAATCATTAGGATTGAGCATCGCAAGTTTGGATTTATTTTCCGAACCACCGCCTTTGGCAGCGACCTGGACGTCGACCTTGTTGCCTTGTACCAACTCAACGTTCACGATACAGGGCGTATTGTCTTTAGTATTTTTGCGGGCAAAAATCGGATCATTCAGGACCGAGGCGCGCAATGGATTTTCAGGATTGAGGTAGCCGCGGCGCACCCCTGCATCACACAGCTCCTGAATACTGAGCTTGCTGTTGAAGCGAACATCCATGCCGATTTTCAGAAATACGTTGACGATACCCGTGTCCTGGCAGATCGGACGACGGCCTTCGGCACTCATGCGCGAGTTTGTCAGGATCTGCGCCATCGCATCTTTAGCTGCCGGGCTTTCTTCACGTTCGTAGGCACGTGCCAGATGACGGATGTAATCGGCCGGATGGTAATAGCTGATGAACTGAATCGCATCGGCGATCGAGGATATAAAGTCTTCTTCCTGAATAGTGACGGACATGATGTATACCTGTTAATCGATTAGATAAGATTAAATTAAATTATTTGTTTTTCCAGACCGGCTTGCGCTTTTCAGCAAATGCCAGCGATCCTTCGCGTGCATCTTCGGACTTGAAAATATGGTCCATCAACGGTGCCTGGAGTTTAAACATCTCTTCAGTCGAGAAATCAAGTCCTCTGTTCACGATGCTTTTTGCAGTCTGAACGGCCATGGGTCCATTTTCGCAGATCTTTCGCGCAAGTTTGATCGCTTCGGATAAGGCCTGTCCGGGATCGGTCATCACATTAATTAGTCCGAACTGATTCGCGCGTTCAGCCGTGAACATATCGCCAGTCAGAATGACTTCCATTGCAATATGGTAAGGAACCTGGCGGGGCAAACGCAATAAACCGCCAGAGCCTGCCACCAGTCCGCGCTTAACCTCTGGCAGACCGAATTTCGCATTATTGGCCGCTACGATCAGATCGCAAGCCAGCATCATTTCAAAACCACCCGCCAGAGCAAATCCCTCAACGGCGGCAATCAATGGTTTTTTCGGAGGTGCCTCATTGAGTCCGGCGAAACCCTTTCCCTCGACGATGGAGCGAATACCCGTACGGGCAAAGTCCTTGAGATCCATACCTGAACTGAAGGTGCCGCCCGCGCCGGTCAGAATTCCAATCACGACATCGTCGCGTGCATCCATTTCGTCAAAGGCTGTCGACATCTGGATTGCGGTCTCAACCGAAATGGCATTACGGGCTTCTGGACGGTTAATCGTGATGATCTGAATACCATCCATGAAATCGACGCTGACCAGCTTTGTCATACTGAAACTCCATGCAAATTAAAGAAAAAATAAATAAATTTCATGAATCATAGGCGATTCGGGACAAAACTGACGGCATGCCCGCCCCCAAGTTAAAATGTCGCGTTAATTCGCCTTCTACGCTTTTAAAACATTCCATGCTCACTTTTCAGCAAATTATCCTGCGCCTTCAAGAATACTGGGACAAACAGGGCTGTGCCCTGCTTCAACCCTATGACATGGAGGTAGGGGCAGGTACCTCGCACACAGCAACCTTCCTCAGAGCGATCGGCCCGGAACCCTGGCGCGCTGCCTACGTGCAACCCTCGCGCCGTCCAAAGGACGGGCGATATGGCGAAAATCCAAACCGCCTGCAACACTACTATCAATATCAGGTCGTGCTCAAGCCCGCACCACCTGACATTCTTGACCTCTATATTGGCTCCTTGGTCGCACTGGGGATCACGCCGACTGAACACGACATACGTTTTGTCGAGGACGACTGGGAAAATCCGACACTGGGTGCCTGGGGTCTGGGCTGGGAAGTCTGGCTCAATGGCATGGAAGTCACCCAGTTCACCTATTTCCAGCAGGTGGGAGGTCTGGACTGCTCACCAACGACGGGTGAGATCACCTACGGACTGGAGCGTCTGGCGATGTACCTTCAGGGTGTAGAGAGCGTCTACGACCTGGTCTGGACGGATAGTCCAAAAGGCCGTGTGCTCTATCGCGACGTCTTTCATCAGAATGAAGTCGAGCAGTCCACCTATAACTTCGAATACTCGGATGCCGAGATGCTGTTCAGGCATTTCACCGACTACGAAACACAGGCCAAACGCCTGATGGAAGTCCCCCTCGCCCTGCCAGCCTACGAGGCCACCCTCAAAGCAGCGCACACCTTCAACATGCTGGATGCCCGAGGGGCAATCAGCGTAACTGAACGCGCAGCCTATATCGGCCGCATCCGCAATCTTTCACGCGCCGTGGCCCAGGCCTATTACGAATCACGCGAAAAACTTGGTTTCCCCATGCTTCAATCCAATCAGGAGGCGCGCTAATGTCAGCTTGCCCTCTACTTGTCGAGCTATTCACTGAAGAGCTGCCCCCCAAAGCCTTGTCAAAACTGGGGCATGCCTTTTCCAGCGGACTCAATGACGCACTGGCGCAACTCGGTCTGATTGCAGCGGATAATGCGATTGTGTCCTTTGCCACACCGCGCCGCCTGGCTGTGCGCTTGTCGAAAGTCCTGGCGATCGCACCCGATCAGACTTATTCAGAAAAACTGATGCCAGTTAAGGTCGGTCTGGATGCAAACGGTGCAGCGACGCCAGCATTGCTCAAAAAACTAGCTGCAAAAGGCTGGGAAAACATCGATATTGCCTCACTTGAGCGCGAATCTGATGGTAAGCAGGACTACCTTGTTGCGCGTGGTACCGCTGCAGGCGTTACGCTCAAGAATGTGCTGCAAGCCGCCATTGAAACTGCGATGGCCGGCATGCCCATTCCAAAGATGATGCGCTATCAGCTATCCGACGGAGTCACTTCAGTTAAGTTTGTGCGTCCCGCCCACGCCATTGTCACGCTGTATGGCGATGAAATCGTACCGGTAGAAATTCTTGGTTTACAGAGCGGGCGGACTACTTTTGGTCACCGGTTCCTGCACCCCCACGCTATTACCATTGATAGCGCCGAAAGCTATGAGCATCAGCTCGCGGATGTGGGGCATGTCGTCGCATCGTATGAAACCCGCCGCACTCAAATCACCAAACTGCTCGCTGACCAGGCCACAGCGCTGAACGCCACGCTTGGCAATGATCCGGAAGTAGAAGCCTTGCTTGATGAGGTGACTGCATTGGTTGAGTCGCCTATCGTTTATGTCGGCGCCTTCGAGCAACGTTTTCTTGAAGTCCCCCAGGAATGCCTGATTCTGACTATGCGTCTGAACCAGAAATATTTCCCTCTGTTTAATCCTGCGACCGGTGCCCTGACCCATCAGTTCCTGATCGTCAGTAACATGCCGACCAGCAACCCTGCTGCCATCATCGAAGGCAACCAGCGTGTAGTGCGTCCTCGGCTGGCCGATGCAGAATTCTTTTTTAAAACTGATCGCAAACTTCCCCTGCATCAGCGCGTCGAGCAATTAGGATCCATCGTTTATCACAACAAGCTCGGCACGCAATTACAACGTGTCGCACGCGTTCAGCAAATCGCGGCATGGATTTCGCATGCTCTGGATTCGAAACCTGAACTTGCAGAGCGCGCGGCACTACTAGCCAAAGCGGACCTCACCACGAATATGGTTGGGGAGTTTCCTGAGCTGCAGGGCATCATGGGTGCCTATTATGCGAAAGGTGACGGTGAATCACCTGCTGTGGTTCAGGCAATCGCTGAGCAATACAAAATTCGCCTCGATACCCCCATCACCACAGATCTTCTCACACCTGCAATTTTGTTCATGGCTGAGCGTGTCGAAACACTTGTAGGAATCTGGGGAATTGGACTGGCGCCTACTGGCGAACGCGATCCCTTCGGTTTGCGTCGGGCGGCGCTGGGTCTGATCAGTGCGTTTGAGCAACTGACCGCCGGTGGTGTTTTGCAGATTCAACAAAACGGACCCTTGACACTTGACGGTTTGATCGAGGCAGCCGCACTCAGCTTCGATGCAGGCATACTCGCTCAAACGACTACGACTGAGGTCCATGCCTTTATCGTTGAGCGTCTTCGCAATCAAATGATTCAGCTCCATGACCGCAATGCTGTCGAGGCGGTTCTGGCGATCGACCCACCGATCCATCAAGTTCTTGCACGCGTTCAGGCTGCGGAAATTTTTGCACAAGGACCGGATGCTGCCAGCCTGGCTGCGGCCAACAAACGTATCGGCAACCTGCTCAAGAAAGCTGACCAAGCCCTAGGCGCGGTGGATATGAACTTGCTGAGCGAAGCCGCTGAACGCTCTCTGGCAGAAACGATCGCTCAATTACAACCTGTGGCGCAGCAACAGTTTGAATCCGGCGACTATATAGGCGCGATGCAAACACTGGCTCGCGCCCGTGCACCTGTTGATGCATTTTTTAATGACATCATGGTCATGGCCGACGATCCTGCGATTCGAAACAACCGCCTTGCATTACTGGGGCAATTACACACACTGATGAATCAGGTTGCTGACATTTCGAGACTGGCAACATGATAAAACTCATCATCCTTGACCGCGATGGCGTGATCAATGAAGACAGTGCGGCTTACATTAAGCATCCTGACGAGTGGATTGCCATCCCAGGCAGTCTGCAAGCAATCGCCCGCCTGCATCAGGCTGGATGGACTGTCGCTGTCGCATCGAATCAGTCTGGTCTTGCGCGGGGGTATTTTGACACGACAACGCTGACAGCCATTCATCACAAACTTCGCAAAGAACTCGCCCAGGTCGGTGGCTCCATCGATGCTTTTTTTGTCTGTCCGCATGGTCCGGATGACAATTGCACATGCCGCAAGCCGCTCCCCGGTTTGTTTCAGGATATTGCCAAACGCTACGACATTGATCTACATGGAGTCCCTGCTGTGGGTGACTCCCTGAGAGACCTGCAAGCGTCTTATGCCGTTGGCTGCAAACCCTGGCTCGTTCAGACGGGTAATGGGGCCAAGACCTTCAAGCTGGACAGCGTCCCGCCTAACACGCAGTTTGCTGCGGATCTCTCGGCCGCCGTTGACCAGATCCTTTCAGGACATTAAGAGGCCTTATGCTTTTTCTCCGGTCGACACTCTACGCGCTGTTTCTCATCATTACGGTCATTCCTTATGCATTTGCCTGCATGTTGTGGTCACTGCTGCCCTTGCACTGGAGATATAAACTGACGATGGGCTGGCCAAGACTGGCTATCTGGGGTGCGCGCGTCATTTGCGGCGTGAGATGGGAAGTCAAGGGCTGGGAAAACCTGCCCGACGGACCCGCCATCGTCCTCTCCAAACATCAATCAGCCTGGGAAACATTGTTTCTCCCCTCTCATTTACCCCGCGAAGTCTGCTTTGTTTATAAACGCGAGTTGCATCGCGTACCATTTTTTGGCTGGGGACTGGCACTGCTCGCCATGATCCCGATCGACCGCAGCAAAGGCCGCGACGCTTTTGAGCAAGTCGTTAAAGTCGGACAACAGCGTTTAAACGAGGGGCGCTGGCCGATCATGTTCCCGGAAGGCACCAGAATCGCTCCTGGCAAAATGGGACGATTCAAAATGGGTGGCGCGCTACTTGCCACACGTACGAATGCTCCGGTTATACCCATCGCGCTCAACGCGGGAGAATGTTGGGGGCGTAACGCTTTTATCAAACGCCCAGGTCTTGTTACTGTTTCGATTGGTAAGCCGATCCCTTCGACGGGCCTGACCCCTGAAGAGCTCAATGCCAAAGTTTTTGCGTGGATCGAGGCAGAAATGCAGCGATTGAATCCTGAAAGATTTCCCGGCAAAAGCGTCACGCACCCATGAGTCAACTCGAGCTCTTGCTGTCCGATGCGGACACCCCGAAACCGGGGTGGACCATCGCACCCGAGAAGCTCGCTCCCGACACAAAATGGCGTTTAATCAAGCACGGCGATCACACGGTCGGATTCGTGTTGATCCGGTCGCGCCGCCGCAGTATTGGTTTTGTAATAGGTGAAGAAGGCCTGCGTGTGACCGCCCCGAACTGGGTGACACTTCAACAGATCGATGCCGCCGTTGTTGAAAAACTTCCCTGGATTCTGTCCAAGCTCAAAGACTGGCAAGCCCGTAAAGAACAGCTCGCCATGTCCCATACCCGCTGGCAGTCAGGAGGCGAGCTGCCTTACCTCGGATGCAAAATAACTTTACGCAGCGGCGTACCAGGTCCGCACGTTCCGCACGGTGCGCCGTTTTTCGAAGGCGATGCAAATGCACCGCTCCCCGGTCAAGCCTTGTGGTTGCCTCTTCCCCACGATGCGGATGGCAATCGTATGCGCGATATGACACAGTCTTGGTTGCAATCCCGCGCACGCAGTTGGTTTGATCAGCGCCTGAAATTCTTTCTGGATCAGACCGGGCTCCAAGTCCGCAAGTGGCGACTGTCATCAGCCTCTACCCGCTGGGGATCGTGCAATAGCGATGGCCATATCATGCTGAACTGGAGACTGATTCATTTTTCACCCATGATCATCGATTATGTCATCGCGCATGAGCTTGCTCATCTGCGTGAAATGAATCACAGCCATGATTTTTGGGCTGAGGTCCAGCAACTCTACCCTGACTACCACACTGCACGTCAACTACTTAACAAACACACGCCTGACGGTGTACCGGAAATTTGAACATCAGATGCCGGGCATTGTTATGATCTTTAAATCTATCAAGCTTTTCAGGAATAAATATGCGAATTCTTCACACCATGCTGCGCGTAGGTAATCTGGAGCGCTCGATCGAGTTCTACACAACAGTCCTCGGCATGCGGGTCTTACGCAGCACTGAATATCCCTCCGGGCGTTTCACCAATACCTTTGTCGGCTATGAAGATGAAAATGTGGGTCCTGTGCTTGAACTGACCTACAACTGGGATACCGATACGTATGACCTGGGCACTGCATACGGTCACATCGCGCTCGAAGTTGATGATGCCTATGCGGCATGCGACAAGATCCGCGCATTAGGCGGTAAGGTCGTTCGCGAAGCGGGTCCAATGAAACACGGTACAACAGTGATCGCTTTCGTTGAAGATCCCGATCACTACAAAATCGAGCTGATCCAGAAGAAAACCAGCTGACCCACCGCAGATACCTTTCATGCTCAATATTCTCTGGCTGAGTTTTTTTCTGATCGCAGCAGTCTCGTCACTGGCGCAGTGGCTAGTGCTTGGCAATAGCCAGATTTTCAGTCAGATGGTGGCCAGTCTGTTTGAGATGGCCGCGCTGTCTGTCCAGATCATGGTGGTGCTGTTCGGCACCCTAACGCTCTGGCTGGGCTTCTTGCGCATCGCAGAGCATGCTGGCATGGTCAATACGCTGGCCCGCTGGCTTGGCCCACTGTTCGCACGTCTGATGCCTGGTGTGCCAAGAGGCCACCCAGCCATCGGTCTGATTACCCTGAACTTTGCTGCGAATGGACTGGGGCTGGATAATGCAGCCACACCGATCGGTCTGCGCGCAATGCGCGAATTACAGAGCCTGAACCCTGACCCTGAAACAGCGACCAACGCGCAAATATTATTCCTGGTGCTCAATGCATCATCGCTCACGCTGATCCCTGTCAGTATTTTCATGTACAGGTTGCAGCAGGGAGCACCAGATCCTACTCTGGTGTTTTTACCGATCTTGCTGGCTACAAGTGCCTCAACGCTTACCGGTTTTCTTTCCGTAGCGTTCATACAGCGTTTACCACTGCGTGACCCGGTCGTATTAATGTGGATATTCGGTATTGCACTGTTTCTCGGCAGTGTCATGGCTGGTGCGCTCAGTTTATCTGCAGCAGCACTTGCGCAAGTATCGTCCTTGACGGGTAACTTAGTTCTTTTTGGAATTATTGTGCTGTTCGTCGCAGTGGGCGCGTGGCGCAAAGTAGACGTCTACGAGGCCTTTCTCGAAGGCGCGCGCGAGGGCTTTGATATCGCCAAAGACCTCTTGCCTTACCTTGTTGCCATGCTCTGTGCCGTGGGAGTCTTACGTGCCTCGGGCGCGCTTGATATCGCGCTGGACGGTATCAGATGGGTCGTACAGATTTTTGAGGGTGATGTTCGCTTCGTCGATGCATTGCCCACTGCACTGGTTAAACCTTTTTCCGGAACAGCTGCACGCGCGCTCCTCATTGAAACCATGAAATTTCACGGAGTCGATAGTTTTGCTGCGCTGCTCGCTGCAACGGTACAAGGAAGTACGGAACCTACTTTTTATCTGGTTGCTGTGTATTTCGGCTCTGTCGGTGTTCAGCGCGCGAGGCACACGGTGGGTTGCGCATTGCTTGCTGATCTGGCGGGCGTACTCGCCTCAATCGCAGTCTGCTATTGGTTCTTTGGTTGATAAAAAAATGAAAATTGTCATCGCACCCGACTCATTTAAAGAAAGCTTATCCGCCCCCGAGGTCGCGCAGGCAATTGGCCGAGGCATCAAACGTGCAGCACCTCAGGCGCATATTCTTTGCATACCGATGGCCGATGGTGGCGAGGGAACTGTCGACGCGGTGCTTGCCGCGACACAGGGTCAGGCGCACATCAACCGAGTAGAAAACGCGCTGGGCAAGCCTATTGATGCCAAGTGGGGTTGGTTGCCCTCACAGACCGCAATCATCGAAATGGCTGCGGCTGCAGGGCTGGAGCATATTCCGGCTGACAGCCGAGATCCCATGCTGGCCAGCAGCTACGGGGTGGGCGAGTTAATCAGGTATGCGCTCGATGCCGGAGCCAAACACATCGTGCTCGGTCTGGGCGGCTCAGCGACGAATGACGGGGGCGCAGGCATGCTCGAAGCGCTCGGCTTACGTCTGCTCGATGCCAGTGGCCAGCATATTGAACGTGGAGCAGTCGCACTCAATATGCTCTCCAGGATTGATTCCAGCGGATTCGACAAACGCCTGGCAGGTGTGGAAATCACCATCGCTTCTGATGTCAACAATCCTCTGTGCGGGGTGATGGGTGCATCAGCTATTTTTGGTCCCCAAAAAGGCGCAACGCCCGAACAGGTGAAAATCCTGGACGCGGCGCTAGAGCATTTTGCCAAATGCTGTGCTGAACAACTCGGTACAGACGTAAGCACACTGCCCGGAGCGGGTGCTGCCGGTGGCCTCGGCTTTGCAGCGCTCGCCTGGATGGGTGCGAAATTCAGGCCTGGTGTTGAGGTCGTCGCCGAAATCGGGGGGCTTGCCGCCGCGGTGCAAGGTGCAAGCCTGGTCATTACCGGCGAAGGCCGTATGGATGCTCAGACGTTACTGGGCAAAACACCGATGGGCGTTGCGAGCGTCGCCCGTCACGCGGGTGTACCTGTCGTAGCCATCGCTGGCTCGCTCGGCAAGGACTACCAGGCGCTTTATGCAGCAGGAATTCATGCTGCATTCAGTCTGGTAGCTGGGCCATGCACATTGGAGGAAGCCTGCAAAAACGCCTCTGTTTTACTTGAAGAGCGTGCACAGGACATCATGCGGCTCTGGTTGTCCGCACGCCACAATGTGATTTAAAGACTGATATTCAGCGCACGCCCGCAGCGTGCAGCGCATCAGTCAGTGCGATAAAACCAGCCACAGAGACTTGCTCAGCCCGCCAGGTGGGCTCGATACCCAGTTCTGACCAGGGTATGAGAGCGGTCCACTCACCCATCACACCGCGCAGCATTTTTCTGCGCTGCGAAAAGGCACGCTGAACAACCTTGCTGAACAGCTCCTCATCTACCGCACGCGGTCGGTCCACACCAAGAGGGATCATGCGAACAATCGAAGAGGTCACACGGGGAGGCGGATCAAACGCCTCAGGTGCGACATCAAACAATTTTTCCATGCGGTAGCGAACCTGCAGCATCACGCTTAGTCGGCTGTAATCGCCACTTGCCGGCTCGGCCACCATGCGATCCACCACTTCGCGTTGCAACATGAAATGCTGATCTATCACCTGATCTGCATAATTCGCCAAAGTGAATAGCAAGGGACTAGAGATGTTGTAGGGTAAATTTCCGACTATCCGCAAGCCCTCACCAAACTGCGCAAAATCAGTTTGCAGCGCATCGGCATTCACAATCGTGAGACGATCAGCTGGGTAGCGATTACGCAGCCTGGCAGCCAGATCACGATCAATCTCAATGACGGTCAGATGATCGAGACAATCCAGTAGCGGGGCTGTCAGCGCAGACAATCCGGGTCCGATTTCAAGCAGACGATCCGAGCGCTGAGGAGCTATTGCACGAACAATAGATGAGATAACAGTCTGATCGACCAGAAAATTCTGGCCGAAACGCTTACGTGCCTGATGCGCCGCAGCCAAACTATTCCTTCGCCTGATTCAAACGTTTTTCAAGGCGGTTATCGATATAGGATTGATTACGGATCTGTTGCAACCATAGTTCGAAAGCAGCCTCGGAACGCTGCATGAACAGCCGCTGACGGACCTGATTACGCTCAAACTGCTCTGCCATATCTTGTGTCCGGCGATCATCGACAACGATCAGATGCCAGCCGAACTGAGATTTGACCGGCTGACTAATCTCACCCACCTTGAGGTTATTCATCGCTTTCTCAAAAGGAGGAACCGTTTCGCCTGGATTCAACCAACCGAGATCCCCACCCTGAGGAGCAGAGCTGTCGTTTGAAAAGCGTCTGGCCAGATCAGCAAACGACTCCTTACCCTCGACCAGTCTTTCCCGGATCTGAGCCAGCTTTTGCTGAGCAATCTCATCGGATACAACCTGCGAAGTCTTGATCAGGATATGTTTGGCTTTGGTTTGCTCGACCGGCATTGGGCCTTGGCGCGCACCAGACTGCGCACCCGGATTGCCTCTTGCACCGACAGGACCCGCAGCAGCAACTGGTGCCTGGGCAGGCGCTGCCTGAGGAGCGGATTGCGCACCACCAGCACGTCCCATTACTTTCAGAATATGAAATCCGTTGCCGCTTTGGATGATGCCTGAAACCTGACCATCTTTCACGTTAGCCACGGCTTTGAGAAACAAGTCCGGCCATCCCTCAAACGGTCTGGCTCCCATGTCACCGCCCCGACTTGCTTCTGGTCCCTCAGAGACTGCCTGAGCAACCTTCTCAAAACTCTCACCACGCTTGATTCTTGTTAGAGCATCCTGCGCACGGTCACGTAACGCTTTGACCTGATCATCTGAGGAGCCTTCTGGCACACGAATCAGAATTTGCCCTAAGCCGAGGATTGCAGGCTGGTTGGGACGTGCCTGCGGAGCAGGCCGGGCGGGCGCAGCTTGCTGCACAGGCGGTGGTGCGTTTTGCTGTGCAATCGCAGCCAAGCCGCCTGTCTGACGGGCTTTCTGATCACGCAAAAAGGCATCAACCTCTGCATCAGAGATCAAAACCGTACCGTCAACTGTACGCTGACGCAAGCCCTCAAGCATGACTTCACGACGAATCATTTCCCGGTACTGATCCCAGCTCATCCCAGAGGCTTCAATTTGCTTGCGTACCTGCGTACCCGTCAGGTTATTACGCTGCGCGATTGAATCGATCGCCTTTTGCACCATGGCATCCGTTACGTCGATTTTTAAACGCTTGGCTTCCTGTTTTTCAAGACGCTCCTGAATGAGTCTCTGCAGCACATCACGCATCAACAAATCATCTGGCGGAGTTTGTCCTTTCTGACGCAACTCATTTTTAGCTTGTTGAAAACGCACGCTTAATTCGCGCTGCGTAATCACATCTTTATTCACCACGGCGACAATCGTATCCGCTTCAACATCTGGCGAAGCCGTCTTGGCCTTGGTTGCAGTGGCTGAGTCAGAAGAGCTCGCTTGTGACTTGACCGCCGCAGGCTTTGCCTTGGATGTCGTATTGGTCTGCGGTGCTGGTGTGGTCTGCGCTGAGGCAAAAAAGATTGACCCGCACCCGAGACAAAAGATCAGGGTGGTCAGGAATTTCCGTAAAACGCCAGCAACTTGCATTATTCGTACCTTTCAAACTTTGTAACGTTTGGAATCGGAGAGTTAATATTTTGATAATCCGGAATACTTTTGCCGAGCATACCCATGGGGTTCTGGCCAAGTGCTCCCAGGCCGCCTAGCTCCAGCTGAAAAAACACCCCGGTGTTCGTCTGGTCTGCGCTAACGACGTAACGCTGGAACACCATACGGCCACTCCAGCAACAATCGCCCTTGTACTCCAGCCCCAGAATCGCCTGGGTCACTTTGGGCATCGCCACCGTAATGCTCGGATCAATCGTACTAGGCGCATCCACCTTGTTAAAGGTGTAATCCACACGACCAACGGTATACCAGCGATTGCTCAATGGCCACTGTGCGGAGGCACTGATCTGATTCTGACCCTGTGTCTGGTAAATCGCATCTGGAGGAGGATTAATCTGATAACGATAAGACAACGACAAGGTCGCGAGACGCTGAGGACGCCAGCGTGTCACCACCTGTGCGCGATCCCACTGACTGGTATAGGGGTTGTACTGGAATGTTGCACCCGTTGTGGTCGTGTCAGTCAGGGCAGCATTTCCTCCCAGCAAGAAAAGTGAGCGCGTATTGGTACGTGGGACTTCGAAAGGCAATGTTACGTATTGGTCTTCAAAATAAAACTGCTGCGCCAATGAAAGACTCAGCCTTTCAAAACCTGTATCAGCATCCAGCCAGCGCGTAGTTAACGCTGCCGTGACCTGGTTCGCGTTATTGATACGGTCTGAACCTGCAAAAATATTTTCCTGAAAAACCTGGGAAAAATTCAGATCTGCCAGTGTCGTGTCATAGACCGGAAGTTGTGACTGGTCGCGATATGGCACACGCAGGTAGTAAGCACGGGGCTCGAACGTCTGAAGCGATGGCTTACCAAAGAAAGACGTATCCCGGTCAAACGTCATACCGGAATCCACCGACATGATCGGCAGTACGCGGGAATTTGATGGCTGACCATAGCCGTACCAGTTTTCCAGTCCATACCACTCGGTCTGATACTGCGCCATGCTCACTGCCACCTTGGGGGTGATGAACCAACCTGGCTTGACGATCGGATAGGCGATCGAGTTGTATGACAAGGCACGCTGGCCGTCAGGTTTCCAGCGTAACGAACCACCCGGGCCAATCGCAAACCGCTTGTCCAGTGGCATCTGAAACGCTGTCAGCGTATTTTGCGACTGCACATCAAAACCACCATAGTCAAAGCGCGCACCGTTAACCGTGTATTCGGGCACTTTGTTGTATTGAGGCGCAACGGTCGTGCCTGTCGGCGCGATCGTCTGGAAAGTCATGGTTTGAATACCGGTCGACCAGTACTGATCGGCCCAGCCCAGACTCACAACTGTTGGGAGGTAAGTCAATGCGGCCTGATTGACAGCAATACTGGCAAAGTCCTTGAAGTAGTTGTCATCTGAAACTCTGTTCAGGTTGTAACCACCATAAAAACCATTGCCAAAACTTTGTGAATGCATCGCGGTATAGAGCCAGCGATCAGTACCCGTCGTAATGTCATTACTCAGATAGGTGCCCGCCATGTAGCCGGAATAGCTTTCACCGACATAACGGAATTCATCGCCCAGCTGCAGGCCATGCTTGGACATGGCACGCAGCTGCATGGTCATGTCGTAATTGGGAGCCAGGTTGAAATAGTAAGGTTGCGTGTAATCAATACCCGTGTTGGTTGTCGAGCCAAAGGTCGGCAACAGAAATCCTGACTTACGTTCTTTTTTGAGCGGAAATGTCAGGTAGGGCGAGGCAAGGATCGGCACGTCCTTGAAATAAAGCACGCCATTACGTGCAACGCCTTCATTTTCTTCAAAATCAAGGTCAAGCTTTTCTGTCTCGATGTACCAGGAGGGCTGGGGGCAAGGGCAGCCACTATAGGTGACATCCGTCAGACTCATCTGATTACGGTTGTAAACGTCAGCCCAGGACCCTACCCCTGCGCCACCGCTTTCAAGCCAGAAGTTAGGCTGATCGATACTCGCCGTACCATTGTCGGTGTTGTAGGTGATACTGGTGCCTGACACGATATTGCCATCACGAACCAGTCTGGCATTGACTTGCGCGTCCATGACGCCCGTAGACTTGTTGTAATTAATAATGTTGGCTTTCAGGACGGCATCCTGACGCCTCATGGCGGCGTTGCCCTCAAGCACAACATTATTTTGTCCGTCACCACGCATTTCGCGTGCTTCCAGAAAGGCTGGCATTTCTTTATCGGGTGTGGTGGGTTTATTCAGGGCGGGCGAGACTTTCAGCCCACGTACAAGCACAGGCGATCCAGTCGATGCCTGAGAGGCGAGCACGCCCGAGTCTTGCGCACGCACTGTCGCAATACTGGAAACTAGCAAAAGCAACAGGGAGAGAAAAATACGCACGTTCAGAAAGATAACCTTAATGCTGGGCTTTTAAGGCAAAAAACACACCCTGCCCATTGTGGCATTAAAAAGGTGCAACCAGCCGGTATTATAGGCAAGCACGGCACAATCCGTCAGAACCTGCGAGATCTCTCTCAGCGCCCTCTAAAATGACTGACTTTTCATCGTTTTTTATCATGCAAAATCCTGTTACCGATCCTCGACTCCAACCCATGCTGAGATGGCTGTCATCACTGCCTGCAGAGCTAGCGCTTGAGCTGGATTCTCTGGCGTCAGCCTCCAGTGACGCCAGTTTCAGACGATATTTCAGGCTGAATGCCGCACAAGGCACGCTGGTTGTCATGGACGCCCCCCCCGCGCAGGAGGATTGCCACCCTTTTATCGATGTGGATAAGCGGCTGGCGCAAGTGGGTCTGAACGTACCCGGGATTCTTGCTGCGAACGTGGATGAGGGGTTTTTGCTGCTCAGTGACCTGGGGCCTACGACCTATTACGCACGGATTGAGCAGGGTATTGATGATGCAACGCTGCAAAGTCTCTATCGCGATGCGCTTGAAGCGCTCGTACAAATGCAAACAGCACAGCACGAAGGACTGCCTGCCTACGATGCAATCCGCCTGAAAGACGAGCTCGGCCTGTTTGCACAATGGTATGCAGCGGTTCACTGCAACAGCCCGCTTGATGAGACCTCACTTCTGGCAATCAATGGTGTGTTTGATCTGCTGGTTGCGCATAATGTCAGTCAACCCGTCGTGCTGGTGCACCGGGATTTCCATTCTCCGAATCTGATGGTTTGCACAGAGCCCTGGCATGGGAAAAACCCTGGCATTCTGGACTTTCAGGATGCCGTAGCCGGTCCGATCACCTACGATCTGGCCTCACTTGTCATGGATGCCCGCACCACCTGGGAAGAACCCAAGCAAATAGACTGGGCAATCCGTTATTGGGAACTTGCACGCAAAAAGGGGCTTGCCGTACCTGTTGATTTTGCTGATTTCCATAAAGATTATGAATGGATGGGTTTACAGCGCAATTTACGCATTCTTGGTGTGTTTGCACGACTCAATCACAGAGATGGCAAAGCCGCCTATCTCGCGCACATGCCGCGCGTCAAACAATATGTCAGGCAGGTAGCGGGTCGCTATATCGCTTTTAAACCTCTGCTCAGAGTGCTGGACAAGCTCGATAACGTACAAGCTAGCGTCGGATACACCTTCTGATGCATGCCATGATTCTGGCCGCTGGGCGGGGTGAAAGAATGCGTCCCCTGACCGACACCATGCCCAAACCACTATTGCCCGTGGGAGGTAAGCCTCTGATTGTGTGGCACCTGGAAAAACTTGCTAGGGCCGGCATTCGTGAGGTGGTCATTAACCATGCCTGGCTTGGCAATCTGATTGAGTCAGCGCTGGGCACGGGTGCGCAGTTTGGCCTGAATATTCGCTACTCAGCCGAGACATCGGCTCTGGAGACGGCGGGAGGTATTGCCACAGCACTACCCATGCTGGGTTCAGATCCCTTCCTGGTCATCAATGGCGACATCTGGTGTGACTGGGATGTGAATGAGGCCCTGGTGATTGCAAAAAATCTCACCACGCAAGCTCAGCACGCGTGGCTTTTACTTGTGCCTAACCCTGCCCACCACCCTGAGGGTGATTTTGATCTGTCACAATCCGGAGAGGTTGGAACAGGCGCACTGAATCGTTACACCTTTTCTGGCATAGGTATTTATGCCCCGGCATTATTCAGCCAAACGCTCGTTGGCCAGCCAGCTAAACTGGCTCCCCTTTTGCGTGAGGCAATGTCAAATCGCGCAGTCTCTGGCACACTGCATACAGGTGCCTGGGTCGATGTTGGTACGCCACAACGACTCGAAGAACTTGATCAACGTATCAGGTCAATTTAAGGAATCTTTTTTATGGTCATTCGAATTCAAGCCAAACGAGCCGTATTCAAACCCTCCCCTTATGAGACGAGCCGTCGCTCCAAGGGACTGCCGAGCTGGCTGGTGCTCCTGCTTGTGGGTATCTTGCTTGGCGCAAGTGGTGTGCTATTCGTTCAGACGAGCTACGGCCCCAAGCAACTTTCGGTTCTTGATTCTCAAAAACTGATCAATGACATGAACAGCATCACGCTTGAAAAACAGCGCCTGCAAAGCCAAGTCGAAGAATTCACGCAAAAACTCGATCTTGAACGCACTGAAAACACCCAAGTCCGAAAAACGCTTGAGCAAGAGCTGGGCAAACTGCAATCGATCGTCGCGCCTCTGAAAGATCAGCTGAATCAATTTGCACTCACCTTACCGTTTGATCCGAAATACGGCTCAGTCGGCATCAGCACGGCACAGTTCACTCAAGGTAAGACAGGCGGAAAACTTTCCTACCTGGTGTGGGTCATGCAGGAAAAGTCAGATCGTCCGACATTTACTGGCCAACTTATTCTCGCCTTTGAAGGGCGGCACGCAGATGGTCGCAATGAAACGATCACATTGCCCCCGATTGACTTAAAGATCCAACACTACCAGTACGTCACGGGTCAGGCTGATTTGCCAGAAGGTTTTGTTGCGAAACGCGTCAATGCAAAAGTCCTGGACGCGGACGGCAAAAAGCAAATGACGTGGCGCGTCATGCAAGTCCAGCAAAAATAGGAACGTTCAGCCTTTCACCTCAGCCTTTCACTGTGGTGCGTCTGATCAGACGCACCGGCTGAGTAATCTTGCGGGAAGTAAATAATTCATTCTTTGATGCCGATTCGATTGCCTGAATCAGTACGTCTACCGTCGCATTCACCATCCCTTCAGCATCCTGTTCGATGGTTGTCAGCCCATAGGCCGGCCAAGCAGACTGCGGTACATTATCAAAGCCGACCACAGCAACGTCTTGCGGCACTTTCAGTCCCAGTTCACTGCGCAACGTATCCATGACCGCTAAGGCCATATGATCATTTGCAGCAAAGATACCATCGGGTCTTACGTCTTTTGAACACAGTTCTCGCGCAGCCTCGCAGGCAGCTTCGTAACTGTAACGGCCTTGTGCACGCGCAAAAATTTTAACGCCTGCCTCTTGCATCTGCTGCATAAAACCTTGCTCGCGCTCAAACTGGGTCGAGGCGTCTTCAAGACCCGCGATATATGCGATACGCTGACAGCCTGACTGCAGAAGCGTCTGGGCTGCCAGACGTCCTCCGGCATAGTTATCCGAGGAAACACAATGCACGCCATCGATCGGTGCCGTTCGATTAAATAACACGACAGGCACACCGGCGGCCCGGCAACCTTGCGCGATAGCCGATGAAAGTGTCACGCTTGCAAGCACCAGAGCATCAACCTGGTATTGCATGACATCCATGAGTTTGTCATCAACCGTCGCCCCCGTTTCGTGCCCGTCACTGACAAACAACAGCACGTGATAACCATGGCGCTGCAAAGCTTGTGAGAGCTTTTCAATTACGACAGGATAAAACTGATTTTGCAGATAAGACACCACAACCCCGATGATGCGGGAGCGGCGCGTAGTGAGCGTACGAGCAATAGCGTTCGGTCGGTAGCCCAGCTGAGCCGCAGCCTGCAGGACACGCTCGCGCGTCGCAGGCGCAACACTCGCGCCGGGCGTGAAGGTTCGGCTCACTGCGGACTGACTGACGCCAGCAAGCATTGCCACATCAGACAGCGTGGCAGGTTTGGTATGACTCACGAGGAAGGGCCCATTGGTCTGGAACGACTTATTTGCTCAGTTCGAATTTGCGCAGACTTACACTGCTGTCCAGCCACCATCGACCATCAGAGAGGATCCGGTCACCATCGCCGAAGCGTCGCTAGCCAAAAACACAACAGCGCCCATCAGATCTTGTGGCTGTCCGACACGCCCCAATGCGATTTTCGAAGTCACGGAGTCAAGAAAGGCAGTGTCTTGCAACATGCCGCGCGTCATATCGGTTTCAATAAAAGTCGGACAAATTGTATTGACACGAATTCCCGCCGCACCAACTTCCCACGCCAAAGCCTTGGTCATGCCTTCAATCGCGTGTTTGGTTGCACAATAAACTGTACGTTTAAATCCACCCACGTGACCCATCTGTGAAGAAATATTGATCAGGCTGCCCGGCAAACCGGCCTCCAGCAGGCCTCGAACGACCTCGCGTGCGACATAAAAGGCAGCTTTAACATTCAGATTCAGCACCGCATCCAGGTCACTATCCTGCATTTCTGTCAGTAAGGTCGGACGATTCATCCCTGCGTTACTCACCAGAATCTGAAAAGGACCGTGCTCAACCATACCCTGCGTCACCGCTTGCGAATCGGTCACATCCACAATCCAGGCCGAAGCATGACCACCCTGACTGCGCACCCGCGCACAGACTTCGTTGACTTCGCCCGCATTTCGCGCGGCGACGACTACATGCGCGCCCGCTTCGGCTAAAGCGAACACTGCAGCCTGACCAATGCCCCGGCTTCCACCTGTCACCAGCGCACGTCGCCCATCCAGCCTGAAACTTGGTGTTTTCACAATCACTCCTTAGACCATTGTCAAAATATTGAATTGGTATGTCTGCGCATGGATTATGCAACGAGCTTGCAAACGGTTGCAATCTGTTCACAGAAAATTCACACTTTCTGTGCAGCTCTGTGCGATGATGATTCGAATCATTCGAAAAGGGAGCGAGCATGGCCACAGTTAATCAGCAAGTTTCACCCGCAACGCGCAGCGAGCATGACTTACTTGGCTTTCGTGACGTGCCCTTTGATGCCTATTATGGTGTGCACACGCTACGGGCGATTGAGAATTTCCCGATTACCGGCCTGCCGATTTCCATGGTTCCTGATCTGGTGCGTGCGCTGGCTGAAATCAAAATGGCCGCAGCCCTGACGAATTACGATCTTGGCATGCTCGATGGCAAACATTGCCAGGCAATCGTTGCGGCCTGCCACGAAATACTCGCAGGGAAATTGCATGAGCATTTCCTGGTTGACATGATCCAGGGAGGCGCTGGCACGTCGACCAATATGAATGCGAATGAAGTGATTGCCAATCGCGCGCTTGAACTCCTGGGCTATGCGCGTGGCCAATATGACAAGCTCCACCCGAACGAACACGTCAACCTGAGCCAATCCACCAATGATGTCTACCCGACGTCCTTAAAAATCGCTACTTACCGGGGTTGCCAGCACTTGCTGGTCTGCATGGCGAGCCTGCAGGAGGCTTTTGAAGCTAAGGCGGTCGAATTCAAGGATTTGCTCAAAGTCGGACGTACTCAATTACAAGACGCTGTGCCCATGACGCTGGGCCAGGAGTTTCGCACCTATGCAGTCATGCTCGGCGAAGACGTATTGCGCCTGCGCGAGGCACTCCCTCTGATTTGTGAAGTCAATATGGGCGCAACAGCAATCGGTACAGGAATCAATACGCACCCTGAATATGCAGAGCGCGTCATGACGCACCTTTGCGAAATTACAGGCCTGCCACTTGAGACGGCGCCCAATTTGATCGAAGCCACACAGGATTGCGGCGCTTTTGTGCAGCTATCCGGAGTTTTGAAACGCATCGCAGTGAAAATTTCAAAGGTTTGTCATGATTTACGACTGCTATCAAGCGGTCC
>JAUSCY010000090.1 GCA_030650995.1 Sheuella sp. | reverse complement strand
GTAAAGCGCGTCGTTGATTACAACGTCAAGGTTCGCGTCAAGTCAGATCAGTCGGGTGTGGATATCGCAAACGTTAAGATGTCGATGAACCCATTTGATGAGATCGGTGTCGAAGAAGCCACCCGCCTGAAAGAAAAGGGTGCGGCCACTGAAGTCATTGCTATTTCCTGTGGCGTGGCGCAGTGTCAGGAAACCTTGCGAACAGCGATGGCGATTGGTGCGGACCGCGGTATTCTGGTCCAGACCGATGTCGAGCTGCAGCCCCTGGCTGTAGCAAAGCTGTTGAAAGTGATTGCTGAAAAAGAACAGCCTGGTCTGATCATTCTCGGTAAACAAGCGATTGATGATGACGCCAATCAGACCGGCCAGATGCTGGCTGCGATGCTGGGCTGGCCACAAGCTACTTTTGCAAGCAAGATTGAGCTGGGCGAGGGTGTTGCCCGTGTGACACGCGAAGTCGACGGCGGTCTGGAAACAATCGAGCTTAAGTTGCCTGCGATCGTGACGACTGATTTGCGCTTGAATGAGCCGCGCTACGTGACGCTGCCTAACATCATGAAGGCAAAGAAAAAGCAGCTCGATACCTTCTCACCTGAAGATCTGGGCGTTGATGTGAATCCACGCCTGAAGACACTCAAGGTTTCAGAGCCTCCATCGCGCTCTGCAGGTGTCAAAGTGCCTGATGTCGCGGCGCTGGTCGATAAACTCAAGAACGAAGCAAAGGTGGTGTAACCATGTCAGTTTTAGTCATTGCTGAACACGATAACGCCCAGCTCAAGGGCGCAACGCTGAATGTAGTTGCTGCAGCCTCCAAAATTGGTGGCGACGTGCATGTGCTGGTTGCTGGTGCAAATGCGGCTTCGGTTGCAGAGCAAGCCTCCAAAATCGCAGGTGTCTCGAAAGTATTGCTGGCCGATTCACCAGCTTTCGCTGACGCGCTCGCTGAAAACGTAGCCGAACAGGTACTGGCGCTTGCTGGTGGCTATAGCCACATTTTCTTTGCAGCTACAGCTTCAGGCAAAAACGTTTCGCCACGTGTGGCTGCCCGTCTTGATGTCGCCCAGATCTCCGAGATTATTGCTGTTGATTCTCCAGATACTTTTCAGCGTCCTATCTATGCTGGGAATGCGATTGCAACGGTGCAGTCGACCGATACAGTAAAAGTCATTACTGTGCGTACAACAGGTTTTGATGCGGCAGCCCTTGGTGGAAGCGCTGCTGTCGAGACAATCTCTTGCGCAGCCGCGACGGGTCAGTCGACTTTCATTGGTCGTGAAGTCGCTAAAAGTGATCGTCCAGAATTGGCCGGTGCGCGCGTGGTGGTTTCTGGCGGTCGCGGTATGGGCAGCGCAGAAAACTTCAAAATCCTTGATCCACTTGCAGACAAACTTGGTGCAGCGTTAGGCGCATCACGTGCAGCGGTTGATGCTGGCTACGCCCCCAACGACTGGCAGGTTGGCCAGACTGGCAAAATTGTCGCGCCGCAGCTCTACGTGGCGATTGGAATTTCGGGTGCCATTCAGCACTTGGCCGGTATGAAAGACTCCAAGGTCATTGTTGCTGTCAACAAAGATACCGAGGCACCGATTTTTGGTGTGGCTGATTACGGTCTGGTTGCTGACTTGTTTACGGCTGTGCCTGAGATTGTCACGGCACTGTAAGCGTTTTCAGTAAACGAAAAACCCGTCCTAAGGACGGGTTTTTTTTGAAATTTATTATTCTTTCCATGTCTATCTTGATGTGTGTCCAGACAGTTTATTTTTAAGGTGCTTGATCATGTTGTTACGTGGAAAATTCAGGGGATTATTTGTCACAGCGAGTCTTGCCTGTTCGCTGGTGTTGCATGGTTGCTCGACGATCGGACCTGATTTTAATGACATGACCGAGGCTTATGAACAAGCAATGGATATGCATCAGAAAAAGTCCTTGCTCGCGAATATGTTGCGCGCATCGAACAATCTACCCTTGATTTTTACCGATGTCACGACGGTCGCAGGCACCGGTGCGATCGCGACGAGCAACTCTATTGGCGCGACTATCCAGGGGGTCGATCCGGGGTCGGTCAGTGGCTATTTTTCCCCTCGCGTAGGGAGCGGCGCTAACCTCTCCTCACAGCTCACAACAAATCGTTCTTTTACCTTTAGTCTGGGTTCATTAAATAATGAAGAGTTTTTCAGAGGGTTCCTCACAGAAACGCCTTTGGATGATATGTATTTTTTCATGAAATCTGACTCTCCGCCAAAGGAATTCATCACTGCACTGCTGGTAGATTCGATTGAAACAGTTGGAAAAGATGGTGTCAGAAAAGAATATCTTAACGATCCGACAAGTCCGAGATATAACCAGTTTGTATCGCTGATGTCTGCGTTGCTGGAGGATGGGTTGACATCAGAGGTGACAAACGATGTGATCGATGTGGGCCCGGTTTTATCGAAAGAAGATTTTTCAAAGCTTTTGCCAGAGATTTCCAAGCTCCTCCAGACAAAGTTCACATTCCGCAAGGTTGGAAATCATCCGGAAGGTTTCCAGATCAGTCGTGTGGTGCCGCGTGCCAAACTATGCATGGACTCACATAAGGAAACTCGTCGTTATGGTCTGCATATGGATTGTGGCAAGTCACCACCCAACTCGCCGGATGCGACGAAACAAGCGGTACGTCCAGGAGAGATCGCCAGTCGTGATGATTCGCTGTTAATTAGATTGCGTTCGACTAGAGGCGTATTTCGTTATCTGGGGCGTGTGATTGCATTGCAATCAGGTCTCACTCCGGTTGTGACGACTGTTCGCGTGAAAAACGCCTTTGATCAGTACGAGGATATTCCGATTCTTGTCGTGGACAAAGGGAATCGTTTTTCAACAAACGACGTGGTTGTCTCAACGAACTACCAGGGCGAGGTATTCAGCGTTCCGCTCAAGAACGCGGGCTACTCCAGTCGCGTGTTTGAATTGCTTTCCGTCATGGTGACAATGAACAAAATTCCGGGATCGATCCCAGCTTCCCCCGGGGTGCTGATTCGGTGATCATTTTCTGAGCAGGTAGCTAACCGTAATCCCAGGGTAAGTACAGAGTAGTAAGATTAGTCAATCTTATCTGACAGTTAAAATCATGACATATCGTGCACCCGTTGAAGATTTTCGCTTTGTTTTCGAGCATCTGGCTGGCATGCCTGAGTTACTTAAGCTGTCCGCTTTCTCAGCTGTCGAGCCGGATCTGATTGAGGCCGTACTCGAAGAAAACGCTAAATTTACTGAGGAAGCGATCGCACCTACCAACTGGGATGGTGATCAGCATCCTCCTGTCTACAGCGATGGCACAGTCAGGATGCCAGAGTCTTTTAAGAAAGCCTTTGGTCATTTTGTCGCAGGAGGGTGGCAAGGCTTACGCCATCCTGAGCAGTTCGGTGGCCAGGGTTTGCCGCGGTTACTGGCGACAGCCACGACAGAGAATCTCTATGCAGCTAACGTAGCCTTTTCCTTGTGTCCGATGCTGACAGATGGTGTGATTGAGGCACTCCTGTTATCAGGCTCCGAGGAGCTCAAGCAGCGCTTTGTCCCGGCCCTAGTAGAGGGGAAGTGGACGGGCACGATGAATCTGACAGAACCGCAGGCCGGCTCAGACCTCTCTATGGTTAATGCGCGCGCTGTGCCGCAGGCAGATGGCCAGTACCGGATCTTTGGCCAGAAGATATACATTACTTTCGGTGAGCATGATCTTGCTGAAAACATCATCCATCTGGTGTTAGCGCGCACAGCCAATGCTCCTCAAGGAGTCAAGGGTTTGTCGCTTTTCGTTGTGCCAAAGTTTCTGGTCAATGATGACGGCTCGCTCGGTGCACGTAATGATGTCTGGTGCGCCTCGATTGAACATAAGTTAGGTATTCATGGCAGTCCGACGGCGGTATTGCTGTTTGGTGATGGCAAAGGTGCCGTGGGTGAAGGCGCGCTTGGGACGTTGGTTGGCGAAGAAAATCGCGGACTCGAGTATATGTTCATCATGATGAACGCAGCCCGGTTTGCTGTGGGGGTTCAGGGTGTAGGCGTGAGCGAGGCCGCGACCCAAAAGGCGATTGCCTATGCGCGGGACCGGGTACAGAGCCGTGCTATTGAAGGCTCGGCGGGTCCGGTCGCGATTGTGCAGCATCCTGATGTGCAGCGTATGCTCACAACGATGCGTGGTCTGACAGAAGCGGCACGCGCGATTGCCTGCATGGCGGCCTCTGTGGATGATTTAAGTGAAGAACATCCGGACGAGCAAGCTCGTCTTGCAAACCACGCACTGTATGAATATCTGGTTCCTGTCGTGAAAGGTTTTTCGACGGAGTGTTCGCTCGAGGTCAGCTCCCTGGGCGTACAGGTTCACGGTGGTATGGGTTTCATCGAGGAGACTGGTGCTGCGCAGTTTTACCGCGATGCCCGCATTCTGACGATCTACGAAGGAACCACTGCCATACAGTCCAATGATCTGGTTGGACGCAAAACGTTACGCGATGCTGGTGCCACAGCTTTTTCACTCGTACATGCAATGCGTGTAACCATTGGGAATCTGGCTCAAGCAGTGCAGACATGCTCACCGGCGCACCGGTCGGGACTGCAACTCATCCACGATCAGTTGCTTGCCGCGGTTGAGATGTATCAACAGTCTGTTCAATACGTGCTGGATAATGCCAAATCTGATCCGCGTGCGGTGTATTCTGGCAGTGTGCCGTATTTGATGCTCACGGGTTATGTTTTAGGCGGTTGGTTATTTGCCAGGGCCGCGATTGTTTGCGCTGAGTCTGCTTCTTTGGAGTCAGACGCTAGTTTTATGCAGAATAAGTTTTCTACTGCAGTTTTTTACGCAGGTGCAATTTTGCCGCGTGTGCAGTCGCTAGGTTTGCAGATGCAACACGGTGTCACCATCTCGCAGGCATTCAGTCAGTCAGATTTGGTATAAATATATAAGTGAATATTCGTTTCGTACAGAAAGATTTAAGTCCACAATAAACATCATAAATTTTGCCAGGAGATACAACATGTCAGCACTTCGATTAGGCGATACCGCCCCAGATTTTGATCAGGACTCCTCCGTTGGTCGCATTCATTTTTATGATTGGCTCGGTGATAGCTGGTGCATCCTGTTTTCGCATCCTGCAGACTTCACGCCTGTTTGCACCACCGAACTCGGCAAAACCGCCAAGCTGTTTAACGAGTTTGCTCAGCGTAATGTGAAAGTGCTGGCTCTATCTGTTGATAGCGCGTTATCGCACAATAAGTGGATTCCTGAGATTAATGAAACTCAGGATACCGAAGTGAATTTCCCTATTCTGGCGGATGAAGATCGTAAAGTCTCGACGCTCTATGACATGATTCATCCTAATGCGAATGCAACCCTGACTGTGCGGTCTGTATTCATTATCGATCCTGCAAAAAAGGTTCGACTGATGCTCACTTATCCAGCCAGTACCGGCCGCAATTTCGATGAGTTGCTACGAGTGATTGATTCGCTGCAGCTGACCGACAGTCACTCTGTCGCGACGCCTGCAGACTGGCAGGATGGGGATGATGTGATTATTGTCCCATCTTTGAAAGATGAAGCAGTGATTAAGCAGAAGTTCCCCAAAGGTTACAAAGAGGTTCTCCCTTATTTGCGGATTACACCTCAGCCTAATCGTTAATATATTGCTCCTGAATCAAAACGGGTCCCTGTCGCGCTACAAAGCGCAGGGACCTGTCTCAAAATCAGATTCAGGGCAGTATGGCATCCAGACTGGTATTGACCTCAATCAGGATTGGTTTACGTTGACTGATTGCAGACATGATTACCGCATCGATCTCTTCTTTTGTATGGATGCGAACAGACTCCATGCCAAAGCTGCGTGCCAGATCATGAAAATCCGGGTTAAATAACGCTGTACCACTGACACGACCCGGGTAGCCACGCTCCTGATGTAGTCGGATCGAGCCGTAGCTCGCGTTATTCGAGACGATGAAAACAATGGGTAGCTGACGCTCTACGGCGAGAATCATTTCATTGCCGGTCATCAGAAATCCACCATCTCCCACCATACAAATCGTCGTGCGGGTCGGCTCGCGAAGCGCACAGGCGAGTGCTGCAGGTGTGCCATAGCCCATGGCACCAGCGAGTGGCGCCATCAGCCGTTGACCTGTTTTGAAGGTGAAATGACGATATACCGGAGCGGCAAACGTTCCCGCGTCCAGGCAGATCGTAGTGTCGAGCGGGGCGTGATTCATCACTGCACGCACGACTTCGGTAAAGTTCACTCCTTTTCTGGGTACCCGGTTAGGCCAGGCAGCCCAGCTTTGCGAATGTCCACGGAGTTCTTCCAGCCAGGCCTGGCGAGCTGAACCTGGCACCGGTGCAGGTTGTTGCGTGAGGACTTTCACCAGACCGACCGTATCGCATACAAGTGGAAAGTCCGCCACCGTATCCCAGTTGATCATGCGTGAATCAGAATAGCAGTGCAATAAGGTTTGTGTAGCTTGAGCGTATTGTGGGAAGGTATAGTTTTGCGTTGTGATGTCACCCAGGCGAGTGCCCAGCGCAATAATGAAATCGCTTTGCTGCAGACTGGCCATCTGGGCGGCTGGATTCGAGAGCCCCAGATCGCCAACATATAAAGGATCATCATTGGCGTAGATGTCGTGTCGGCGGAACGAAACCATGACTGGAAGCTTCCAGTGGTGCGCAAAGGCAGCTAGCGCCTCACGTCCCCCTGGGCAGTCGAACTCTCCGCCTGCAATGACAACAGGTTTTTCAGCACGGGCAAGTTTGGCTGTAATTGCTTCTAATGTCTTTGCATCAGGCAGACCAAAGATTGGAGGATGATTTTTAAATGCTGGCTTCTCTACCGTTTGTTGCTGGATGTCCTCAGGAATAACCAGTACAACAGGACCCGGGACACCTGAAGTCGCGATTCTGATCGCTTTGAATGCAGCTTGGGCAAGTTGCTCTGGCGTCTGGCACTCAAACACCCACTTGGCGACGGAGCCAAACATCTTTTGATAGTCGATTTCCTGAAAAGCCTCGCGACGCAGATCGCGTGCAGCGATCTGACCAATGATCAGGATCATCGGAATCGCGTCTTGCTGAGCGGTATGCACAGCAATCGCAGCGTTGGATGCGCCTGGGCCGCGGCTCACCAACGTTACGCCAGGTCGGCGTGTGAGACGTGCGTCAGCAACGGCCATATAGCCTGCGCCACCCTCGTGACGACAGGTGACAACATCAATTTTTGGAAAATCGACCAGCGCGTCTAGCAGCCCGAGGTAGCTTTCCCCTGGAACCAGAAAGACACGATCCATGTCGTGATCACTAAAAACCTGAAAAAGAGCGTGACTGGAAGTAAATGTTTTCATGTCTGCAATGGGTGTATTTGTTATTTTTTGAAGACTGAAAATTAGCACAGCTTGACTCTGCACGCCTGTTGTTTTTCCTACAGATTTTCTGTTTGGCCGGCTGGGCGCTGCGAAGGCGCAGTTGATTGATCTGTTGTAAAAAATCTGCGATTTAAATACTGTGCTTGCAAACAGTACTGTAAATGTGTACAGTACTGTTTATGGAATCAGTGTTCGTAATAAATTATCTAGAGATAGTTAGAGATAGTTAATTTAAATACAAACATCGACACCAATAGATTTTGCCGGTTCTAGGTCCCCGGCCACCGCCTCCGCTTCGAAAGCAGTGGGGGCGGTACCTAACAGATGTAAAGATACAGGAGCATCAATATGCAACGCGAAATCCGTCACTCATACTCTCCCTCGTTTGCTTCGTCTTCCGTTGCTGACTCAGGCACCACAACCCGTCAGATGATTTCTGATATTGCATTGTTAGCCTTCTGGGGCGCGATGGTTCCTGCATTCTTATGGATTGGTAACGCAGCAGGGTTTTAAATGCTGGGCGTGGTCTCAACCACCCGCCAGTAACACAACACCCACTGCGATGGCGCAACAGCCAGCTAGCCGACCCCAGCCGACAGCCTCGCGCAGGAAATACAGCCCCGCCAGTGTGACGAGTAGCATGGACATTTCACGGGCGGGTGCAACCAGACTGACCGCTGCGCCATTGCGTAGTGCGTAGAGCACCAGGATGTAGCCCAGCGGTGACAGTAAGCCGATCGCCCATGCCAGATGCCAATAACCCTTGACAGCTTGTCTGGCTTGTTTTGGGTTGCGTGCTACGTGCGGGAGCATCATGATTGTTTTTGTGACGCAGGTCGCCCAGTCGAATAAAACTGGCGCAATGGCCAGCGTTTTGACTCCATAGGCATCCACCAATGTGTAGGCTGCAATCAGTGTACCGACCAACATCCCCCATCTGACCCCGACGATTGCGGTGGGTGTCAGCAATCGGGTGATTTGACCCTGTGTGGCAATCAATACAACACCTAGTACTACGCAAAGCATACCGCTGATACCTCGTACGCTTGCGGGTTCACTCATGAATAAAAGCGCACCAAAGGTGGAAAGCAAGGGGCCAGTTCCACGTGCGACCGGATACACGACAGATAAATCCGCAACTTGATAGCCGCGTTGCAGGCACAGACTGTAAATGAGATGCAGTGCGCCAGAGAGCAAAATGCATAAGACGACAGGCAAACTCCAGCTTGGGTCGTCAAACACCAGAATCCATATCACCCAGGGCAGATAAATGACTGTCGAGCAGAATCCATAGGCAAAGACAAATGCTGGACCCACATGGGCGGCCTTCTTGTTTAATAAGTTCCAGGTTGCATGTGCAATGGCAGCGGTGATAACGAGGAGAAGGGCTGATAAGGACATGCAAAGCCTAAAAATGTAGTAGAATCATGGGCTAACGTTTACATCCTCTGCCCGGTTGTGCCGCCTGAATAGGTCAAGTGTGCACCAAAAATATCAACCTTACCGAGAGCATGATGTCATGGAGTTGTTATGAACCTGATCGAAATTCTTGAAAAAGAAGAAATCGCCCGCCTGACTGGTGGCAAAGCAATCCCCGAATTCGCACCTGGCGACACAGTTATCGTCAGCGTTAATGTAGTCGAAGGCACACGTAAGCGTGCGCAGGCTTTCGAAGGCGTCGTCATTGCACGTCGTAATCGTGGTCTGAATTCAGCTTTCATCGTTCGCAAGATTTCCTCTGGCGAAGCCGTTGAGCGTACATTCCAGTTGTATTCACCCCAGATCGCTTCGATTGAAGTCAAGCGCCGTGGTGATGTCCGCCGTGCAAAACTCTACTACCTGCGTGATCGTTCAGGTAAGTCAGCACGTATTAAAGAAAAACTGGTCCGCAAGACCGTTGTTGCAGCGGCTTAAGTTACTAGTTACTAGTTCCCTGCATTAAAAAGCACCCTGAAACGGGTGTTTTTTTTTGGGCAGTTTATGTAACTAAAGTTTATATTTTGTAAAAAAGTATAGCGAAATAGTCTTTTTACAAAAATGAATCATCGAATTTTAAAACCCTCTTCACTGTAAAAAAATGAATAAATCCATTCTTGCTACCAGCTTATTGTGTGCGTTAAGCGGTATCGCTTCTGCTCAGTCCTCTGTCACTCTCTATGGTGTACTGGATGCTGGCGTGAGCTATATGCGAATTGATGGTGAATATCTGCGCGACCGAAATAATGTGGGAATGGCCTATGGTACGCAATCTGGAAACCGCCTTGGACTGAAAGGCGTAGAGGATTTGGGCAGTGGTAATAAGCTTACTTTTGTGCTGGAAAATGGTTTTGATCTGGGAAATGGGACAACAGAACAAAACTCCAGAATATTCGGACGTCAAGCATGGTTCGGTGTTGAAAATGAGGTCTGGGGCTACGCCCGTATGGGACGCCAATACAACTTTGCAACTGATTATTTCGGTGCGATCGATCCATTTATGCTTGGCTTTGGTCAGGCCAGCATGGGTGCTGCGTTTGGTACCACAAATATGGATCGTTTAAGCAATGCGGTTAAATATCAGACCCCCAGTTTTCATGGTTTTCAGGCCGGTCTGGGCTATTCATTTGCCGTGGGTGAAACTGCCTTTTATAACAACTCTGGCGCTACACCCAATGCTTATGGCACAACCGCTTATAACTACGAGAGTGCAAACAATAATCGCCAGATCACCTTAGGCGCCAAATACGTTTCTGGACCGATTTATATTGCAGCATCGTATGACAAACTGATCGGTACTAACGCACCTGTCAATGCCAGTGAGACCAACCCTTCCGCGTGGAACCTTGGTGCGTCTTACGATTTCAATGTCGCCAAGCTAGCGCTGGCTTATGGTCAGTCCCGCGGTGGCAATATCAGGGGGCAAGGTGATGGAATGACCGGACCCAATGAAGGGAATAATCCTTATTGGGGTAGCAATGGCGGCCTACTTTACTTCAATCAGTCTTTCGATTCGAACGCCTATCTCGTCGGCGTAACCGTACCCGTCAACCAAGCCTCTCGTGTATTTGCATCATGGACGCTGGCCACGATTTCGCAGGGAAATAATGCGGCGAATCAAAGTGCTTACAACATTGGTTACTCTTACGACTTTACAAAACGCACCAACATGTATGCGTACTTTTCTTACATGAATAATTTGAATAATACGGATACCAACAAAAGCACCGGGGTAGGTGTTGGCGTGCGCCACATGTTCTAAAAAACTGGGCAGCCACAAAAGAGTGAGTACTGGGGCGTAATATTTTTTTAACTAGACCTTTCAACTAATTTCAGTTGAAAGGTCAGTCTTTTAACGCGTGCCCAGATAGAGCTGGGTCATTTTGCTGTCGGCTAGCAGCGCATCTGCTTGACCTGACAAAACGCATCGTCCCTGGTCGAGGATGTAGCCCCGATCACTGATCTCTAGTGCCTGTCGCGCTCGCTGTTCGACCATCAGAACGGCCACGCCGCGTTCGGGCAATTGCGTGACGAGTTCAAAAACTTTATCCACTAGCGCCGGTGCGAGCGCTGCTGTCGGCTCGTCTAACACCATCAGTTTTGGTGAGGGCATCAGTGCGCGTGCAAAAGCTAATTGCTGGCGTTCACCGCCAGAAAGATTGCCCGCACGCTGAGATAGTTTTTCTACCAGAGCAGGGAAGGTCTCAAGGACCTCCTGCATACGTGATTGAACCCGTTTGACTCCACGTACAACCAGTAAATTTTCTCGCACAGTAAGTGAAGAAAATACATTGGCAACTTGAGGTACGTAGGCGAGTCCTGCGTAGAAGCGATCTTCGGCGGCAAGCGTGGTGATCTCACAACCATCTAGTGAAATCTGACCACTCATACGTGGAAGTAGTCCCAGTACCGCTTTAACTAATGTTGATTTTCCTGCGCCGTTCGTGCCCGCGATCGTAACAATCTCACCACTTTGGACTTCGAGACTGATCTGATGAATGATGTCTACTTCGCTGTAGCCACCAGAGATCGCGTGTAAAGAGAGCAAGCTCATGCGACACCTCCCATGTAAGCCTGCTGTACACGCGGATCATCGAGCACAGACTGTGGATCACCTTCAGCAAGAACTGTACCGCGGTCCATGACGATCAATCTTTTTGCGAGCGACTTCAAGGCTTGTAGGTGATGTTCAATCACAATAAAGGCGATGCCCTGTGCGTTCAGTGTATGTACATGCTGACAAATCTCTTCGATGAGCACTGGATTGACACCGGCAAACGGTTCATCGAGCAAAATGCAGCGGGGATCAAGCATCAGTACGCGGCCGAGTTCGAGTAATTTCTTTTGACCACCGGAGAGTTTGCTCGCCTGCGTGTCACGTACTTTAGCCAGGTTTAAGAACCCCAGAATTTGATCTGCTTTTTCCGCCAGGGCTTGCTCACGGCGCATGCGGCCGGAGGTTGTTATCAGTGCAGCATACAGCTGTTCACCTTGCGCGTTCGGTGCGGCAACCATCAGATTTTCATGGACCGTCAGGGATTTGAATTCTCTCGGTACTTGAAAGGTTCTGACAAGCCCGTTCTGCGCGCGCAGGTAAGGTGGCAAACGCGAGACATCCGTACCCTGGAATAGTATTTTTCCACTGGATGCGGTTTGCTGACCTGCAATCGCTGCAAATAGCGTGCTTTTCCCCGCTCCGTTTGTACCGGCAATACCGAGGATTTCTTTTGACTGCAGCGATAGTGACACATTATCAACCGCAGTAAAGCCACCGTACCTGCAACTCACGTTCTGCACTTGAAGCATCATGATGTACTTTTCCCAAATAATCCATTGGGACGGTACATGGTGACCAAAATCAGCGCGAGTCCGACTGCAGCCAGACGCACACTTGCCATCTGTACCTCAGAGACACCCGGGATGAAGTCTTTGATAAAACGCGAGCCTTCGAGAAATATCATCAGCAGCACGGCACCTCCAAGTGCGCCACGCACGGTACCCGAGCCACCCATGATGAGACCCATCCAGACATAAAAAGTCACAAGCGGGATGAATTGTTCAGGGCTGATAAATGTAATGAAATGCGCGTAAAAGGCTCCGGCGAGGCCGGCAAGCGCAGCCCCGACCATAAAAATCTGAACTTTGAATTTTGTTGGGTTTTTACCTAACGCCATCAGCGCTGGCTCATCATCACCGATCGCCCGCAATAAACGCCCAAGAGGACTACGGGTCAGACGTACGGTGCCCCAGGCGACTAATGCCGTCACAAGCACCAGAATAAAGAACAAGGCGGTATCGGAGGCCGCAGGACCGAGTGAGGCAAACACTTTCGGAATTCCAGGCAGACCCTGAACACCTTTTGTCAGCCACTCTTCCTGTTGAATGGTGATACGTACGGCCTCTGAAAAGCCCAGAGTAACAATCGCTAAGTAGTCTTCACGCAGGCGAAGAGACAGCAATCCCAAGGGCAATGCACTGATGCCTGCGAGAATCGTCGCAGCGGCAAAGCTCAATATCAGGGGAACGCCAGCGAGTGCGAGCAGGGCAGAGGTATAGGCGCCGATTGCAAAGAATGCGACTACGCCGAAATTAACCAGTCTGGTCAGACCGAACTGTAAATTCAGTCCGAGCGCAAGTAATGCATAAATGAGGGCAATGATGCCAATGGCTTGCAGGTAGGCAGTCATCTGTATTTACCGTATTAAATCCACACGGCCCATCAAGCCGGCTGGGCGAATAAGAAGGACTAGTGCGAGCACTGCAAAGGACAGAACAAGCTTATAGGACGGTCCGAGAAGGGGTACGGAAAGCTCTTGAGCCACGGACATCAGCAAGGCGCCGATCACTGCGCCTACGGGGCTGCCAATTCCACCAAGCACCATGGCTGCAAAGGCCGGTATCAGGTGATCCCACCCTAGCTCGGGCATCACTACTGCTTTCATGCCAAGCAGTACCCCCCCGATTGCAGACAGTACGCCGACTAGCAGCCAGAGACCAATCATCAGCGTACGCGCACGGATACCGCTCGCGCGTGCCAGATCGGGGTTGTCGGAGACTGCCCGCAGCTGTCGTCCGAAGCTCGTACGATAGAGCAGTACAAAGACGACCGCCAGACATCCGAGCGCAGCGCCTGCGATAGAAAGATCCGTTGGCAAAATCCGGATACCATCAAAATTCCAGGCCCTGACCAATGGCACGTTAAATGTTCGCTGGTCATGACCGGCAAAAAATGAAATCATGCTGCGCAATAAAAATCCCAGGCCGATCGCAGCCAGTAACGAGGCAATCATCGGTTGGCGCGCCAGCTTTTTGAAAATCAGCTCATACGAGGCCGCAGACAGCACGGCAGTGATCAGCGCACCAACAATTGTTGCGAGCACCAGAGAGTGCACGCCCAGTAGCTGAGCGCCCACCGCCATAAAGGCACCTGTTGTCATGAAGTCCCCCGTTGCTGCATTGGGGAAACGATTGACGCCCATGACAAGCGTCATGGCAAGTGCCGGCAACGCCACCACCAAGCCTTCAGTGATGCCGTTGATCAGCAGATTTATAAATTGAATCAAACTCAGACGCCAGCGGGGATGGAGACAACGTCTTTTCTGACCAATAAGCCTTTTTCAATCACATACACACCGAAATCAGGTGTGACATCACCGTACTTGTCAAAATCCAGTTTGCTTGATGCGCCTTCGTAATTGATCTTTTCTTTCTTGGCTAGCAAAGCTTTGCCTTCAGTAAAGGTAAATACTTGCGTACCCCCTGGATTACTGACCTCACGGATTTTTGCGTTGACTTGTTCCGTTGTGGCACCGGGGCCAGCAGCTTCGATAGCCAGAGCAAGCACGATCACCATATCGTAGGTCATGGCCGCGTAGACGTTCGTTGAGCCTGACTTGCCCGTGGCTTTGGTATACAAGGCGTCGTAGTGCGCGTAGGACTTGCTCTTTTCGTTTGAGACGCTATCAACGGAGATGATGCCCTCAGTGACTTCGTTGCCTAGCGCCTTGACGAGATCCGGACTGGCAGCCCAGCCTGGCATGATCCATTTGACCGGTGTGCCGGACTGGAACCACTCGCGCAAAATGATGGTGGTGTCTGGCAGATAAGAGCCAGTGACGATGACGTCTGGTTTGGCATCCAGAATTTTTTGCAGTTCGCTTCGATAGCTGGGACGATTAGGCTCATAGGTCACGTGGGCGACCACTTTGCCGCCAGAGGCCTCCCAGGCTTTGGTAAAGCCTTGTGTATTGCCTAGTCCGGAGGCGTTATTGAAGGCCATGGTGGCAGGGCGCTTGTAGCCATTCTTTTTGCAGATCTCGGCAAAGGCCTGACCAAAGCGATCGTTGGTCGCTTGATAGCGCCAAACCAGATCTTTTGTGTCAAGTGTCGATATGGCAGGCGCGCCAGATGTATTCATTTCAATGACGCCCGCGGCATCGGTCAGTGGCATGACAGCCAAGGTCACGCCAGATGCCCAGGTGCCCAGTAATGCCTGAACTTTATTGACTTCGATTAATTTTTTTGCAGCGAGCACCGCTGCATCAGGTTTGGTCTGACTGTCTTCGCTAAATAACTCAAGCTTGACACCACCCGCTCCACCTGACGCGTTGATCTCATCGACAGCCATACGAATTGCTTGCTGCATGCCTGGACCATATGGGCTGCCAGCACCCGTGACCGGGCAGAGCGAACCTACACGGAATGTCCCGCCGGTCTGGGCAAAGACAAAACCAGGCAACATTTGCAGAGCTGCTGAGGCAGCGGAGAGCTTTAAGAGGCTACGACGATCCATTAAGGTTTGCTCCAGTGTTTATTAGTAATTAATGTTTGTAGATTTTGCCATCTTTGATGATGGTGCGGATTTGATCACCTTGTCCGAGCAGGCAGGAGATGTCAGTCAAAGGATTGCCATCAACGAGTAACAGGTCAGCAATCGCGCCAGCGCGGATGACGCCGAGCTGATCAGTCATGCCGATGATTTCAGCACCGATCAGTGTTGCTTGTTGCAAAACCATGCCGCATCCAAGAATGTCAGCACGCAGTTTCAACTCTTGCGATTCGTGACGGTGCATCGCGCCGAGCAAGTCTGAGCCCAAACCCATTTTGACACCTGCTTTAGCGAGGATTTCCAGTGCTTTTTTACCTGCACCTCTTACGCCTTCAATTTTTGCAACCGACTCTGCAGGCAGGCCGAGCGTTGCACCCTCATTTGCGAGGGCTTCATATGTAATCAGTGTCGGCACCATAAATGCGTTGTGCTCGCGCATGACGTTTGCAGCACTCTCGTCGACCAGATTGCCATGCTCGATCGTGCGTACACCGCACTGGACCGCGCGACTGATTGCGCGCGGGGTGTAAGCATGCGCCATGACGTAGGTGCCCGCATTGGTCGCTTCTTCTACGGCAGCACGGATTTCTTTTTCCGAGTAGCCAAGAAAATGAATCGGATCATTGGGCGAGGCAACACCACCCGAAGCCATGATCTTGATCTGTGATGCACCCATCTGAATTTCCTCTCGGATGGCCAGACGGATGTTGTCCTCGCCATCCACGACGCGGGAGATATTGCCCACGCGTTGTGAGCAGGCACAAGGTTCGATGATGTCGCTTCGGGCACGGAAATCACCATGACCGCCTGTTTGGGACAAGGCACGTCCCGAGGGGAATATTCTGGGGCCGTCGACAATATCCGTGCGTGTCGCTTCGGCCAGACTCCAGTTTGCGCCGCCTGCATCGCGCACGCTTGTGAATCCACGCATGAGAATGCCTGACAATATTGGAACTGCGCGCAGGGTGGCGAGCGCATTGGGCAAATTGGCGTTCAAGCCCAGATTAACCTGGGAGGCTACGATATGCGTATGACAGTCGATCATGCCAGGCATGACGGTCAGACCTTTCGCATTGATGATTTGTGAGCCTTCAGGTGCCTTGAGTCCGGCACCAATCTGGCTGATCTTGCCATTTTCAACCAGTACGTCGGCAGGTTTGAGGGTTAGTGCAACAACATCAAGGACGTTGCCGCCCTGAATCAGTATGGTTGTCATCGTGTTTTATGCTTAATTGAAAATGGTGAAAATGATTATTCCATATTGTTGGCTAGATTCGGTTAAAAAGGAGGTCATCTTTAATTATTTTTGTTTTATCTTTGTGTAAAAATGTCTGATCAACCGCAAGAAAGCACTCGCGTACGTCGTCCTCCGCACAGACCTGCTTTTGATCCCTATGTTCAGCCCTGGGTTGCCTCCACGCACGCTTTTACAGCCGTACCACCTGAACGTTTGACGGTAGAGGCGGTCAGGTCGGTACTCGGCGCCAATATTCAGCGACCGCTGGACATACCGGATGAGTCCGCGCGCCGCTATCCTGGTCGTGAGGGCACACCTGTTGAGGCCGCGGTTCTTGTACCGCTTGTCATGCGTCCAGACGGTCTGACAGTGCTCTTGACGCAGCGCACGGCGCATTTAAATGATCACGCAGGACAGATCAGTTTCCCCGGTGGCAAAATTGAGATCAGTGATGAGGATGCTGTGGCCGCAGCGTTACGCGAGACGGAAGAGGAAACAGGCTTATCGAGGGATTTTGTTCAGGTACTGGGAGGCTTGCCCAGATATCTGACATCGACGGGCTTTGCGATTACCCCCGTTACCGCACTTGTCGAGCCAGGATTCACCTTGAGTCCTGACAACTTTGAGGTCGCTGAGATTTTTGAGGTGCCGCTATCATTCCTGACCGACCCGGCTAATTTCCGGCTGCATCGTGCCGAGCTTGCTGATGGGAGTGCGCGTCAATATTATTCCGCTCCCTGGAATCAGTATTTCATCTGGGGCGCAACGGCGGCGATGCTGTTGGGCATGTGCCAGATTTTATCTGAGGCCGCAGTGCAGGGTGCGCAACAGAAATAAGTAAGCAGTGCGTTGTCAGACTTCCACTTTGATGAATTGAGCATCAGCTGTAGTGCGAGTCATGTGAGGCTTTAGCCTCAATTAGCCGCAGATAGAGTGCGTGTCTGGCCGCATTGATCTCGCCACGTCCGAGTGCCGCGAGCACGCCACAATTCGGTTCATGCTGGTGCGTGCAGTTGTAGAAGCGACATTCTGGAATATGGCGGCTGAACTCTGGAAAACCTTGTTCGATCTCTTCTCGGCTCAAATGTATCAAACCAAACCCTTGAAATCCGGGCGAGTCGATGAGCTCACCACCGTTATCAGGTAGGTGATAGAGGCGGGTACTGGTGGTTGTGTGTTTACCCGCGCCCAGGGCGACGGAGTGTTCGCGCGTAGCGGCAAGCGCCAGGGGCACCAGTGTATTGAGCAGCGTTGACTTGCCCATCGCGCTTTGTCCAAGAAGCATTGAAGTCTTGCCTTTAAGTAAAGGCAATATCAGTGATTCGACCTGCTGAGTATCTTTCGCGCAAATCTCGATGATTTTTACGCCAAGTTCCTGAAAAGGGGCGAGCTTGGCGCGGGCAGCCTCCAGACCATCAATCAGGTCTACCTTATTGAGCACAATAACCGGAGTGATGTTGGCAGACCAGGCACCAGCCAGCGAACGCCCCAGTAAATCATCTGAAAAATTTGGCGCGACTGCAATGACGATCAGTAACTGATCTACGTTCGCAGCAAACTGTTTGCTGCGATTTTCATCAGAACGGTACAGAAGATTTTTGCGCTCGAGGATTTTTTCCAGAGCAGCCTCGTCTGCTCCCTGCATGGTGATTTCAACATAATCACCCACCGCCGCATCATTTTTTTTACCCCGTGGAAAACATTTGATCAGGGTGCCAACAGGTGACTCGACTGTGTAGTGTCGGCCATGTGCTGCAATGACGCGACCCGTTGTACGCTCGGTCATGATGCGAGGATGTGACGGATACGAATAGCAGCCGGTGGATGGCTATCGTAAAAAGCAGAGTGAACCGGATCGGGCGTGAGGGTGGACGCATTATCATCCACCAGCTTGACCAGGGCGGACACCAGTTGCTCGCCTGAACTTTGTTGCGTCGCGAACAAATCTGCCTGGAATTCGTCTTTGCGGGACAACCAGCTAAACAGCGGGGTCAGTGCAAAAGTGAATGCCGGAATCACCATGAAAAACAAGATCAGAGCCATGGCATCGTTGCGTGCGCCCATTTGCGGGACGACCCCCAGGTCCGTGTAGAACCATGATTGCTGGGCAAGCCAGCCGAGGATCGCAAAAAAGAATAGTGCGCCCGCAAAGCTCATGATCATGCGTTTGATCACGTGGTGATGTTTAAAGTGCCCGAGTTCGTGCGCGAGCACTGCAATAATTTCCTCTGTGGTGAGTCGCGACAGCAACGTGTCAAAAAACACGATACGGCGTGTGCGTCCGAATCCTGTGAAATAAGCATTGCCGTGCGCGGAGCGCTTGGAGCCATCCATGACAAACAGACCGTTGAGTGCAAAGCCACAGCGCTGCGCAAGCCCATTGATACTGGAGGCAAGGCTCTCATCTGAAAGTGGAGTGAATTTATTAAAAAGTGGTGCAATCCAGGTGGGATAGATTAATAAAGCCAGGATATTGAAGACGGACCACAGACCCCAGGCCCATAACCACCAAAGCGTTCCTGCCTCGGCCATTAACCACAAGACTGCTGCGAGCAGCGGTAAACCCATGATGGCTGCAACCAGAATGCCTTTTAATGTGTCCGCTATGAATAAACCTGGCGTCATCCGGTTGAAACCGAATTTAGCTTCGAGACTGAACTGGCGATAAATTGAAAAAGGCAGGCCAATGATTCCGAGCAATAACCCGAGAGCTACGATGAGCAGGATCTGACGCAACAAATCGTGTGAGCTAAGCGTGCTGACAAAATTATCAAGAATTTGCAGGCCGCCTAGCAGTGTCAGGCCAACCAGAATCACGGCATCAAAAATCGTCTCAAAAATCGCCAGGCGCACGCGCGCTGAGGTGTAGTCCGCCGCCCGTTGGTGGCTGGTCAGACCGATCCTTGAGGAGAACTCCTCTGGCACACTCGCCCGGTGTAATTGCACGTGACGAATCTGGCGGGTCGCGAGCCACAAACGTACAGAGAGGGTGGACAGCAGGAAAACAATGAAAAGGGTAGTGAGCATAGGACCTGTCGTTGGGCGCGAGCCGCTGTTCAAAGCACTCTCTTTGAGCGCATGTGAGAAAATCACGTTTTAACTGGATGATTATATGGCCAACACCACTGATACGGCTGCAAAAAAGGGTGCCAAGACGGCGAGCACGACGGCTACGACCAATGAGTTTCGTCTAGTTTGGCTGGATATGGAGATGACCGGTCTGGATCCGGAGCGTGAGCGCATCATCGAAGTCGCTGTGGTGATCACCGAGCCTGACCTGACAGTCGTTGCCGAAGGCCCTGTACTGGTCATTCACCAGGAGGACGGAATTCTGAGCGCCATGGATAAGTGGAACACCTCCACCCACGGCAAAAGCGGCCTGATCGACAAAGTGAAGGCTTCAACGATGACCGAGGCCCAGGCTGAGGATGTACTGATTGCGTTTATGTCGCAATACGTGCCAGCGGGTAAGTCTCCTTTGTGCGGCAATACCGTCAGCCAGGATCGCAGATTCATGTTTAATTACATGCCAAAACTGGAGCAGTTTTTTCACTACCGCACCATTGACGTGAGCACGCTTAAAGAGCTCGCACGTCGCTGGAATCCGGCATTGCTCAAAGGGTTTGAGAAACACAGTAAACATCAGGCGCTGGCTGATATTCACGAATCTATCGAAGAGCTCAAGTATTACCGGGAAACATTCATCAAGCTTTGAACCGCCGCAATCACATCCGCTGGTGCACCACCAAAGCGAGTAAATACGCTGCTCGATAAGGGCTGGTGCTGCGGATTATCTGGCGCTAACTGACTGTCCAGATAGATTTCGCTCGCTACAAAAATTTTCCAGTACAGTCTTTCGCACAATGCCCGCGCAGTTTGTCCTGCCCAGGGGGTCGGCAACATCGCTGCGGGCAGCTGCGGATCGTGCAGCACAACTCTTCGCCAGGCATGGATCAGCAGCGCACGCAGCATGTGGGCGAGCCTGGGATCGATGTCTGAATTTGTCAGGGCCTCAAAAGGGGCGAACCTTTCGTAAAATCGCTGATATTGTTGTGATAAATTTTCAAGATTCCAGCATTGTGTCGCCAGACTGGCAATCGGCAGTCCGCCAGGGGCTGCGTTGTCACTCGCATGCAATACGAGCGCCAGGTCCGGCAATCCGAGTTTTTCAAGAATGTCATGTGCAATTTGGGCATTGGCATGCGGATGCGCAAAGACGCCAGGCGCAATCACTCCGAAACCTTCCCATACGAGTTGGTCACGCAATGCGTTGCGCTCTGCCAGGCCATGGCTGCCAAAGCGCGGCAGGATCACAACGGTCCAGGAGTCATCCCAGTCCATAGGCGGTCCGACATAAATCCTTGGCGAGGCGCGAGCGGTGAGTTTAAGACCCTGATCCGCCAAGGCATAACGCGAGCGTCTGCCCGAGCGCTCTGATTTGAGCCAACCCTGTGCCACCAGTCGGAACACACTGGTGCGCAGCAGTCTTTCGTTGATCCCTAGCGGCTCGAGTAAATCGATCATATTCCCCAGCCAGGCTACGCCACCGTGGGACCCCACTGCGTCACCAAGAACCGTCACGCAAAGGGATTTCGCACGAGGAGGATCCTCGGCGATGACTTGTTCGAGATGCCTCTGCAGGGTGGGTGGTTTTTTAGTCATTGAGTAGAGGTTTTGCTCAAGGGGGGCTCAGTAAGTGCGCCAGGCGATACAAAATGTGTAAGGGTTTGTCATGATACACAAAACATGAAGTGATACAGTTTTTGTGTTGACACCAAAAAATATGTATTAAATAATACGGTTCGGTTCATTTCATTCCCGTCGGAGTTTCAATATGTACGCGCAACTTGTAGAGACTGGTGTCACGCAGGTCAAAACCGCAGAGCAACTGTCTGGTGCCGAAAAAGCCTTTCAGCACCGCATTGATGACGGTATCAAGATAGAGCCGAAAGACTACATGCCTGAGGCCTACCGTAAAACCCTCGTGCGTCAGATTTCCCAGCATGCGCATTCGGAGATCGTGGGCATGCTGCCTGAGGGCAATTGGGTCACCCGTGCGCCAAGTCTCAAGCGCAAGGCGATTTTGCTGGCCAAGATCCAGGACGAAGGCGGTCATGGTCTGTATCTCTATAGCGCTGCCGAAACGCTTGGCGTTTCCCGTGAAGATCTCTATGACGATTTGCTGGCTGGACGTGCAAAATACTCAAGTATTTTTAATTACCCCACACTCACCTGGGCGGATATCGGCATGGTTGGCTGGCTGGTAGATGGCTCAGCCATCATTAACCAGATTCCTTTATGCCGCTGCTCTTATGGTCCTTATGCACGTGCCATGGTGCGCGTCTGCAAGGAGGAGTCTTTTCACCAGCGTCAGGGGTATGACCTGTTGCTCGCCATGTGCAAAGACGGCAATCCGGAGCAGCGCGCGATGGTTCAGGAAGCCTTTAATCGCTGGTGGTGGCCTGCACTGATGATGTTTGGTCCCTCAGATGCCGAGTCGACAAATAGCACGCAATCCATGGCGTGGAAGATCAAGCTTTTTTCTAATGACGATCTGCGTCAGAAAATGGTCGATCAGACCGTGCCACAGGCTGAACATCTCGGTCTGACGATCCCCGATCCGGATCTTAAGTGGAACGCCGCGCGTGGTCACTACGATTTCGGTGCAATCGACTGGTCTGAGTTTTATGCGGTGCTCAAAGGCAATGGTCCCTGCAATCGTGAGCGGTTACAAGCGCGACGTGATGCGCACAGCCAGGGCGCATGGGTACGTGATGCCATGGCAGCTTACGCTGAGAAAAAAGACGCACGCGCTGCGGCCTGATTGGATTAATTTTTACCAGAATCAATCTGGTGACGAGGATGACATGAACAGTAAAAATATGCCTCTCTGGGAGGTCTTTATTCGCAGTCAGCACGGCTTGGCACACAAGCATGTAGGCAGTCTGCATGCCTCGGACGCAGAGATGGCTGTCAATCATGCGCGTGATGTCTATACCCGCCGCAATGAAGGAATGAGCATCTGGGTCGTGCGCGCCGCCGACATCACAGCGAGCAGTCCGGTTGAGAAAGACTCATTGTTCGAGCCAGCCAACAGCAAGGTCTATCGCCACCCGACTTTCTTCCCGATGCCGGAAGAAGTCAAGCACATGTAAGGCGGTCATCATGACAATCGTACTTAAGCAAGACCCTGCCATATCTGCGGATGTGGCTCATAACACTGGCAATCAGGTCAAACGTACGCCCACAGAGTTGGCTGCCTCAGCGACACCGCTGGTTGAAGGTTTGCTGCGTCTGGGCGATAACACACTGGTCTTGTCGCAGCGTCTGTCGGCGTGGTGTGGACACGGGCCCGCAATCGAAGAAGATATGGCACTGACCAACGTTGCACTGGATTTGCTTGGCCAGTCGCGTATGTGGCTCTCGCTGGCAGGCTCGCTAGAAGATGCAGGTCGTGATGAAGATGCACTGGCCTACCTGCGGGACGCCAATCAGTTTCGCAATGTTCTCCTGACGGAGTTGCCCGATGAGGATTACGCTCGCACGATCGTGCGGCAGTTTTTCTTTGATGTCTGGCATTATTTTTTGCTCGAGCGTCTGACGCACTCCACGCATCCCGACATTTCAGCAATCGCTGCCAAGTCTCTTAAAGAAGTCACTTATCACGTCAGACGCGCATCAGACATGATTGTCAGGCTGGGCGATGGCACAGCTGAAAGTCATCAGCGCATGCAAGATGCTGTCGATGCCCTCTGGCCTTATACGGGTGAGTTGTTTGTCGACGATGCGATTGATATTGTCTGGGAAAAAGAGGGCTGGGGACCGAAAGTCTCCTCCCTGCAAGCTGTCTGGTCTGAGCATGTTGGTCAGGTGATGGCCGAGGCAATATTGACCTTGCCCGCAGCTGAGGCTTCGATGCATGCGGCTTTTCGTGGTGGTCGTACTGGACGCCATACAGAGCATCTTGGATTCCTGCTTGCTGAAATGCAGTTTTTGCAACGCGCCTATCCGGGGGCGAGCTGGTGATTGACGCGCAACAAGTGATGGGTTGGCTGCAACAAGTTGCCGACCCAGAGATTCCAGTGCTGTCGATTGTGGATCTGGGTATCGTACGTGAAGTGTCCTGGGATCAGGATACGTGCGTGGTGACGATTACCCCGACTTACTCTGGCTGCCCGGCAATGTTTGAAATCAGTCAGGCAATCGAACAGTGTCTGAGTGAACACCAAATTAATAGCGTGCGCATTGCCACGCGCCTGTCTCCCGCCTGGACAACGGACTGGATGACTGAGCAGGGCCATATGGCACTCAAAGGCTATGGCATTGCTCCGCCAGTCCAGCGTGCCGTTGATATTTCCGGTATCAGTCGCAGGCCTGCGATGCCTCCTGTGCCTTGTCCCCAGTGTGGTTCGAATGCGACGAGATTAATCAGCGATTTTGGTTCGACCTCCTGCAAAGCTTTATATCGCTGCAGTGCTTGCCGCGAACCTTTCGATTACTTTAAAACGCACTAAATCAAGGTGCCAAGATGAGTCAATTTCATTCTCTCCAAGTATCGTCTGTCGCACGCAATACCCGTGATGCAGTTGTTGTGACTTTTGATATTCCCCAGGCGCTGGCAAAAGAGTTTTCTTTCAGACCGGGACAATATCTGACCCTCAAACACTATTTGGATGGTCAGGAGTTACGCCGTTCCTATTCCATCTGTTCAGCGCCTCAGGATGGCGTCATGCGGGTCGCAATCAAGCGACTCGATGACGGCGCGTTTTCAACCTGGGCTAACACTGCGCTTGAAGCAGGCCAGTCAATCGACGTGATGCCTCCGGCAGGTAATTTCACGATTGATTTTTCACCTGCTCATGCACGACATTACGTTGCCTTCGCTGTGGGTAGCGGGATCACGCCGATCTTTTCCATAGTCAAAAGCGCGTTGTCAATCGAGCCAAATAGCCGCTTTACATTGTTCTATGGCAACCGCGCCTCGTCCTCCGTTTTGTTTCGTGAAGAAATCGAGGACCTGAAAAATATCTACATGGAAAGATTTTCTGCAGTGTTCATCATGAGCCGCGAAAATCAGGATATCGATTTATTCAATGGTCGCCTGGATGGTGCCAAGGTTAATCAGCTCTTATCGGTCTGGCTTGATCCGCAAGATATCGATTACGCGTTTGTCTGTGGTCCTCAAACCATGATTGAGGATGTCGTGCAAGGATTGCAGGACAAAGGTATCGCCAAAGATCACATCAAGTTTGAATTGTTCGGTGCACCCAAAGGCCCTCGCGCAGTGCGTACGGGTCAGGATGCCAGAACTGCGCCTGGCAAGGGTCAGTGCGAGCTGACAGTGATTCAGGATGGTCACAGCCGTATGCTGGTCATCGATAAAAATCAGGATAACTTGCTCGATGCTGCACTTGCGCAAGGTCTGGAGTTGCCATACTCCTGCAAGGGAGGCGTGTGCTCGACCTGTCGCTGTAAAGTGGTTGAGGGCGAGGTCGATATGGATATCAATTTTGCACTGGAGGATTACGAGGTTGCACGCGGTTTTGTGTTGACCTGCCAGAGTTATCCCGTGACCGATCGCGTGACGATCGATTTTGATCAGGAAACATGATTACGTTGAACTGGATATTCTGGTTTGAACATTAAGCATTACAAAACCAGTCGACCGCGTAAGCAGTACGACTGGCTTATTTAATTTTGGAGATATGCCTCGTGTCAGTCGAATTTTTTACCCATCATGAAACTATTCTGAATCAAGCCCTCGCAGCAGCTAACGCTCGCGGTTATTGGAGCCCTTTTTCAGAGATGCCTAGCCCCCGCGTTTATGGTGAGACGGCTAATGATGATGCAAAGTTATCGTTTGATGCGCAGCGTGGCAAAGCTTTTGCAGGATTAAATGCCGGAACAAATTCCTTGGCGCTAAACGAGATCTCTCCTTTTGACGGTGCGCTGGGCATCAGCTATCCCAAGACAAATGTTGATTCACTGATTGCATCGAGCACCGAAGCCTGGAAAACCTGGCGCCGTGCCGGGCCACGCGCCTGGGTCGGTGTATCACTGGAAATTTTGCACCGTTTGAATCGTGCCAGCTTTGACATTGCGTATGCTGTGCAGCATACAACTGGCCAGGGTTTTATGATGGCCTTTCAGGCTGGCGGCCCACACGCGCAGGATCGTGGCGTTGAGGCTGTCACCTACGCCTGGCAGGAGATGTCACGTATTCCTTCTGATGCCGAGTGGATTAAGCCCCAGGGCAAGAACGATCCTATCAGGATGCACAAGCATTTTTCAATCGTCCCGCGCGGCATTGCACTGGTGATCGGTTGCTCGACATTTCCTACATGGAATGGTTATCCAGGAATGTTTGCGAGTTTAGCTACAGGTAACACGGTGATCGTTAAGCCTCATCCAAGTGCGATTCTGCCTTTGGCACTTACCGTGCGTATCGCACGCGAGGTTTTGCAAGAGGCTGGTTTTAATCCCGATGTCGTGATGCTGGCCGTGCACGATGCCAAAGAAAATATGGCTCAGGAGTTAGCGCTGCGTCCTGAGGTCAAAATCATTGACTTTACTGGGAGCAGCACCAATGGCAACTGGCTTGAGGCCAATGCACGTCAGGCTCAGGTCTATACAGAAAAATCAGGCGTGAATCAGATCATTATTGATTCTGCCGAGGATATCAAAGGCGTCGCACGCAATATCGCATTTTCGCTGGCGCTTTACTCGGGACAGATGTGTACCGCCCCACAAAATATTTATGTTCCTGCCTCGGGCATTCATACTGCAGCAGGGCATGTTTCATTTGACGAGGTGGCTGGTGCAATTGCCTCTTCAGTACAGAAGCTGATGTCTGATCCATCCAAAGCTGTCGAGGTGACAGGCGCCATACAGAATGCAGTGACGGAGGCGCGTATTGATGAGGCACTCGCACTGGGTCTGCCCGTGCTGGCCGATAGTCAGTTGCTCGCGCATCCACAATTTCCTGATGCACGTGTGCGTACACCTTTGATTTTGCGTGCCTCATCGAAAGATGCTGCGATTAGCAAAGAATGGTTTGGCCCGATTGCATTTGTCGTGGCGACGGATTCGACAGCACACAGCATTGAGATTGCAACGCAAATGGTTCAGCAGCACGGCGCCTTGAGTCTCGCTGGATACACCACCGACCCAGTGGTGCGCACCGAGATGCAGGAAGCTGCTGAAATCGCTGGCGTATCTCTTTCCTTGAATCTGACTGGTGCCGTATTTGTAAACCAGACTGCTGCATTCAGTGATTTCCACGGAACGGGTGCGAATCCGGCGGCTAACGCTGCACTGTCTGATTCTGCGTTCGTTGCGAATCGTTTCCGTGTTGTTCAAACTCGCTGGCACGCCTGAGGTCTTATGAGCTATCAAGATATTCTGTTTTCATTCGAAGCGGGCATTGCGCGCATCACCCTTAATCGTCCCGACAAGCTCAATAGCTTTACTGTGCGTATGCACGGTGAAATTGCTGATGCACTGACGCAAGTTGAGCAAGGTCATGCCCGCGTGTTGGTCATCACGGGTGCCGGACGTGGTTTTTGTGCCGGACAGGACCTGAGCGATCGTCAGATGTCTGCGGGCGACGCGCCACCTGATCTGGGTATGACGATCGAGACGTATTACGCACCGCTGGTGCGTCGACTGCGTGCGTTGCCTTGTCCGATTGTTGTGGGTGTGAATGGTGTGGCTGCAGGCGCCGGTGCCAACGTGGCGCTTGCGGGTGACATTGTCATTGCAAAAGAATCCGCTTCATTTATTCAGGCATTTTGTCGTCTCGGATTATTGCCAGACACCGGAGGCACTTACGTATTGCCTCGTCTGGTTGGTCATGCACGGGCAATGGGCTTATCCCTGCTGGGAGACAAACTGAGTGCTCGGGATGCGCAAGACTGGGGACTGATCTGGAAATGTGTCGCCGACGATGCTTTTGATCACGAGCTCAACCGACTCGCAGAACATTTTGCGCAAGCACCAACCAAAGGACTTGCTTTCACCAAGCAGGCATTGAATGCAAGCCTGAATAACACGCTGGATGCGCAACTCAACCTTGAGCGTGACCTGATGCGTGAGCTTGGCCTGAGTCAGGACTATGCCGAAGGCGTGGCTGCATTTCTTGCTAAGCGCGCACCACAATTCAAGGGCGAATAGCCATGCCACGTTCAGCACTCGCCCAACTTGATATCCCCCAAGATCCGCAGGCGCTTGCCGAAGCGGTCGGTCAGGGCATGTATTCAATTGATCCCGCGACACAGGGCATGGGTATCGAGCTCGTTATGATCGCGCCAGGTGAGGCGCGTATGCGTATGGTCGTGCGTCGCGACATGCTCAATGGACATCAGACTTGTCATGGTGGTTTCTTGTTTGCCTTTGCTGACAGTACGTTTGCTTTCGCTTGCAATGCGCGTAATCAGAATACCGTCGCGGCAGGATGCACCATTGATTTTCTCGCACCAGGTTTTGAAGGCGATGTGCTGACTGCGCATGCCAAAGAGCGTTCATTGGCAGGACGTACGGGTATTTATGATGTGACGGTCACGAATCAGGACGGTAAATCTCTGGCGTTGTTTCGCGGTCGCTCCTATCGAATTAAAGGCCAGGTAATTGGTCAGGCGCCCGAAGTTTAAGAAAATATTTTTCACCAATGTACTGATTCAGTCTTAACCAATTCAGTACAAATTGATTAATAACCTCATTCAAATTTATACGCAGGGGATTATCTGATGACAACTAAACTTCAAGGCGCTGGACTCGAGCCGATTGAGCACGCAAGTCGTGATGAGATTTCTGCGCTCCAGCTCGAACGCATGAAATGGTCGCTCAAGCACGCTTATGAAAACGTGCCGTTTTATAAAAAATCATTTGATGACGCAGGCGTGCATCCGGATGATCTGAAACAGTTATCGGATTTGTCGAAATTCCCCTTTACCAAAAAGACTGATCTGCGGGATAACTATCCATTTAATATGTTTGCGGTACCGCGTGAAAAGGTTGCCCGTATCCATGCGAGTAGTGGCACCACAGGTAAGCCTACTGTTGTAGGTTACACGCTCAAAGATATCGACAATTGGGCAAACCTGGTCGCGCGCTCGATTCGTGCCGCAGGTGGCCGTCCGGGCGATATCGTGCATATTGCCTATGGATACGGCTTGTTTACCGGCGGCATGGGCGCACACTACGGCGCTGAGCGTCTGGGCTGTACCGTCATTCCTATGTCTGGTGGGCAGACTGAGAAGCAAGTCCAGTTGATTCAGGACTTCCGTCCTGACATCATCATGGTGACACCTTCTTATTTCTGTAACATCCTTGATGAAATGAAACGTCAGGAAATCGATCCCCGTCAGTCATCATTGCGTATTGGCATCTTTGGTGCCGAACCCTGGACGGGGCAAATGCGTGCGGATATCGAATCAGGTTCAGGGATTGATGCTGTGGATATCTATGGCCTGTCTGAGGTGATGGGCCCAGGCGTGGCGAGCGAATGCGTCGAAACCAAAGATGGACCCGTGATCTGGGAAGATCATTTCTATCCCGAGATCATTAACCCCGAAACGGGCGAGATCGTGGCCGACGGTGAAATGGGTGAACTGGTATTTACCTCGCTGAGCAAAGAAGCGATGCCTGTCATTCGCTATCGCACCCGGGATCTGACACGCTTGTTGCCACCCACATCGCGCAGCATGCGTCGTATGGACAAAATCACTGGTCGCAGTGATGACATGCTGATCATCCGCGGGGTAAACATGTTTCCAACGCAGGTCGAAGAACTTGTGCTCAAGATCCCCCAGCTAGCTCCACACTACCAGATCATGCTGAGCAAGAACGGTAATCTGGACGAAGTCGAAATCATGACTGAAGTGCGTCCGGAGTTTGACTATCTGAACGAGGCTGAACGTGCTCAGGTTGGGGCTCAGTTAAAGCATGCGGTTAAATCGTATATCGGTATTTCAGCTGCGATCAGAGTGACGGAGGCGGGTAAGGTTGAACGCTCGCTGACGGGTAAGGCCAGACGCGTGATTGATCGTCGGCCGCATTGAGTTCTAACATTTTTTGATAATTTCGGTGGTACGTAAACGCCAAAATACGTACTGATATCCGCAATGCAGCAGTGATGGCGAAGCTGATAAGCTTAGCTTCGCCATCAGTTTACTATCCAGTCAATAATCACTAGCCCTCTTTAGTCCCTTTCACGTTGTTCATCTCTGGTTCATCTATCTTCAATTAGAATGAATCATGTGGCTAAGTTATTTCCATCTTGCTGAGAGCTTTTTTTGGCCACTATTTACGTTTTAGACTAAAGGTGGGCCATGAGATTACTTGTAGCAGAAGATGATGCCTTGATTGGTGAGGGTATCCAGGCCGCTTTGAAAATGTCTGGTTACGTAGTTGACTGGGTCCGTGATGGTACCCAGGCTCTGCTTGCTATGAGCACAGAGGAGTATGCAGCGTGTGTGCTTGATATCAGTCTGCCTAAACTCGACGGGTTGGGTGTTCTTCGTGCATTGCGTCAGCAGAGGAATAATATTCCGGTCCTTGTACTGACTGCCCGGGATAGCCGCGAAGATAAAATTCTGGGACTTGATTCTGGTGCGGATGATTATCTGACCAAACCTTTTGATTTGACCGAGTTGTTAGCGCGTTTGCGATCCTTATTGAGACGGTCTGCGGGATCGGGATCTGCATTGCTAATCGTTAAAAATATCGTTCTTGATTCTGTTGCCAGACGCGTAACGCAAGATGGGCATCCGGTTATTCTGTCAGCTAAAGAATATGCCTTACTCCTGGATCTGATGTCTCATCAGAATCACATTCGTTCCCGCCATGATCTTGAGCAAAGTCTATATGGCTGGGGTGATGAAGTTGAAAGTAACGCTGTCGAAGTGCATATCCATCACCTACGTAAAAAACTTGGTTCTGAATGCATACAGACCGTTCGTAGCATGGGTTACAAAATGGGTAATTTGAATTGAATTCCCGTCATACTAAAGCCGCTTCTTTACGCCTGCAGTTACTTGCAACCATTTCATTTTCATTGCTTTTGGTTTGGTGCGCTGTCGCATGGTTTGCCTACGATAAGGGCTTGCATGAGGCTGAGGAGTTAATGGACGGACAACTCGCTCTGTCAGCTCGCCTGCTCGATGGGCAGATTGCTCACGAGGAAAGCACGCACCCTGATTCCTGGTTTTCAGAACTTGGCCCAAAAGCTGATCACACCATACCTGCCCTAATTGAAAACCTTGATCCTGAGGGGCGGCTACCGTACGAACAAGAGTTGGCATTTCAGATCTGGCACAGCAGTGGCATATTGACACTACTTTCTGACAATGCAAAAAATATGCAGCTGATTGACCAGCCAGGCTATAGCGATCAAGTTTTCAATGATCTGACATGGCGTACTTACACAAAAAAATCACGCGATGCAAACTACCTGATCCAAGTCGCACATCCCGTGACTACGCGAGATTTGATCGGTCTGGATGTCGCCTGGCGAGTAACGATTCCGCTTTTTTTCGCATTTCCTTTCCTTTTACTCATGATGTATTGGGCTGTTACACGTTCATTGAGGCCGTTAAATACGATTGCTGGTAACTTATCGAAGCGAACCTCTGAAGAGCTTGATCCTGTAAGCGTAATAGGGGTGCCTAAGGAGATTTTCCCGATTGTTCATTCCTTCAATACCTTACTGAAACGCGTTGCTGTCAGCGTAGCCAATGAAAGACGTTTTACCTCTAACGCCGCCCACGAGCTTCGAACACCGCTTGCAGGTATCAAGCTGTATGCACAGTTAGCAGAGGCCGCGACTGATGACGCATCGAGAGAAAAATTTTTGACCCAAGTGTTAAAGGGAATAGTGCGTGCAGATCGGCTGGTGAGTCAGATGCTGAGCCTGGCCAGACTGGATCCAGAAAATTCTGCTCTGATTGATGCAAAGGAGCAGGTCGACGTGAAAACGTTGTTCCTCGAAGCCCTGGACATCGAAGCGCTTCATATCAGAGAAAAAAATCAATCGGTCGTATTGAATATCGCGCAAGATGCGCAACGTATCGAAGGTATTGAAAATCTGCTGTTAATCGCTGTTTCCAATCTAATTGGTAATGCTTCGCGTTACGCCCCTGAAGGTACCGTCATTACTTTGGGAAGCTGGCGCGATGCGCGAACTTTCGGACTTTATGTGCAGGATCAGGGCGTTGGAATCCCGCAGGATGAGCTGCCTGACATTACCCAGAGATTCAAGCGTGGGTCAGAGGTCTCTGCCCCGGGGTGTGGTCTTGGCTTAGCGATTGTTGAGCGGATCGCTGCGATTCATCAGATAAGACTCTTGCTGACTAACAACTCCACGGGTGGATTGCGTGCGTCGCTCAGCTGGGGCGTTTGAGCTCTTGTTTCGGGGTATCAGCCTTAAGGTTGCTTTAAGAATTGCGGATTAATCTGATGATCAAGCCAGTTTTTTTTACGTACTGCCGATTTCCTTAATTTTTTGTTAAGAATAGAAGTAGATACTGAACTCTGCTAGCTTACTGATTAGGAATTCAAAATGAGCCAATACGAAAACGAAACGAATGATCGCTACGAAACGAATGATCATTACGAAACGAATGATCGCTACGAATCGAATGATCGCTACGAAACACATACTTATGTTGCCGCGCCAGTCGCAGCGACGTCCTCTGCGCAAGTGGCTCACGCAATTGACGATGATTCAGACGGCCAGGCTTTCCGTTTATATATGGCTGCGCTAGATCGCACACCAGACTCCTCGGGCCTGGCAAACTGGATGTCAGTCATTCGCAGTGGTGTTGATCTGGACCATGTCGCAAATGGTTTTGTCAACAGCACCGAATTTCAAGAGAAATACGGTGATCTTGATGACGGCGGATACGTGACTCAGCTCTATAACAATGTGCTGGATCGGGATCCTGATGCAACGGGTTACTCCAATTGGGTTGGTTCATTACAGGCCGGTGACACGCGTGAGCATGTTCTAGTCGGATTCTCCGAGTCTGCGGAAAACCAGTTGCAGTCTGCTGCGCTTGTCAATGGTGTTGACTATCAGGCATGGGTCGGTTGAGCAGATATTTTCATAGTTTGTGTTTGTTTTGCACGCTCTGGTTTGGGCTGGTCAGCCCTCCGGGCGCGCAAACGCTTGAACAAAGCGTATTAATCGCGCTTGCGCAATACCCAACAATACTGGCTTCACAATCCAGACAAAGTGCGGCGCAGTCCGATATTGTGCGTGCGCAAAGCGGCCACTGGCCTCAGGTAGCCTGGTCAGGTACCCAAAGCGCCTATAACGCAGGTAATGTCCCCAACAACTGGATTCAATCACCGACGGTGAGTATGAATGTCTGGTCAGGTTGGAAAATCGAATCAGATGTTGAACGCTCAAGGGCTTTAGCTGAGGCGGGTACGCACCAGCAGCGTATTACGCGCGATGAAGTGGCTTTGCTTGCTACAGAAGGCTATATGAATTGGGCCCGCTCGCGTGAACTCGTTCAGCTTGCAAGAAAAAATGTATCCGATCACGCCAGACTCCGTGCTGCAATCTTTGAAATCACACAAATCGACTCTGGGCGCAGAATCGACCTTGACCAGGCTGATGTCAGGTTCGAAAATGCAAAGCTTTCATTGCAGATGCGTGAGGCTGAGCTGGCTGTTGCTGCGCAGCGTTTGAACAGAATGTTGTTGGGACAATTACCGTCCAGACCAGAAGGGATCGACGTTCAACCGGGTAAATTACCTGCCAGTCCAGAGCAGGCGCTTGCCGATATCGGGCCCAGCCATCCAAAAATCGCGTATCAGATGTCACAGATTGAGGCGGCACGTGCTGCTGTCGTCAATGCCCGTTCACAGCACGCGCCGACTGTAAACGTTACGTATGGTAAGCAAGTCTATCAAGGTTCAGGACAGGGTGATTATGTCGCCCAGCTTAATATTCAGATCCCTATTTTTTCTGGCGGGATGGCTGTCGCAGCGACAGACACCGCAGCGGCGCAGCTACAAGCCGCCGAATTCGACTTGCAGGAGGTACGTCTGACGCTTCGTGAAAAGCTTGTTTCTGTGTGGACGGAGTGGGACTCTGCTAAATCCCGTGCAACGCTTGGTAATCGTCAAGTCAAAACTGCTGTGACGCTTGTCGATGGCTATGAAGATCAGTTCAAGATCGGTAAACGCTCACTACTCGACCTTCTAAATGTACAAAACGACTTATTTACTTATCGTAGTAATGCATTAAATGCTGCATTTGATGCACGTATTGCGTACGCCAGGATTCTGTCTGCCATGGGTACGCTTGCGCGGGCCTATCAGAGCCAGACTTCAACTGAATCCATTCGCTAGGTACCATGTCAATGAATATGAAAAAAAATAGCGAAGTCAACGCTCACGTCACTGGTGCTGCGTTTGACTGGTTTTGGGGGACCCTCTGGAAATTTCGTCAATTCTATTTTGAATCGATGGTCGCAACAGTTGTGGCGAATATTCTGACGCTAGGTTCTGTCTTTTTTACAATGAACGTCTATGACAGAGTGGTGCCTTCACAAGCATACATGTCGCTCTGGACGCTTGCGATCGGCACAGTGTTGGCAATATTGCTCGAGTTCATGATGCGCTGGGTCAAAGCCAGACTGGTCGATCTCGGAGGTAAAAAGGCTGATCTTGAGATCAATGCCACGCTGCTGCACGAAATCATGGGGATCAAGCTAGAGTACCGTCCTCAGTCAATTGGCGTCTTTGCCAGTTCGATGCGTGACTTTGATGCGTTGAGAGATTTCTTTTCTTCAGCCTCTCTGGTGCTTGTGGCTGATATCCCTTTTATTCTTTTATTTCTTGTGCTGATTGGCGTGATTGGTGGGCCGATAGTCTGGATACCCGTCACGATGGTGCCAATTTTATTGGTGATCGGCCTGATCGCACAACGCCCATTGATGAAGTCCATGCGCGACGGGATGAAAGAAGCCGGCGACCGTCAGAGCGTGCTGGTTGAGTCAGTGCTCAATCTTGAGATTTTGAAAGCGCATCATGCCGAGCCATATCTTCAAAGTCGTTGGGACAGTGCCAATCAAGCGGCTGCTCAGTCCTATAAAAAAACACGCGCGATTACAAATTTCATGATGGGGCTGACCGCCGCCAGTCAGCAACTGGTGACGGTTGCCATGGTTGTATTTGGTGTGTATTTGATTTCAGACAACACGCTGACCCTGGGGGGGTTGATTGCCTCGGTTATCCTGGCAGGCAGAGCGATTGCACCACTGGGCAGCATCATGTCTTTAGCCTCGCGCTATCAACAAGCCTGTTCAGCACTTGAAACCCTTGATGCAATGATGCAAAAACCAAGTGATCAAGATGCTGGTCGACAATATATCCAGCCAGAACGTTTTCAAGGACGCCTGTCCGCGGATGCAATTGAATTTGCCTATCCGGGCTTGCAACAGGTCAGGAGCATTCGTGGAATTTCACTCAAAATAGAGGCTGGAAGCCATCTTGCTCTGCTCGGTAAGGTCGGCAGTGGTAAGAGCACTTTTTTGCGTTTGATGTCCGGTCTGTATTCTCCTACTGCTGGCAATATCAGAGTGGATGATGTTGATATGAGACAGCTTGATATGAACTGTCTGCGCAACGCTATCGGTTATGTGGGCCAGGACCCACAACTCTTCCGGGGAACGCTTCGTGAAAATCTGAAGCTTTCAAATCGTGCAATCAGCGACGATCAAATTATTGATGTGCTCAAGAAGCTAGACCTGTATTACCTGATTGAATCGCATCCGCTTGGTCTGGACCTGCTGCTGACTGAAGCAGGAGGTGGATTGTCTGGCGGGCAGAGGCAGTTGATCGCGATCGCCAGGATGATGTTGCGTGATCCGGTGTTTGTATTTATGGATGAGCCAACAGCGAACATGGATAATGGAACTGAATTGCGAGTCATTGAAGTTCTCAAACACTGGCTGACAGGACGCACTTTAATTCTGGCTACGCACAGGCTTCAGCTTTTGTATTGGGTCGAGCGGGTTGCTGTATTTGAGCGAGGGGTCTGTCTGACTGAAGGTCCGCGTGACGAAATCATGAAAACAATTTCGCGCGGTGCCGAACTCGCACGAAAAGGTGGTCAGTCAAGCAATCTGCAGGTCCCGCAATGAAAAAAAATCAGAATATGAAAGATGACGCGTCTTTTTCACTAGACTCGGTCGAAGACGATGAGCGTCGTGCCTTGCGCTATCTTGTCTGGACGACTGCGCTGACATTGGTGGTGATGCTTGTGTGGGCGTCATTGTTTCAACTTGATGAAATCACACGGGGGCAGGGTAAAGTCATTCCCGCTAGCCGCGAACAAATCGTACAGAGTTTGGATGCTGGTGTACTTGCTCAAATGCTGGTCCAGGAAGGCGAAACAGTTGAAAAAGATCAGGTGTTGGTGCGTATTGACGATGTCCGCTCGGGCTCCGTCTATAGGGAAGCACGTGAAAAAATGCTGTTACTTTCTGCGCAAGCCGCACGCTTGCGTGCAGAGGCATATGGATTGCCACTGGAGTTTCCTGCTGAACTGATAAATCTGCCTCACGTCACGGATCGAGAGCGATACGCATATCTGGCGCGTAAAAAATCACTTGATGAGCAGGTTCAAGCTTTGACAAAGTCTGTGGTCGCCATCACGCGTGAGATTTCCCTCACTGCACCACTGGTCTCAAAAGGAGTCGTTTCCGAGGTCGAGCTGTTAAGACTACGTCGCCAACAGGCTGATATTCAGTCTCAGCTCGCAGATCGACGCAATCGTTATCTCACGGATGCCAATAACGAACTTGTCCGGGTAGAGTCAGATCTGGCTCAGGCACGCGAAAGCACATTTGGACGTGAAGACGCCTTTAAACGCACAGTCTTGCGGTCTCCCATGCAGGGAGTCGTTAAAAAAATATATGTCAATACAATCGGCGGAGTGATTCAGGCTGGACAGAATCTAATCGAACTGATCCCGGTCAAAGACACTATGTTGATAGAGGCCTATGTCAAACCCTCTGAAGTTGCATTTTTGCGGCCAGGCCAGACCGTGGTGATCAAACTGACTGCATACGATTTTAATCGGTATGGTGGTTTGACTGGCAAGCTCGTGCAACTGAGTCCTGACACCATGCACGATGAATCCAAACCACGTAAACCCGGGAGTAATCCTGTAGATCTGGACGAAGGGTATTACCGTTTGTTGGTGAGTATTGATGACAGCAACAGCACTCGCAGCGGTATTGTGATGATGCCTTTGCCGGGCATGACAGCTACGGTTGAAATATTAACCGGACATAAAAGTGTGATTGAATATCTATTCAGACCCTTACAGTCGGTCACTCAGGCACTCAGGGAGCGATGATCTCTATGATCAATACATGAGCGCCTGTGATCAGGCCCGTAAAGTCCTCGTGATATAGCGATACCAGCATTGCAACAGGGACGCTGAGACTGCCAGACCGATTGTTGCCATCAGCCACATGCTTCCTGCTCCGACGGGTGAACCCGCCAGTAAATAATTGCGTAGCGGCTCCATAAATGCGCGCCCTGGTCCAAACCCCACATACCAGCCGCCTCCCAGACCAATAATCATTAAGGCAAAGGTCTGCAGCAGCATGGGTATCATCGCGACTTTATGGGCACGCAGCAAATAGCTATTAATGCACTGCATGGCATCCACTATGTGAAAGAAGGGCATAAGTGTTAATAACGACAACGCAACAACAGCAACCTCCGGGTTGTTTGTATAGGCTGCAACAATCAGATCGCGTCCTGAGAAAAGCAGGATAGCGGTCGCGACCGCACCGGCCAGCCCAATTAAGAGTCCCATCATGCTCGTGCGATGCGCTTGATGCATTTGCTGGGCACCAATCATTTGTGCGGAGAGCGCGGCCGTCGCCACCCCGATAGACATGGGCATCATGTAGGCCAGGGCTGCTAGGTTAGCCATAATCTGATGACCACCGACGACCGCGATGCCTTCTTGAGCGACCAGCAATGTCATAAAAGTAAACGCGCACACCTCGACCAGATAGGAGCCTCCCATCGGGATACCCAGTCTCAAAATACTCCACAATATCTTGAGATCCGGCAAACCAACCATCAGATTGAATTGTTTGTAAAAAGGTATGCGTGTGATGACAAGTACACCCATGCCAAGATTGATCCAGAGCACGATTGCCGTAGCGATCCCGGCACCCGTCGCACCCATAGCAGGCAAGCCCCAGTTACCAAAAATCAGCAACCAGTTAAAAAATACTTTCAGAACAATCCCGCTTAGGTTGATCGCCATGACCAGCTTGGGGCGCGAAACAGCGTTGGCCAGTGCATAAACGGTCCTGAACATGAGCCCCGCTGGCAGCGCGAAGCTCAGCGCAATCAGGTAGCTATTCATCGATTCGCGCACGGCAGGGGAAATGTCGCCAGAAAAACTCAGCCAGACATCCGGAAACATCATCACCGTGGCCCCGAGCACAGACAATGCCAGTGCAACCCAGATACCTTGACCCCAGACATGTCCAACACGTTTGAACTCGCCTGCACCGACTAGCTGCGCCATGATGGGAATCAGCGCATGCATGACGCCCATCAGCCCTATATAAACGCTGATGTAGATTGAGATCGCAAGCGCGAGCGTCGCCAGATCGGTCGGGCTGGCATGGCCCGTCATGGCCGTATCCAGAACGCCAAAGGCCATGCTGGCCCACTGGCTGATCATAATCGGCCAGGACTGTTTGAAAATCGCGCGCAGCGTCGCCTTAAAAGAACGGGGTGTCGTGTCAATCACGGTCATTTTGACTGGACGCGCAGCAGGCGATAGCGATCATAGCGATCTGCGCCGCGTGAACCTTCCCAAAGAACCGTTGCGCCATCGCTATAACCCGCCATGCCATCCAGAAGCTGTTCTTTGGTCGTTTGTTGCAGGACGTATGGGCAGCTTGAATCGTAGGAAAAATTAATGCCATCGAATACGTAAAGTGATGCACGCGCGCCTAGCGACAGTCCTTGAGAGCGGGCGCAAGCCAGTTGTCCGTTTTGTGAAGGGAGTTTGGCTAACGCCTGATGAATCTGGGAGGACATTGGGCGATAGCTACGTACGTAATCTACAGCAGGCATCCAGAGTAGCGCCAGCAATGCCCAGGTAATCGAGATCCCTGAGGCGCATAGCATCCCGCCTCGCCAGAGCATGCTCGGGCGCAGTCGCAGTCGCCAGTAAACCAGCACGATCCATAATAAGGTGAATAACGCAGCAACAATAACGGTCCACCAGGCGATATGAGGCTCAAAGCCTTGCGTTAATCGCTGGATGTTGAGCTGAATCTGGCGAGGGACACCAAAATGCAATGCAAACCACCCAATCCATACCGAGGTCACGGTGACTGAAAAACACATCAGCGCAAACCAGTCGAGCGTATTGATCACTGCACGACGCATGGTTGGTAATGCAAATGCGGCCAATACGCTTAATGGGGCAACGAACAAGACGAATTCAGGCTCGCCAGTTTCTGCGGTGATTGGTAGCATCAGCAACATTCCCAGCGCAAAGGCCAGTGGAATCCAGATGTGCGGTGCGGTGATCCAGCGTCGCCATTGCCACAATGACAAACCAGCCAGCGGCCACACGGGCCACAAAAACCAGGGAAGGTCTCTCAATGGACGTAAGGCAACGTAGTATTCGGGCAGACCAAAATACAGGCGGTTCCAGTGCAACCATTCCTGGACCCAGGAGGGCGACGCGCGATAAGCAGGGATCAGCCAGGCCATGATAAAACTGAGTGCCAGTAAAACGCTGATAAGCAGCCACTTCCGGGATAACCATAAAATGCTGCGGGGTGAAAAAGCGATCACAACAGCAAACAGGATCGGCAGCAGTCCAGGCAGGGCGCGTGTCAGAAAAGCACCGGCCATCGCAGCACCGAGCATCAGAGCGCCAAGCAAGGGCTTATCCAGCATTCGGGCGAGCGCGCAATAAGCCAGTGCTTGAAACGCAATCACAGCAGGAACAAATGATGTTTCGTGCAATCTGAGCAAAATGCCGACGGTAGCAACCAGCATCAGAACGGCGACATCTGCCAGTAAACGCCCGTAGTCTTTTACGGTTGGTTCACCACCAAAAGGCAAGGCGAGTGGTTGTGCCTCGGTCCGGCGACCTAGCAGGTAGGTGCCGTACCAAACGGAAATAAGTGTGAGACCGAACCAGAGGAGGTTGGTAATCCTGGAGGCGATCACGTCACCCAGTGCGTGACCAAAGACATAAATCAGTCCGGCTCCCGTCCACATGACGAGTGGACCGTCCTGCGCTAACTCCAGTGGTCCGACATGAGGGATCAGCCAGGAGATGCCACCCTGACGAAGCGGTGTAAGCATCGTAGCCAGGCCGACAACATCATCGATTTTCCAGGGGTCTCTGCCTACTAGTCCAGGCACGATATAAGCAAGCACGAGCAGGAACAGAATAATCCTGGGGAGTTTTTCTGTTGCAGGTGCCGTCAATCGCGCGGGGGTGGACTGGTGATGTGGGGACACGCTGGACTGTAACCTCTAATTAATCAGACATCCTGAACGCAATCATAGCCAGATTGGGGGTCAGGCAAAAAAAAGGCAGCCATGGGCTGCCCTTGACCTACTCGAGTTGTTCTGTGAAGAACAATTAGTCGGTAGATTTTTTCGAGATCGAAGTAAATGCAAAACGGGCACGGAATTTCTCGACACGACCTGTTTCAACGATACGGGTCTGTGCGCCAGTGTAGAAAGGATGTGATTCAGAGGTCACGTCGCACTTGAAAAGAGGGTAGGTCTTACCGTCCATTTCAATGGTCTCGCGGCTGTTCAGAGTTGAGCGCGTGACAAATTTGTTGCCAGTTTGCAGGTCAACGAACACGACATCGCGGTATGTTGGGTGAATGCCATCTTTCATCATTTATCCTTTGGTTTTTCGGGTCGCCAGCGAGCGTGAAATTTTCACATTGCCACGTATCCTTTGATCAACCCGTAATTCTACAGGTTCTACGGGTTTTCCGCAACGCACAGGTGTTATTCTGACGAACCCTTACAATTACGATGTTGTCCTACAAGTCGCCTACAAGACGCCCCAGATGGCCAAAATACCTGCCCAAAACCTGAAAAATCCACCTAGAGCCTCTGTGTTCAAGCCGCGCGTGGAGCACGAACCCCCTACGATTTCAGAGTCTGGAGACATACGTTACCTCCATTTCGGCACAGAGTGGGTGCAGGGTGCCATGTGGGTCTCCAAACCTGCCGAATTAGTACTTGAATACACGGCCCAAATGATGGCGTGGCTGTTGTTTTTGCAGCCTGATCGTAAACAGTCAGTTGGATTGCTGGGTTTGGGCGCAGGATCTCTGGCAAGATTTTGTCTGAAAAAGTTATCCAATCCTGTCAGGGTGGTTGAATGGAACCCACAGGTCACTGTTGCCTGCGAGATGTATTTCAAACTTCCCCGACCCGCAAGGCTGGCAATTGACCATGAGGATGCCGGTACATGGGTCGAGAATCCGGCTCACCAGGCAACGCAGGCCGTGCTCATGGTTGATATCTATGACGCCGATGCGCGAGGCCCCGTTCGTGACTCACTGGATTTCTATCTGAACTGCAAACATGTACTGGCAGATGTGGGAGTGCTCACTGTCAATCTGTTTGGTGCACATTCAAGTTATGCACGCAACATCCGGAATTTGAGCGAGGCATTTGATGGTCGTATCCTGACCCTGCCCCAGATTGATGCCGGCAACCAGGTTGTACTGGCGTTCAAGGGTCCTGAGCTGCGCGTGTCTGTTGAGGATCTGCTCGCGCGTGCCGGGCAGGTCGAGTCAGACTACCACTTGCCTGCCAGAAAATGGGCCCGGTCAATGCTCGGACGCTCACAGGACGGTTGGTTAATTGTTTAACTCCAGCATCGTGCGTAAATTCCTTTGGGCCGCAATATGCTGCCTGGGCGCCTGGAGCGCGGCACCCGCATCCTACGCTCAGGTAAAGTCTGTCACAGTCATCGCTGCTTCGCAGGATGTTAGTGCGGACAATCAATTAAGCGCTATTCGTGAGGGGATAAGAGAAGCACTCAGGGTGAATGGTTTTCAGGAAGGGAAAAACTTCAAATTTCAGTTTGAAAGCATTCAGGCAAGCGTTGAGCAGATAGATGCCGCGTTGCTCAAACAGAGTCGCGGCAGAGCGGATGCAATTGTTGTGATTAGCTCTGAGGCGCTTGCAGTGGATATGACGATTCCGGCTCAGGCAGCTGTCGTACAGGTCAGACTCATTGAGCCTGGCACGCCCGGCCAGTCTGCGGGCTGGGCTGCTTCTGCTAACGGTGCCACAGGCGTTTCCAACGCGCTTACATCAGCCAGACGCATCGCATTGATTCGCCAGTTGCTACCCGGGGCGCGCAAAGTAGGGGTCATTTACAATCCTGCTGATACAAAATCCGTCGCGCGTGCGAAAGAATTACAGGAGCAGCTGACTGCAAACGGTATGGTGATGATCGAGGCTGCTGCGCAGCGACCCGCAGACGTCGGTTCTGCCGCACGTAGCCTGATTTCACGGGTGGATGTTTTTTATTCTTTGGGTGATGCGAATGTGCAGAAATCCTACTCGGCTCTGATCAAGGTTGCCAATGATGCGAAAGTACCTTTATTCGGTAATGATGCAGAAAATGTCCGCCAAGGTGCCGTTGCGGCGCTGATGGTGTCTGATCGTGATCTGGGCACGCAGGCTGGGCGTATGGTGGCCAGAATTCTGCGCGGCGCAAAATCAACTGCTGTTGCGCCTGAGTTTGCGATCAGGCCTCAATTGTATGTAAATGCCTCCGCTGCACAGAAACAAGGTGTGGGGCTGACTGAAACTACACTTAAAAGTGCAGTTGAGGTGTTTAATAATGTTTCACAAGAGCGTGCCAATAATGATAGATCTCGGCGTTAACATCGATCACGTAGCTACTCTGCGACAGCAGAGGCATACAGCCTATCCCGACCCCATTGCCGCAGCGCTGCGGGCCGAAGACGCTGGAGCCGATCTCATCACGCTGCATTTGCGCGAAGATCGTCGTCATATCCAGGATTCAGATGTGTTTGCCTTGCGCCCGCTATTGCGCACCCGCATGAATCTTGAGTGTGCAATCACCTCAGAGATGCTGGCGATAGCATGCAAAGTGTTGCCACAGGATGTCTGTCTGGTCCCCGAAAAAAGAGCTGAACTCACGACTGAGGGTGGGCTGGAAGTAGCAGGCGCGTTTTCGCAGGTGCAGTCTGCGGTCAGCCAACTTGAGTCAAATGGTATTCGCGTCTCATTATTTATTGATGCAGATGAAAAGCAAATTCGCGCGGCTGCAGAGACTGGAGCGCGTGTGATTGAGTTGCACACGGGCGCTTATGCTGAAGCTAAACCGGATCAGATCGAGCAGGAAATCAGTCGCTTGCGTCACGCTATCCGTGTTGCTGTCGGTCTGGGATTGCGCGTAAACGCCGGGCATGGCTTGCATTTTGGCAATGTGGCACCCATCGCAGCACTGGAGGGCATTGCTGAGTTGAATATCGGTCACGCGATCGTTGCGCAAGCTATTTTTGATGGTTGGGAGACCACCATCCGCAATATGAAAGCCTGCATGATAGAGGCACGCCTCAAGGCTCAGCGAGGCGCGCTGCTGCAATCTCCTGCGCATAAATCTTAATCTTCCGAGGAGCCGGGCTGTGAGTGCAATCGCGGGTATTGGTACGGATTTGATCAAGATGGATCGTATCGATCGCGCCTGGCAGCGACATCCCGAGCGATTTCCTGCCAAGATCCTGGGTGCCGACGAGCTGCTTGTTTTTCAGCGGCGTGCGGCACGGGATCGGGCGCGCGGTGTGCGTTACCTTGCTACGCGTTTTGCGGCAAAGGAAGCCTTCTCCAAAGCTGTCGGTCTGGGTATGCGCTCGCCCATGTGGTGGACACGTATGCAGACACTGAATGCCCCGGGCGGGCGTCCCCACGTAGTGCTTTCAGCGCCTTTAGCCCAGTGGTATGCGTCGCGCTTTGGTGCTGCCCATGTCTCACTGACCGATGAGTCAGAATATGGTGCGGCGTATGTCGTTGTAGAAACTCTCCAGGAATGCGAATAATGTCTGACAAGAAAAAAAATATTAAGCTCTCGCGCGGGCCCCTGATGGTCGATGTAGCAGGGTGCACACTGACCAAAGAAGAACAAGAGCGTTTGTGCCATCCACTCGTGGGTGCAGTGATTTTGTTCGCACGTAATTTTGAAAGTCGCGCGCAGCTAGTTGCGCTGACACGCAGTATCCACCAGTTACGTACACCACAGTTATTAATTGCCGTAGACCACGAAGGCGGACGGGTTCAGAGATTTCGTACCGATGGATTTACTGCACTGCCTTCGATGGGTCAGCTTGGCAACTACTGGAATACAAAACCACTGCAAGCCATGCGCATGGCAACAGATGTAGGTTTTGTGCTCGGTGCCGAATTGCGCGCCTGTGGTGTTGATTTGAGTTTTACCCCTGTACTGGATCTGGATTATGGCGTGAGCAAGGTGATCGGCGATCGCTCGTTCAGTCGCGATCCACGCGTGGTGGCTATGCTGGCACGCGCGTTAATCCAGGGTTTGTCGCTCGCGGGTATGTCTTCCTGCGGCAAGCATTTCCCGGGTCATGGTGCGGTTGCTGCCGACTCTCATCATGAAATCCCGAGCGATCCG
>JAUSCY010000086.1 GCA_030650995.1 Sheuella sp. | reverse complement strand
CCGCCTCAAGCACTGCGGGGTTGCGCAGTGTGTAAATATTGTGAAAACCACCGACTTGATTGGGTGACTCGATACCAACGATTTCTACGCCAGCACGCTTCCAGTAAGCAGCACTTATATCCGTGAGCCATTGCGGGTAGGGACTCACAAGCTTCGACTTCATTATTCATTAGGTCCATGCTAGCATTTTGTTACGAAATGATTTCTGGCTTTGAGGTCAATCCCAAGTGGGGTTTGATGGATCCAGAGGGGACAACCTCTGAGGCGTTCGATGCGCGTATTCGTGGTGATCTCAAGCAGTGGCAGGATTTGGCCAGAACCAATAAGATTGTGATGGACTGAGATCAGTCTCATCAGCTCTGGGTCACGTGAAATATACGGCCTCTACTTAATCCCGGTAATTGATGCTGCCATCGCACGTGGGTCACGCATGGGCCAGCGTCCGCTGCTTGCGTGTGTGATAAAGCTCTGGACGATGCGATTAAATTCGCCCGTAGCTTCCAGGTTCATGGTGTGGCCACAATTCGGAATGATCGCCAGTGCTGCGCTAGGGATGGTTTCCTTAAGCATGAGCCCGGGTTTCAGGCAAGGCCAGTCCTCATCGCCATTGAGTATCAGCGTAGGGACCGTCAGGCTGGATAATTCTTGTTTGAGGTTATAGAGTGATGGCCGCTCGCGCTGGACACCCAGTTGTGTATTGGCAGACCCGAGTGCTGAGTGCTCTGCGAAATCTTTCTTGAACTCAGCAAACCCCCTTGGGTCTGAGCGTTCGAATGGAATCCGGGTTGGCCCATGCGCATAGGTATCGACAAACGCTTGCATGCCTTTTGTGAGTAGGAGGTTGGCGCTGAATTCTGCTTCTTCACGAAATTTGTCGCGTTGGTCAAGCTCCGCACCGTAGCCGCAACCTGCGACGCACAATGACAGCGCGCGCTCAGGGTGTTGCAAACCGAAATGTAGTGTGGCAAAACCACCCATCGATAAACCAACAATATGCGCGCGTTCGATTTTCAAGTGGTCCATCACAGTCAGGATATCGGCGACAGCGCGATTCTGTGAATAGGATGAAGGATCAGCAGGTACTGTTGATGGTGGGTAGCCGCGCGCATTAAACGTAATGACCTGGTGCTGTCGTGAGAAATGTCGCACCTGAGGCTCCCAGCTATTCATTGTGGCTGCAAACTCGTGCACGAAAACAATAGGTGTCCCAGAGCCAGTTACTTCGTAACAAAGTTCAATTCCGTCGTTGGTCGTTGTGAAAGGCATCTTATTTCCTGAAAAAATTGGCAAAGGCGGTTTGTGCTTCAGCTGAATTCAGTCTTTGGGTAAAGTGTCCGAGTTCATAGTCAAAGGCTTCATGGATAGTGGGTCGTTGCGCGTGTTTGAGCATGCGTTTGGATAACTGTAGGGCTTCGGGTGGTAACGCTGCCAACTCTGTTGCGACAAGCATTGCCTGCTTAAGAGCATCGCCTGTAGCGGTTGTGCCGGTGATGAATCCTGACGCATACGCCTCGCTGCCAGTAAAAGCCCGTCCGCGTAAGATCCAGTCGGCGGCACGTCTGGGCCCAACAATCTGTGCCATGAGAGTACTAGACGCGCCTTCAGGACATAAACCCAGGGGCACGAACGGAATCCTGAAGCTCGCATTCTCTGCTGCGTATACGAAGTCGCAGTGCTGGAGCAAGGTCACGCCAATCCCGATCGCGCTGCCTTCAACGGCGGCGATGAGTGGTAAGTCGCAGTCCACCAGCGCTCTGAGAAATTTAAGCCCGGCACTGTCACCGGGTTCGCGTGGAGTTTGAAAGTCTTTCAGGTCATTGCCGGCAGTGAAATAATTATTCGCGCCAGTAAGCACAATTGCGCGTATGTCTGTCTCGAGCTTTGCTTTGCTGACGTGACTGGCCAATTGCAGGTAGGTCGCAATATCCAGGGCATTACGTCGCTCTGGACGATTGATTGTGAGGGTCAGCACACTATTTTGTTTATCGACTAGAACTGTTTCATTCACTGCTCAATTCCTAGAGATGGTCTTGTTCGTATGATTGATATTGCAGATATTACCTAACAAATCACCAAAAAAAAGACTCACCAAAAATATGGTGAGTCTCGTTCTAGCCAGTCAAACCAGGATCAGATATCAGTCCCGGCTGCTGCCACCGAAAATGCCCAGAATAGCGAGCAGGTTTGAAAATACGTTATAGACATCCAGATAGATGGCCAGGGTGGCAACAACGTAGTTTGTCTCGCCACCGTTGACTACGCGCTGCAGATCGATCAGCATGAAAGCCGAGAAGATCACAATCGCGACCACCGAGATGGTCAGCATTAAGGCTGGCAATTTCAGAAAGATGTTGGCAAGACTCGCCACAATCAGAATGACCACGCCAATGAACATGAACTTGGCCATGCCAGACAGATCACGTTTAATGGTCGATGCAAGTGTTGCCATCGTGCCAAACACAATTGCCGTGCCACCGAAGGCGAACATCACCAGCTGGGTGCCATTGCTCATACCGAGCACAAAGCCAAGCAGGCGAGACAGCATCAAGCCCATAAAGAACGTAAACAACAGCAAGAGTCCAACACCCAATGAGCTGTCTTTGTTCTTTTCGACAGCAAACATCAGGCCGAATGCACCGATCAGAAAGAAAATGGCTGTCATGCCAGGGCTGGTAGCCATGATTTGATTCAGACCGCTGGTCATGCCGACGGCTGCACCCAGAACGGTTGGGATCAGGGAGATTGCCAATAGCCAGTAAGTGTTGCGCAGGACCCGATTGCGCACGACCTCTTGGGCGGCGCCGTATGGGCTGCGGGTAAGGGTGGGGCGAACATCGTTCATGAAAAGCTCCTGTCAGATAAATTTTGAACTCAGGGGTAAAAACATTTATCCCTCAGTCTATGACCGAAAGCATACCTGACAGTTCCCTGAATGGCTAGGTTCGAAGTAAATAAATTATTAAAAAACCGATTCTGGGCGATTTAACTTAGGCGATGTGAACGTAAATCGTGTCCGGCTGCTTGATAAACTCGCCATCTTGCCCGTGCACTGGCTTTATCGTCCTCTGCATCCGAGACGATTTCAAGGACCCGGGTGAGTTTGCCAACAGTGGGCGGACATTGTTCATCCAGATTAAGCAACCAGGCCTCTGCAGGGGCCTGGGCGAGGACTTGCTCCAGGTTTTCCGAAGCCAGAATGATAGGCGTTTGATCCGCCAGGGGGTCTGTAGCCATAACGTGAGGCACAAACGCTGCGTCATCGACTGCCCAGAGCTGAAGATCAAAGGCTTTCAGTCGTGCAGCATCAGAGCAGAACACAACCATTTTTTGACCCGCCAGATACTGCCGCAAGGTGGTCTGACACGCTTGCGATAGTTTCTCCGAAGCTCCAAAAGCAAAATCGATACGCGCCATGGGTTCTGCTTATACCGATTGATTTAACAGGAATTGCAGTAATAACGGCACAGGGCGGCCGGTTGAGCCCTTGACTGCCCCACCTTTCCAGGCTGTTCCTGCGATATCCAGATGCGCCCAGCGATAGGCTTTAGCAAAACGCGAGAGGAAACATGCCGCTGTCACAGCGCCTGCTGGTGGCCCACCAATATTGGCCATATCGGCAAAGTTGGATTTCAGCTGGACTTGATAGGCGTCCTCAAGGGGCATGCGCCAGGCGGGATCACCTGATTGTTTTCCAGCCTTGAGAATAGCCTCAGCCAGCGCATCGTCCTGTGAAAAGAGACCTGAGTTGACCGAACCCAGCGCCGTGACGCAGGCACCTGTCAGTGTTGCGATATCAATGACAGCAGAAGGCTTGAAACGCTCGGCATAGGTCAGTGCGTCGCACAGAATCAGGCGGCCTTCTGCATCGGTATTGAGAATTTCAATGGTTTGACCAGACATACTAGTGACTACATCGCCAGGTTTATTGGCACTGCCGTTGATCAGGTTTTCGCAGGTTGGGATGAGACCGACAACCTCACCAGGCAGGCCAAGTTCTGCCAGGGCACGAAAGGTACCCAGGACGCTTGCTGCGCCGCACATGTCGAATTTCATTTCGTCCATGGTGCCTGCAGGCTTGATCGAGATACCTCCCGAGTCAAAAGTAATGCCTTTGCCGACGAGTACGATCGGACCTGCCTTAGCTTTCGCAGGTGTTTTAGCGGGTGTTTTTCCTTTGTAGTGCATCACGATAAAACGCGGTGGCTGATCCGAGCCTTTTGACACGGATAGGAAAGAGCCCATACCCAAAGCAGCAATCTGTTTGCCATCCAGCACAGTGACCTTGATACTTTTAAATTCGCGCCCGAGTTTTTTTGCTGTTTCACCCAGATAAGTCGGTGTGCAGATGTTGCCAGGCAGATTACCAAGCGTGCGTGCCATCGAGACGCCTTCTCCGAGGGCTGAACCCTGGCTCAGCCCCAGCTCTGCTGCAGCGCTTTCTGAGCGGGCCAGCATTAGCGAGAGCTTTTTCAGTTTGGGGCGGGCATCGGCATCGGGTTTGCCGAAAGTTGCTTCGTAGTGGTAAGTGGCCTCACAGGCCGCGGCAGCAGCGTCGCGCGCACGATCTGTCACCGTTGAACCGGGACAAGCAATCGCGGCCAGCGTTGTGGTCGCCTCAGCTACGCGTGCACTGACGCAGGCGCTCACAAACGCATGCTCAGCCCGGGCGTGGATGCGTGCGGTGTACTCGGCCTGCTTACCAAGACCAACCAGCACTACACGTGCGGCTGCCACACCAGGCAGGTTGCGCAGCACAAGGGTGCTGTTGGCCTTTCCTGTGAATTCTGTTTTCATCACGGCGCGAATTGCGCCGTGGCTTGCGCGATCAATTACATCGGCGGCTGGGCTGAGCACGCCCTCGGTAAAAATTCCAACAGCCAGTGCTGCTGTTTTGACTTGATGGATTGAGACCGAGGTATTTGTACTGAATTCCATTTTTGAAGCCTATTTGCGTCGAAGGGTGATTGAGGTTGCACGAGCTCTTGAATTATCCCGCATTTTTTTCATTCTCATAGGTATTTCAATACATTCCGGAAAGAAGCTTATTTCTATTTGTTATTTAATATATTTTCTATATTACTTATAATGTGATTTCTTCTTGAGGTCCTTATGAATTTGCAGCAATTCCGTTTTGTGCGTGAAACCATCCGACGCGATTTCAATTTGACTGAAGCCGCGCGTAATCTGTTTACTTCCCAGCCAGGCGTCTCAAAAGCGATCCTTGAGTTTGAGGACGAACTCGGTGTACAGATTTTCGAGCGTCACGGTAAACGGATTAAAGGGCTGACAAAACCGGGACATGCGGTGGCGCAGGTTGTTGACCGCATCATGCGGGAGATCGATAACCTCAAGAAAGTCAGCGACGAGTTTGCCAAGCGAGACGAGGGCAGTCTGGTGATCGCGTGCACGCATACGCAGGCACGCTACGTACTGCCTAAAGTCATCCCCGCATTCAGACAAAGATTTCCACGTGTTCATCTGGCACTTGCTGAGGGCAGCCCGCCACAGCTCGCTGAGATGGTTCTGCATGAGCAAGCTGATCTGGCAATCGCCACGGAATCGCTCTCACTGACGCCAGGTCTGGAGACTTTGCCCTGCTATACCTGGGAGCACACCGTCGTAGTGCGACCCGATCATCCTCTGGCTGAACTGTCAAAGAAAAAGGGTTTCCTTCTTACGCTGGAACACATCGCCAGTTATCCGATCGTTACCTATGATCGCGCATTTTCAGGCCGTCGCTCTGTGGATCAGGCATTTGCAACGCATGATTTACGACCTGATATCGTGCTTGAGGCGATCGATGCAGACGTGATCAAAACCTATGTGGATGTAGGGTTAGGCATAGGCATTATCGCTGGCGTGGCGTTTGAGCCTGCCCGTGACACGAATCTGGTCAGTTTGCCTGCCGGACACCTGTTTGGTTCCCAGACAACCCGTATCGCAATCAAGTCTGGCGTTTTTTTGCGGGACTATGTCTACACCTTTATTGCGATGCTGACTCCGGAGTTGACAGAGGATGCTGTCAGAGAGTTGATAGAAACTAAATAAGAATAGTTATTATTACTATTGCATTTGCAAATAAGAATCATTATCATTTAGTCTGTTCAGTTATGGAGCAGACAACATGTCTTCGGTTTCAACTTCCTCGCATTCATCCATTTCTTCCCATGCAGTTCCCGCCAGACAGGTCGCTAAGCACGCTGTTATTGTCGGGGCTGATCGTCTGGGAAACATTCCTGACTTACTACGGGATCACAACATCTCGATTACCCACCACATCAGTGGTCGTGATCCTGCGCATCAGAAAAAAACCCTCCATCTGCCAACCGGCACTGAAATCGTTATATTGCTGACAGATTTTTTAGGGCACAACGTGATGAAAACTTTCCGTCAGGCCGCACAGAAGGGTGGAATACAGGTTGTGGCGTGCAGGCGCTCAGTGTGCGCAATGCAGCAGGCATTAAATCAATGTGGGCTTTGCGGGAATCAGTCTTGAGAGGAGGTAATGAGATGAGGTAATGAGAAGAGGTAATGAGATGAGGCAATGCGTTGACTGCACACTCAGCGCAGTTACTTCGAGGCGACTTCCGTCAGATCGAGACGACGCGCGCCCGTGTAGCGTTTAGCCCAGTAGCGGTCATTCATGTTTTCTACTCGGACCACACCACCTGAAGCAGGTGAGTGTACAAACTGATCCTGACCAATATAAACACCCACGTGGGAATATTTACGTCCCATCGTGTTAAAAAATACCAAGTCGCCGACAGTTAACTCTTTAATGTTGACTTGACTACCCTGTCTGGCCATATCATCGGCGCGGGGGGGGAGTTTCAAACCTAAAGATTGATTGGCAGAATAAAATACTAAGCCACTGCAATCAAAACCTGTATCAGGGGATTTGCCCCCGGAGCGATATCGTACACCCAGCTGGGTCATCATGTGCGCTGCAAGGGGATGGCTAATATCGCCGTAATAAAGTCCATTACCGCTCTTGGAGCGCGCAAGAAATGCGCCAATGGGATCATTGGAACTACGCCAGTCCGCGCTTGCCGCAGAGTAACCACCTAACCCATAGCCTGCATTTTTCTGACCATCCACTCCCGCACAACCGCTCAGCAGGGATATTGCAGACAATGCAGATATCCATGTTGCGCGCCTGAGGGCGCGGCCATGTTGACTGATGCGTGCAATGGATGAGGAAAATTGAATCATGCGGTCCCGAACTGATTGGCAGGCAAGTAAAAAAACCTAGCAATTCAGAGTGTAAATTTGATTAAAGGCAAGGCTCGTGAAAGCTTAACCTGTAACAATCATAGTACAAAAATCGATTTTCCCCAAAATTTAATTCCCGGAGACTCTCCATGAATGCTGTTCAAGCCTTTCACCGCCGTTCGATTCAGGATCGTGATCAATTCTGGCGCGATGAGGCCAAAGCCGTTCATTGGCATGTTCCTTTTACGCAAGTGATAGATGACTCTAAGTTACCCTTTGCCAGATGGTTTGTTGGAGGACAGACAAATCTGTGTTTCAACGCGGTTGACCGGTGGTTAGAGAGTCGTGCGGATCAGCCTGCGCTCATTTGGGTGTCGACTGAAGTCGATCAGGAGCGGACTTACACCTATCGCCAGCTCTATCAGGAAGTCAACGCGGTGGCTGCTATGCTCAAAGCACAGGGCGTCGGAGAGGGTGATCGGGTACTCATTTACATGCCGATGGTTGCAGAGGCCGTTTTTGCTATGCTGGCCTGTGCCCGGCTAGGGGCTATTCACTCTGTCGTATTCGGCGGTTTTGCCTCAGTGAATCTGGCACAGCGTATTGATGATGCCAAGCCAAAAGTAATTGTGTGCGCAGATGCGGGATCGCGTGCGGGCAAGGTGACCCCTTACAAGCCTTTGCTGGACAAAGCGATTTCACTTTCTACGTCACCGCCAGAAAAAGTGATTGTGGTCGATCGTGGTTTATTTGCTTTTGAGCCCGTCGCAGGCCGTGATCTGGATTATGCGAGCTTGCGCAAGCAATTTGATGGGGTGGAAGTTCCCGCTGTCTGGCTAGAGTCCTCCGCGCCAAGTTATGTCCTCTATACCTCGGGCACTACGGGCAAGCCTAAAGGTGTGCAGCGTGATGTAGGCGGCTATGCGGTCGCACTGGCATCCTCGATGAAGCATATTTTTAATGGCAAACCGGGTGATACCTTTCTTTGCACCAGCGATATCGGCTGGGTTGTGGGCCACTCGTATATCGTTTACGGGCCACTGATTGGCGGGCAGACCACGATTCTTTACGAAGGTACCCCGGTGCGGCCAGATGGAGGCATCCTCTGGAGTCTGGTGGAGCGCTTCAAGGTTGATACGATGTTTTCAGCACCTACCGCGATCCGAGTATTGAAAAAACAGGATCCCAGTTTGCTGAAAAAATACGACTTATCGTCTCTGCGCGCTTTGTATATGGCAGGTGAGCCCCTCGATGAGCCCACGGCTCAATGGATCTCTGAAGGTCTGGGTAAACCAATTATTGATAATTACTGGCAGACAGAGACGGGCTGGCCGATCCTGGCAGGTCAGCCAGGCATTGAGAATGTACCGACCAAGTTCGGAAGCCCCTCCTTTCCTGTTTACGGGTTTGATGTGCGGGTGATCGACGAACAGACCGGTCAGGATCTTGGTCCCAACCAGAAAGGGGTTGTCGCGATTGTGCCGCCATTGCCACCTGGTGCTATGACCACGATTTGGGGCGATGACGCGCGTTTTGTTGAAACATATTTTTCATCCGTTCCCGGACGACATGTTTATTCGACTTTTGACTGGGGACTTGTAGACGAGGATGACTACTGGTTCATTCTGGGGCGCACAGATGATGTCATCAACGTCGCGGGCCACCGCCTGGGGACGCGGGAAATCGAAGAGTCGATCAATTGCCACGCGGCAGTCGCAGAGTCGGCCGTTGTCGGGATTGCTGATCAGCTCAAAGGTCAGGTTGCCGTAGGTTTTGCCGTACTGAAAGATCCAAGCCTGCTCGATGCGCAGGGCGCGACGCAAAAACTCGAAGCTGAGATCATGAAACTGGTCGATGAGCAGTTGGGACCGGTTGCCCGCCCGGCAAGGGTAAGATTTGTGACAACGCTGCCAAAGACGCGGTCTGGTAAAGTACTTCGCCGGGCGATTGTCGCGGTGTGCGAAGGACGCGACCCCGGTGATCTCACCACAATCGAAGACCCTACCGCACTTGAACAAATTAAGGATTCACTATGAAAACCAAAGCCGTACTGACAGACTCCGACGTTTCAAAAATGCTTGCTGCCTCCAAGGCGTGTGCCAATAAAAACAACTGGGCAGTAACAATTGCGATTGTGGACGATGGCGGTCATCTGCTTGGTTTGCAGCGCCTGGATGGTGCCGCACCTGTTTCAGCGCATATCGCTCCTGCGAAAGCGCACACAGCAGCACTGGGTCGTCGTGAAACCAAAGCCTACGAGGACATCATTAATAATGGCCGTACAGCGTTCCTGTCCGCTCCTACCGTTGCTGGCATGCTCGAAGGCGGCGTGCCAATTGTGATCGATGGCGAGACTATCGGCGCTGTGGGTGTTTCAGGTGTGAAGTCTTCAGAGGATGCTGAAGTCGCACTGGCCGGGATCGCTGCGCTGACTGCGTAATGCAAACAGCCTCGCGCACGCTCAATCCGGGCGTGCGTGCGCGTGAGGTGTGGGCCTGGGCGATGCTGGATTTTGCCAACTCAGGCTACACCACGGTAGTGCTCACTGCCGTATTCAGCGCTTATTTCGTAGGCGTAGTGGCAGGGCATGCACCATGGGCGACATTTGCCTGGACTGCCACGCTTTCTCTCTCTTATATCCTGGTCATGTGCAGTCTGCCAATGCTTGCCGCACGCGCGGATGCGAAGGCGGGCAGGCGTCGCTTATTGTTTGGCAGTATCTCTGGTTGTGTCTTTTTTACTTTCATACTCGGAGCTGCTGGTCCGGGTGATGTTTGGATCGCCATCCTGGCAGTGGTCTGCTCCAACTACTGTTTCAGCCTGAGCGAATCGGCAATCGCCTCATTTTTACCCACACTGGCCAGGCAGTCGGCCTTGGGCAAGGTCAGTGGACTAGGATGGTCATTGGGGTACGTGGGTGGTTTATTCGCGCTCGGTGTCGCCTTGTGGCTCGTGACGCAGGGTCAGGATCAAGGTCTGGGCGCGCAGGTCACCGTCCCGCGCGTGATGGTGTCCACGGCTGTCATTTTTGCCTTAGCAGCCTTACCCGCCTGGTTTTTGTTGAAAGAACGGGCACAGTCCAGAACGGCACCCGTGGCCTGTTCTTTCCAGACGACGCGTGTTGAGTGGATATCTGCTCCACGCGAGTTAAAACGCGTGTTTGTTGAGCTTGGCCGGGATTTCCCAGAATTTCGCCGCCTGTTGTTCTGTATTGTCTGCTATCAGGCTGGCATTGCCGTGGTCATTACGCTGGCTGCCGTTTATGCAGAACAGGTGATGGGTTTCACTATGAGTCAGACCATTATGTTGATCGTAGCGGTCAATGTGACTGCAGCGGTCGGAGCTTTAAGCTTTGGTCTGGTTCAAGACAGACTTGGCCATCGACGGGCACTTGCGCTGACCCTGATTGGCTGGCTGATCACTACTATCGCTGCGTACACTGCGGTCAGCGCACCACTATTCTGGTTCGCCGCCTGCTTGGCTGGAGTTTGTATGGGAATTACCCAAAGTGCAGGGCGGGCCATGGTGGGCGCACTCGCCCCTGCGGACAGACTTTCTCGTTTTTTTGCGTTGTGGAGCTTTGCAACACAGTTGGCAGCGGCTATCGGACCCCTGACGTATGGAATTGTTAGCTGGGTGACCGGCGGCAATCAGCGCACAGCGATGCTCTCGACCAGTATATTTTTTCTGCTAGCCTTGTTTATTCTAAAAAGCCTTTCCTGGCAGCGCGGGCTAGACCAGAAGGAGGCGTCGCTTGCGCCATGACTTGTTTGAATAATGAATGCGGCGTAAGTTTATGAAAGCGCAGTGCGAAATCATAGTTCGAAAGCATAGTTTTTTATGTAAGCAAGAAGTAAGAGCACCCGATTAATGTTACGAATGATCCCGGTAATAATCATTCATAAAAATATTCAGAATTTCCTGATCAATGAGGAGACCTCAGTCCATGTCTAATTCAATCGAGTCCGTTCTGGTCGAGACACGCGTATTTCCACCCCCACAAGATTTCGTCAAACAGGCAAATGTGTCCGGTCAGGCTGCCTATCAGGCACTGCTGGATGAATCCGATCGCGACCCGAATGGATTCTGGGCACGTCTCGCACGGGAAAACCTGACCTGGACAAAGCCTTTCACCGAGGTGCTCGATGAGTCAAACGCACCGTTCTATAAGTGGTTTGGTGATGGTGAACTTAACGTCAGTGAAAACTGCCTGGATGTAAATTTAAAGAATGGCAACGCGAACAAGGTTGCAATCATTTTCGAAGCCGATGGTGGCGAAGTTAAAAAAGTCACATACCAACAGCTTTACGAACTCGTGTGTAAATTTGCGAACGGTCTGAAATCTCTGGGTTACAAACAAGGTGACCGTTCGGTTATATATCTGCCAATGTCGATCGAGGCTGTTGTCGCGATGCAGGCCTGCGCACGGTTAGGTATTACGCACTCAGTGGTGTTTGGTGGCTTTTCCGCCAAGAGTTTGCATGAGCGTATTACTGATGTGGGCGCGAGCCTGGTGATTACGGCTGATGAACAGATGCGTGGTGGCAAGGCTATCGCACTTAAGCCCGCGGTGGATGAGGCTTTAGCGATGGGCGGCTGCGAGGCGGTTCGTCATAGCGTGGTGTACAAGCGCACGGGCGGTAAGGTCGTCTGGGATGACAAGCGCGATGTCTGGATGCATGAGCTTGCAGATAAACAGTCCGCTGAGTGCGCGCCTGTCGCGGTCAACGCTGAACACCCACTCTTTATTCTCTACACCTCCGGCTCGACAGGAAAACCCAAGGGTGTGCAGCATTCTTCAGGCGGTTATCTGCTGTGGGCCAAACTCACCATGCAATGGGTGTTTGATGCCAAGGCGAGCGATATTTTCTGGTGTACAGCGGATGTGGGTTGGGTGACAGGTCACACCTACATTACCTACGGCCCACTGGCTGCAGGTCTGACGCAGGTTGTCTTCGAAGGTGTGCCGACCTATCCGGATGCTGGACGTTTTTGGAAAATGATTCAGGACCATAAGGTTACGATTTTCTATACCGCACCAACTGCGATCCGTTCCTTGATCAAAGCGTCGGATGCCAATGATGCGCATCATCCAAAATCCTATGACCTGACAAGCTTGCGCCTGCTGGGCTCTGTAGGTGAGCCGATTAATCCTGATGCCTGGGTCTGGTATCACAATCATGTCGGGGGCGGTCGCTGCCCGATTGTGGATACCTGGTGGCAAACCGAGACGGGCGGTCACATGATCACACCGCTTCCTGGTGCGACACCGCTCAAACCAGGTTCGTGTACAACGCGTCTGCCAGGGATTACCGCCGCGATTGTGGACGAAGCCGGTGGCGATGTCGAGGCGGGGCACGGTGGTTTTCTGGTGATCAAGCGTCCCTGGCCCTCGATGATTCGCAATATCTGGGGCGATCCTGACCGTTACATATCGAGCTATTTTCCATCCGAGCTTGGCGGGTATTACCTTGCAGGTGATGGTGCGCAATGCGACAAAGACGGCTGTTTCTGGATCATGGGTCGCATCGATGATGTGCTCAATGTATCAGGACATCGTCTGGGAACAATGGAGGTCGAATCGGCTCTGGTCTCGCATGAGTTGGTCGCGGAGGCTGCCGTGGTGGGACGGCCAGATGCAACCACAGGTGAGGCGGTAGTGGCCTTTGTGGTGCTTAAGCGCACACGTCCGGAAGGTGACGAGGCCATCGCGATCGGCAAACAACTGCGCGACTGGGTTGCCAAGGAAATTGGCCCGATTGCCAAACCTAAAGAAATTCGTTTTGGTGATAATTTACCCAAGACGCGTTCAGGAAAGATCATGCGCCGGTTGTTGCGCGTGGTCGCAAAGGGAGAAAAAATTACGCAGGATGTATCCACGCTTGAAAATCCAGCCATTCTGGATCAGCTTTCATCACCGGTTTAATCAGATTGTAGAAATCAAACTGTTTTAACGCTTTACCGATGAGTGAGTATTTCGGGGATCTGGATTCAGATCCCCGTTTTTTTATACTCACTATAAAAATTATTAATGCTCTTTCTAGATGATAAGAAAAAAGTTGCTTAATTTAATACTTTGATCAAAGATAGACCTCAGCTGTCCGTCATTTCAATAAGGAATCAAGATGCTTAGAGAGAAACGTTCTATTTTCAAAGCGCTCGCAGTGTTTGCAAGCGCTTCACTATTTGCTGCAGGAGCCGCATTCGCTCAAGTTGACACGCTAGCGAGTATTAAGCAGAAAGGTAAAATTGTGGTGGGGGTCAAAGCTGATTACAAACCTTTTGGCTATACAGATCCCACAGGTAAGATTGTTGGCTTTGAAATCGATATGGCCAATGAAATTGCCAAGCGTTTGGGAGTGCAGATTGAGTTGATCCCGGTAGTCGCTGCGAATCGCATGGAATTCATCAAGCAAGGTCGTACCGATCTGATGATTGCGACGATGTCTTACAAGCCTGATCGTGCGGAAGTTCTGGCAATCCCTGAACCTTTTTATTATGCAAGCGCTGCAGCAGTTCTGAATAAGAAAAATGCTGGATTTAAACAGTGGTCAGACTTAAAGGGTAAACCGATTTGTGGAATCCAGGGTGCGTATTACAACCGCCGTACTGGAGATGAGTTTGGTGCAAAAATGGTTGTATTTAAAGGCGCTGTCGAAGCACTTGCCGCGCTAGAGGCGGGTAATTGTGTTGGCTTGGTCTTTGACTCAACTTTTTTCGCCGGTTTATCTGCCGATCCCAAATGGGCTGACTATGGGATTACCCTTCCTTTGATTGATCCAGAGCCATGGGGAATGGGCTTACGCAAAGAAGATACCAAGTTTGCAACCTACATCAGCGATACCATCAAAGAGTGGCATAAAACAGGGTTTATTCTCGGCTTAGAGAAAAAATGGGGTATTTCGCCATCCCCATACCTTGCAGAACAAAACGCAAAATTTAAATAATTTCCACCCAGGTCGAGAATCGTTTTATGGATAGTATTTCGGCCTGGTTTAAGTGGCTGCATCAGGCGAGCGGAATTAAGCTGACGATTTTTTATGACAGCTACGACCGCTCGCGTTTTATTGAAGGTTTGGGCACTACGCTTGAGCTTTCCGCAATCGTCCTTGTGCTCAGCATGTTTTTCGGGGCTGTCGTGGCTTGGTTGGCGGGTTCGCGCCTGCTGTGGGTCAGGAGCCTGACCAATGGTTATGTTCAGGCATTCAGAAATACTCCCCCACTTGTTCAAATGTATTTTTTCTATTTCGCCATCGGACCTTTGATACCAAAAGTCGGAGGCACACCATTGATCGGTTCCATGGGATGGGCGATTATTGCGCTGACTCTGCTTGAAGCTGCATTTACAGCTGAAATTTTCAGAGCAGGGGTTGAGGCCGTTCCAAAAGCAATGATCGAAGCTGCTCAAGCGCTTGGCTATTCAAGAGGGCAGATATTCCGACAGATCATTTTGCCGTTGGCACTACGAGTCACAATGCCTGCGCTGAATAATAATATGGTCAATCTGGTTAAAACGACTACTTTAGGCTATGCCATTGCTGTACCTGAGTTGCTCTATATGTCTGGCCAAATCTGGTCCGAGCAAACCAACGTGACTGAGATGATGTTTGTTTTGCTGGTCACTTACATTGCGATAGTTGGTGTGATTAATCAACTGATGCAATGGATAGAAAAACGTATACATATACCGGGGTTTGGACAATGAGTGAACAAAAGTCCAATCGTTTTAATGTCATGTTGCCCTTGAAACTTGAGCATCCAAAAAAGTCGTTCGACCGCTCTAGCGGTGCGACATTATTTACAGGTAGAACAGGTCTTTTTCTATTGTGCCTTTTTGTTGGCTCGGTCGCGATGGCTCAGGTACAAGCAGTTGGCGCCAAGCTTTCTGTGACGGAACTTTTAGTCAAGTGGACTCCGTTGCTCGCGCAAGGTTTCGTATTTAATTTGGCTATTAGCTTTATGGCTATGGCAATTGGCACAGCTGCAGGCTTGTTGCTAGGTCTTGGGCGTATCTCGCTTTTAGCGCCAGTTCGTGGCGGCTCATGGCTAGTCGTACAATTTTTTCGTAATGCGCCTTGGCTTGTTTTGTTGTTTTTTGTGATGTTTTTAATGCCCTTTGAATTTCGCATTGGTCAGTATGTCATTCCTTTTCCTGACTGGATCAAATCAACTATTGGGCTAGCTTTACCAATCATGGCTAACATTGCCGAGATTGTTCGGGGTGCGATTCAATCTATCCCTACAGCGCAATGGGACGCAGCTCGATCCCTGGCCTTTTCGCGCCGACAAACTTTATGGCAAATTATTTTGCCTCAATGTGTCAAACGTATGCTTCCTGCCTGGATGAATTGGTACGCAATTCTGACAATGGCCACGACGCTTGCTTCTATTGTTGGTGTCTCGGAAGTCATGACAATTGTTGGCCGCATTACTGCTGCCGAATCACGTACTGATTTTCTGATTCCAATTTATAGCTATGTACTGTTGTGGTTCTTCCTTTATTGTTATCCCATCGCGCTTTGGACGAGAAGACTTGAAGCACGATTCGCAGAAAGATGAAAAATGAGTGAAACTGTTTTACAGGAATTTTTGTCTCTACACAAAATAGAGATCGAGCGCCATACGCATCCAGCGGTCATGACCGTCGCTGAGTCAGAACAGCTTGTTCCTAAGTTACCCGGGGCTAAAACAAAAAATCTTTTCTTACGTGATAAGAAAGGAGCCAAGCATTTCCTTGTGACAATTCCTGCCAGCTTGTCCGTTGATCTTGCTCAGCTTGGCGATTTGCTGGGTGCTGGTCGATTAGGTTTTGCTTCAGCCGAACGATTATTCAAATATCTCGGATTGACTCCAGGATCTGTCAGTGTGCTCGGCTTAGTCAATGATGTTGAACATTGCGTTCAGTGCGTGATCGATCAGAGCTTGTGGGAATCTGCTGCAATTCAAGCACATCCTCTAATTAATACGGCCACGATGGTGGTGCCGCATGTTCAGCTGGAAAAGTTCTTGGCTGCAACTGGCCATATACCTCTAATTATCAGTGTTCCTGCAGCCAATCTGGAGAGTAATCAATCATGACTGAAGCACCGTCGGTTCAGCCTGTCGTCGATGTTGTTGATGTCCATAAGGCATTTGGCGCTGTTCAGGTGCTCAGAGGTATGTCTATGTCTGTGCGTGCAGGTGAGGCTGTGTGTGTGATCGGACCCTCGGGGTCTGGTAAGTCAACACTCTTGCGATGCATGAACGGCTTAATCCCCGTTGATAGCGGTCAGGTTTTTGTAGCAGGTCATGCCGTACATACTTTACAGTCCGATGGAGATATGATTGCCTTGCGTAAAGATGTTTCAATAGTCTTTCAGCAATACAATCTTTTTCCACATAAAACTGCTCTTGAAAATATCATGATGGCACCTATACAGGTGCTCGGGCAGCCAAAAGAAGAGGTGCGTGAGCGTGCCCATGCCCTGCTCAAAAAAGTGAGGCTTGAAGAAAAAGCTAACAGTTATCCCGGAGAGCTCTCTGGCGGGCAGCAGCAACGTGTTGCGATTGCGCGTGCGTTGGCAATGAGACCCTCTGTTATGTTATTCGATGAGGTCACTGCAGCACTCGACCCAGAAACCCGTAAAGACGTATTGTTGACTATTCGTCAATTAGTCGAGGAGGGCATGACCTCGATTTTAGTGACGCATGAGATGGGTTTTGCACGCGAAATTGCAGACCATGTTTACTTTACTGATCAGGGCGTAATAGTTGAGCACGGTAGCCCTGACCAGATATTTAATCATCCGCAAGCGCTGAGGACTCGCGAATTTTTGGAGCAAGTGCTGTAAGACTTTAATGAAGTATCAAATCTATTGGTAGTGTCTATTAGTAACGTTAATTGGTAGCCTGAATTGCTTTAGTTTTACGCAATGACTCGCACACCGTACTCAGCTGCGCTTTCGACAAGTGATTCGAAAACATGCTGCGCGTAGCCTCGGAAGACTAATATTTCGAATGTGGGATCATCATTGATTCGAGATATTGTCATGCCGATATGTCCAAATCTTGTTTGCGTTGAATGACCTGTCGTAAATTTATTCGAATGTAAATCCAATCCGCAAAATTTAGCTAACGTTTGCGCAGCAGAAGGTCCTGAAATAATTAAATTAGTCCGTGCATGACTTAAATCAACTACGGTTGCAATGCCATGCAGTGATTTTCGGAGTTGATCAGGATTGGGCACGCAAGATGGTTCCCCCTGTATTTGCCAGACGCCAGGTGCTATCGATCGTATGCACAGATCAGATCCTCCAGAAAAATGATTGGCATCAGGGATCGTTAGGCCAAGTAATGCAGAGAGTTCAACTGCGGTTTCAGCAGTGGTTGCTGCAAAAGCGCTGACTTGCAACAGCGAAATTGAATGTCGCTCACTGATGACTACGCTTGCTGACAACGAAGCGTGATGCACGCTTGCTGATGGCATTGAACTTGATAAAGCTGATCTTCGCGCAAACATGGGTCAACCTTTTAATCTTGTATTTTCAGGATCAACGAAAACGGGGTGAACGATACGCACCCTTACATATTCGTTAGACAAGGGTGAGGCCGCGATGACTTCCTGGCCATGTCGATTCGTGCCGTTCTCAATGAATCCAAGCGCAATAGGATGACCTAGAAATGCGCTTGGTGTGGCGCAACTCACAAAGCCCTGCTTGGCAACGACACCTTCAGCTCTGGCTTGTACTTCGGTAGCAACTAGCTGGCTGCCCGCACGGATCGGTGTCTGACCATCAACAGGTATCAATCCGACTAAGCATGGCCGGCGAGGATCTTCAAGCGCTTCTCGCTGCAATAGATGAGCGCCTATATAACCACCATTATTTCTGGCTAGTTTTGCAAGTCCTAGATCTGCTGGTGTAGTCCGGCCATCAAGCTCACTGCCTGCCACGTGTCCCTTTTCAATACGCAACACACCCATTGCTTCTGTTCCGTATGGGGTGATTCCAAGATCAGCGCCGCAGCGCATCAGACTCGTCCAGAGGTCAACGCCGAAATCGGCGCCGATTGCGAGCTCATAGGCGCGCTCGCCAGAGTAGCTCATGCGCATGACAATCAGTTCTGTACCCTGAATCTGTGTGCGCATAATTCCAAGATGGGGTAATGCTGAATCAGAAACATCGCAATCTGGTAATAAACGCGATAGCACCTCTCGAGACTTAGGACCTGCCAAGGCGAATTGTGCAAACTGTTCAGTAACCGAAACAGCATGGCATCTCAGTTCAGGCCATGCTACCTGGAGCAGCCATTCAAGGTAGCTTAGAACCTTGCCGGCATTAGCCGTTGTGGTTGAGATTACAAAGTGATCCTCAGCGAATCTTGCAACCGTACCGTCGTCCATGACAATGCCATCTTCGCGGAGCATGAGTCCGTATCGAAGCTTGCCCACAGCAAGATTAACAAAGTTGTTAGAGTAGATCCGTTGAATAAATGTGTGAGCATCAGGTCCCTGGATATCTATTTTTCCGAGCGTCCCTACATCAACCAGGCCAACAGACTCGCGCACGGCAATATTCTCACGACGCCATGCGGCGTCATAGGTCTCCCCGGTGCGGAGGTAGGTTTTAGGACGTAGCCAGTGTCCGACTGTTGTCATCGGTGCTTGCTGCTCAAGGTGCCAGTCGTGTAGAGCTGTTCTGCGGATCGGTGTCTGGTGTTTGCCCGTTTCGGCACCCGCAAATAATCCGAGCGCAACAGGTGTGTAGGGTGGTCTGAATGTCGTGGTCCCTACGCCTGGAATCGGTTCGCCACGCAGAGTAGCCATGATCGCCAGGCCATTCACGTTGGACGTTTTTCCTTGATCTGTTCCCATTCCCAAGGTGGTGTAGCGTTTCAGGTGTTCAACAGACCGGAAATTTTCACGATGTGCGAGCTCGATGTCCTCTACCGTGACATCGTCCTGAATATCTACAAATCTTTTTCCTCTCGACGCCTCTTTAGGAATCTGCCAGAGTGCTTCAATTGTGGGTAAATCCTCTGCCTCGCACTGAGGTTCCTCGTGATCTGATGCGCCTCGCCCGGCCGCATTACCCTGAGTTAAGGCAGCTTTCAGGGTGAAGGCACCATTCGCCGCACCTACGATGGTCATATGCGAAGGAATAGAATCGGGTACAAAAGTTGTTAGGGATTCATCGAATTTGAGTTTCCCGCCGGATTGGGATAGTAGATGAACGGTTGGGTTCCAGCCGCCAGAGTGTGCAAGAACATCACATACGAGGTCCTGTGCACCTGTACCGTTTCGGTTCAATATGCTGATCGACGTAACATTTGCACCATGAACTTTGGTGACAATACTGTGGCTAATGCAGGTGATCCCAAGGTTCTTTGAGCGAGTCAAAAGCTCTGGGTGTATCTTCGCGCGCGTATCAACAACTGTGACCGATTCAGCTCCTGACCCAATCGCATCGAAAGCTGTGCGATAAGCATCATCATTATTTGTGAAAACTACAATATGTTTGCCGGGTAATACGGCATAAAGATTGATGTATGTTCTGACCCCAGAGGCGAGCATCACGCCTGGTTTATCGTTGTCAGAAAAAACAAGAGGGCGCTCGATACTACCTGTCGCCAGAATGATGCGTTGTGTGCGAAGGTGTATCAGACGTTGGCGTGGCGTGTATTCTGGTGGTTGATCCAGATGGTCTGCAACTCGCTCGACGATTGTCACCATACCATGGTCATAACAGCCAGATACCGTGCTACGTTTAAGTAGCCTCACGTTCGGATATCCTGAAAGTTCTATCAGACTTTGCTCTGCCCATAATGAAGCTGGCATGTTGTTAATCTGATTGCGTTCCCAGAGAGCTGAACCACCAAGCTCTGCTCGTTCATCTGCGAGCACGACTGTTTGTCCGGTTTTTGCTGCGGCCAGCGCTGCGCTCAGACCTGCAGGGCCGCTTCCGACGATCAGGATATCGCAGTGCGCATACTCAAATGCATAGCGATCAGGGTCAGACTCGACTGGTGCGCGTCCAAGTCCTGCTGCGCGCCGAATCTGCTTTTCGTAAAACATCCAGAATTTAGCAGGCCACATAAAGGTTTTGTAATAAAAACCAGCGGGCATCAGTGCGGAGAATTTCTGGTTGATTGCTCGCCAGTCAAACGCAAGCGTTGGCCAACGATTCTGGCTGCTTGCTTGCAAACCTTCGAAGATCTCTGCCATTGTGGCGCGAGTGTTGGGCTCAGTCCGTGCGCCAGTACGCAATTGAACGAGTGCGTTGGGCTCTTCCGGACCCGCGCTATAGATACCTCTCCTGCGATGATATTTGAAACTGCGTCCAATCAGCTTGACACCATTTGCCAGTAATGCGGAAGCCAGGGTATCTCCGGCATAGCCGTGATAAGGTTTTCCATCGAAAGTAAAACGCACTGGCACATCTCTGTTGATGCGTCCGCCTTGTTGCAGGCGATTAGGTTGCTCGCGCATCATGATTGAATCGCACCTTTTCTGGCTGTTTGCACGGAAATAATTTCGTGCGTCATCGTATCGCGGACAATTTCAAGGATTTGTCTGCATCCGAGATGGTGGTGCCACCATTCGTTGTGGGGGCCGCGTGGATTATCTCTTTCATAGACATAGGTTTGCCATGCGGCTTGATCTGCTTGCAGGCTGGGAACGGGCGCGACCTCGCGTACATAAGTGAATTCGGACTGATCGCGATTTCCGCAAAAGGGGCATTTCAATAGTTGCATAATTAACTCGATAAAAGCTAGTGCCACTGCGGGGTGGGACCCGCACCTTTGTCGTCTATGATTTTTCCCGTTTCAAATCTTTCGAGCGTATGCCCACGGTTAAATTCATGCGGTGCGTCGTTTGCAATCGTGTGGGCGAAGACCCAACCCGACCCGGGTGTAGCCTTGAATCCACCGTAACACCAACCTGCGTTCAGATACAGGTTATCAATTGGTGTTTTAGAAATAATGGGGCTGCCATCCATTGACATATCCATCACGCCGCCCCATTGTCTGAGCATGCGCACACGCGACAGGTTCGGAAACATCTGAAGTCCAATGGAGATTGCTTCTTCTACTATTGGAAGATTGCCTTTTTGGCCATAGCTTGGATAAAAATCCAGATCTCCCCCCATCACCAGTTCACCTTTATCGGACTGGCTGATATAAAAGTGTCCTGCACCATAAGATATTACGGTGTCTAAAATAGGTTTGAGAGGTTCGGATACGAATGCTTGCAGTACATGTGTTTCGATCGGCAGCTTGAGTCCCGCCATGTTTGCGACACGACCGCTATTTCCTGCAACAGCCAGCCCAACTTGTCCTGCGCCAATACGGCCGCGAGAAGTTTCGATTGCGGTAATTCGATTATTTTCACGAATAAATCCTTGCACTTCGCAATTCTGAATGATGTCGACCCCGAGAGCCGATGCACCACGGGCAAAACCCCACGCGACAGCATCATGCCTGGCTGTACCGCCTCTGCGCTGCATCAGACCGCCGATAATTGGAAATCTCGGATTGTCAGAACCGTCGAGCAGCGGGACGAATTTCTGGATTTCAGCCCGCGTCATCCATTCAGCGTCGATACCGTTGAGCCGCATTCTGTTACCTCGCCTGAAAAGCTGGTCGCGCTGACTTTCTGTGTGTGCAAGGTTAATTACGCCCCGCGGGCTGAACATGACGTTGTAATTGAGCTCTTGAGAAAGCTGGTGCCAGAGTTTGAGTGACCATTCATAAAAATGAGCATTTTCTTCGGGCATGTAATTCGAGCGCACGATTGTCGTGTTTCGTCCCGTATTGCCACCCCCTACCCAGCCTTTTTCGAGCACCGCTATATTTTTAATACCGTGGTTTTTAGCAAGATAAAAAGCTGTAGCGAGTCCGTGGCCACCTCCGCCTACGATTACAACATCGTAATGTTTTTTAGGCTCGGGGTTTCGCCATGCCATGGGCCAGCCCGAGTGGCTGGACATGGATTGTTTGATGAGTGAAAAGATGGAATATTTCATTTCATCACTTTGCACCTTTAACTATATTCATGTCAACGATATTTATTTTTTTAATTAAGAAGTATTATAAAAAATAATACTGTTAAGGACTTTGTAATTTGCTCTTTTTTTTGCGAATTAAATATGAGCGGAAATCATGACTTTAAATACCAAACATCATGCTTCGAGACTGACACCCCAACTACCTTCAATTTCTATTGCAAGTCTTGAGGCAGTTACTGCTGTTGCGATGGCAGGAACCATGTCCGGAGCTGCGCAAAGGCTAGGCCGCACCCAGTCTGCCGTCTCTCAGCTCGTATCGCACGCCGAGGAGATTTTTGGTTGCGCACTGTTTGACCGTTCTCGCAGACCATTCTTAACTACACCAGCGGGTAGCGATCTGATCCGGCATGCATCCCGAATTTTGGTAGATTTAGATGCATTACCTCAGAGAATGGCTGAGCGTAATCAAGCCAGTTCCTTAAGAATCGCTATGATCGACTCAGTCGCAGATACGCTGGGTGCTGATCTGATTCGTCTGACTGCGGTAAGAGGTGGGGATTTATTTGTCTCTCAAGGCTTGTCCCCTGCGCATGTGAACGATTTGCTTGAAAGAAGGCTTGATATTGTTGTTTCGGCTGATTCGTTCGATGAGCATGATGGGCTATTCAGATTACCAATTATGTCTGAGAAATTTGTTTTACTTTTACCCGATCGCAGTACGAAATTCAGCCCTAATATATCGCTTGTTGAGCTAGCTGCAAATTTGCCCTTCATTCGCTACAGCAGTCGTTCAACAACAGGCGCAATGATTGAAAAATATCTTCGCAAACTGGGCGTGCCCGGCGTGCGCAGGATTGAGGTCGATAACGCCGATATGATGTGTACGCTTGTTGCTCAGGGCGTTGGGTGGGCGATCACGACGCCCCTGCATATTTTGCAAGGTTTTCAGCGAATGAAAGGGGTTGCTGTAGTGACCCTCCCGGACAGTTCGCCCGAGCGTGTTGTCACGATCATTACGCGACATGGTGAGTTCGAAGAGATTGCAGCCACGCTTGGTCTTGAAGCCAAAAAACTACTGCGGGAAAAATATCTGCCAGAACTTTATGCCAGAATCCCAAAGCTGGCTCAAGAAATCCAGGTCATGGACTGATACTTGTAATCCGTATCGTAACTTGCTTGGTGACGAAACTGAAACTTAGTATTTCGTATTGCCAGCCATACGTTTGCGCAGCTTCGACAAAGGCCTTGTGTTCGTCTTCACGCCACGAAATATTACCGATATATTCATCGAAGACCATCACCGTGCCTGGTACGACTTGTTTGGCTAGCCCGTCCAGTACGGTTTTCGTTGAGCTATACAAATCACAATCGATGTTCATGAAACGGATCGGACCGCTTTCTTGTTGAATGAATTTCGGGATCGAATTTTCAAACCATCCTGCGTGCAGCGTGACGTTGGAAGGGACTTCAGGGATGATACCCTCGGTGGAATAGCTGCCAGAAGTTTCGTGATTCCAGTTCTCGGGGATGCCCTCAAAACTGTCAAAACCATGCACCGTGCTGTGCGTGAGAGCCGCAATCTGGCGTATGGACTTCCCGTTGAATACTCCAAACTCCATCACCAGTCCGTCGGGGTTTGTTTGAGCCATTGCATAACTGAAGGTCCGGGCCGCAATGCCAAAGATCATCGGTAATGACCGCGTCGCGCAGTGGTCTGCCGCAGATTTTAAATAATTCCAGGCATCCAGATCCGCTTTGAATAACGCATCACCCTCTGACACTGAAAAGAGTGCCTGCGCTTTGTCTGTGTGGCCTGCGTAATCATGCAGCATGCCTAAAAAGAATCGATAACTGTGATTCTGTGGTTGAATTTTGTAGGCTTTTTCAAGGCACGCGATGGCCTCACTGAGGTCTTCGGCATTGAGTACCAACGCGTGCAGGTTGTAGAACGCCTCAGCAAAATCCGGCTCGAGTTTTTGTGCCTTGCGGTAGCAGGAGATTGCCTCGCCTGCACGACCGGCTTCGCTTAGAGAGACGCCCAGATTGTTGTAGGCTGCAGCGTATGTGGGGCTTAGCCGCACCGCATTGCGAAAATATTCAATCGCGCGTTCAGGCTGAAAATGGTCCTGATGACAGACGCCCAGGTTGTAGTGAATCTGAGCAGCCTGTGGGGCAATTTTAAGGGCGCGCTCATAGCATGCGATCGCCCCTGACTTGTCACCTGCGCGTTTAAGCAGATTGCCAAGATTGCAATGTGCTTCGACATAGTTTGGATTAAGTGCAAGCGCTGCTTGATAACTTTCAATTGCCTGTTCGGTCAAGCCAGCTTGATTCAGTGAAACAGCTTTCTGGAATGCAATGGCAGGTTCGCGAGGACTGAGCTTGCCAGCGCGCTCGAATAACGTGATTGCACGCGCATGCTCAGCCTGATCCTGGGCAATCATGCCTAGCAGGTAGGTGGCTTGGGCGAAGCTTTGGGAGGTCTCAGGGATCGCGGCATAGATCGATGCGGCTTCGCTCAGACGCCCGGCCTGATGATGCGCCAGGCCAGCTTGTATGGAGACAGGAATATTTTTTTCAGACATAGGGTGAATTCTAGCGTGCGATGGTACTCTTGCACGCACGGATGACTCAATCAAAGAGATGATTATGCTAATGGCAACGCTTTATTCCCTGCATATTTTTGGGGTGATGGTCTGGATTGGCGGGATGTTTTTCGCCCATATGGCTTTGCGCCCGACTGCAGCAACCGTTTTGCAGCCTCCCGAGCGCCTACTGCTGTTAGCAGGCGTCTTTACCCGTTTCTTTATCTGGGTCAAGATCTCGATCGTGCTGCTTTTTGTGTCCGGTCTATGGCTGATCCATATCCACGGCAGTTTTGCCAAAGCAGGCTGGCATGTGCATCTGATGTTTTTGATTGCCGTCGTGATGACGATTATTTTCGGTGTGATTTATGCCGTGCCATTCAAGGCACTCAAGGCCGCTGTGGCGGCCAAGCAGTGGCCTGCGGGTGGTGCTGCCATGGCAAAACTTCGTATGCTGGTTGGAATTAACTTGATCCTTGGACTGTTTGTCATGGTGATCGGAGTGAGCGGGCGATTTTTAGTTACATGACTGCGCCAATCTGCCAGGGCACAAATTCGTTCTGTCCATAGCCATGAACCTCGCTCTTTGTGCGCTCGCCGGAGGCGACTTTGATGATGAGTTCAAATATCTGTGCGCCTTTTTCCTGAATCGACATGCCATCGTCGACGATCTCGCCGCAGTTGATGTCGATGTCTTCGCTCTGACGCTGCCATAACGCGTTATTCGTTGAGAGTTTGATCGAGGGTGAGGGTGCACAGCCATAGGCCGATCCGCGACCGGTTGTAAAACAAATCAGATTGGCACCTCCTGCCACCTGACCGGTTGCTGAAACCGGATCGTAGCCAGGCGTGTCCATGTAAACAAAACCTTTTGCGGCCACAGGTTCCGAGTACTCGTAGACGGCTTCCAGACGCATGGTGCCGCCCTTGGCAACTGCACCAAGAGATTTCTCCAGGATGGTGGTCAAGCCGCCAGCCTTGTTACCAGCCGAGGGGTTGTTATTCATCTCGCCCTGATTGCGCGCGCAGTAGTCTTCCCACCAGTGAATACGCTTGATGAGTTTTTCAGCCACGGCAGCGCTGGCCGCCCGACGGGTCAATAAATGCTCAGCACCATAGATTTCTGGTGTTTCTGACAGGATAGCTGTGCCACCATTCTGCACCAGCATGTCGACCGCAACGCCAAGAGCAGGATTTGCGGAAATGCCAGAGTAGCCATCTGAACCACCGCATTGCAGTCCGAGCGTCAGATGACTGACTGGCACATCGGTACGTATAACCTGATTCGCGTGAGGCAGCATGGCCTGAATCAAGGCGATGCCTTTTTGAACGGTTTTTTTTGTGCCACCAGTATCCTGGATATTGAAGGTCTGAAACAAGGGGTTTTCAGAAAGCTTTTCTGCGGTAAGCAAATCAGCGATCTGGTTGGTTTCGCAACCGAGGCCCACCATCAGTACGCCACAGAAATTTACATGCCGCGTATAGCCTGAAAGTGTGCGGCGCAATACATCCATGCCTTCACCGGTTGAGCCCATGCCACAGCCACTGCCCATGGTCAGAGCAATGACTCCATCGACATTTGGGAAAGCAGCCAGGGCTTCTGGATGCGTATCACGATCGAAGTGGCCCGCGATCGCACGTGCAGCCGTAGCAGAGCAGTTCACGCTAGTCAGAATACCAAGATAGTTACGTGTGGCCACGCGACCATCTGCGCGCACGATACCTTTGAACGTGCGCGGTGATTTCGCGTATTCGGTTGGTTTGGCATCAACGCCGATTGCGTAGTCACGTGCAAACGCACCAGCCTCTGAACCCATCCCCAGGTTGTGGACGTGCACGTGAGAGCCTTGCTCAATGTCCGCAGTCGCAAATCCGATGATCTGGTTATAGCGACGAACAGGCGCACCTTTAGCAATTTTCTTTGTAGCGACTTTGTGTCCGGGAGGGATCAGACCGCGGATCGTCAGATTCTCTGAGGCGACGGTCGTACCTGAGATGAGTTGTTGACGCGCAATGACCACATCATCCTGGGGATGCAGGCGAATAATCGGTTCCATGGTGATTCCTGTGTTTATTCTTTAACGGATCCGGTCATGCCAGATACATAGTATTCAACGAAAAATGAGTATACAAATGCCACTGGCAAGGAGCCTAGCAATGCTCCGGCCATCAGGGCACCCCAGTGATAGACATCACCTTCGACCAGTTCGGTAATGACGCCTACGGGCACTGTTTTGATCTCGGAGGACGAGACAAAAGTCAGTGCGTAGATGAATTCATTCCAGGACAGTGTGAAGGCAAATATGCCTGCCGAGATGAGGCCAGGGACTGCGAGAGGCAAAATAATGCGGGTCAGTATTTGCCAGCGGCTGGCGCCGTCGATCATCGCGCACTCTTCGAGCTCGAAAGGAATCGTTCTGAAATACCCCATCAATAACCAGGTGCAAAAAGGAACAAGAAAGGTTGGGTAGGTCAGGATTAATGCCATCCGCGTATCAAACAAACCATACTGATACACGATACTGGCAAGCGGGATAAAGATGATGGATGGTGGAACCAGGTACGCAAAGAAAATCACCATGCCGGCAACTTTTGCACCTTTAAATCTTAATCTTTCAATCGCATAGGCAGCGAGTACTGAAGTGAAAAGCGAAATGAAAGTAGAGCATACCGATACGATGACCGTGTTGAGCAGCCAGGCAGGATAAGAGGTGTTGAACAGTAGTTTTTTAAAGTGAGCCAGTGTCGGATTGATGAGCCAGAAAGGATTGCCAGCTTTGGACAGCAGTTCTTCGTTTGGCTTGAATGCTGTCATCCCCATCCAGTAGAAAGGGAAGAGCAAAATGACCAGCATCAGTATCAATGGGATATAAATCGTCACCCAGCGACGTGGCAATGATGTTAAAAATTCCATGCCATTATTGTTTTGTTTGGACATTGCGTTATGTTCCTGAAATTATTTGTCGGCGCCTTGCTGCCACGCACGACGTTGCAAGCCAAAGTAACTAAACATGATTGCCGCTAGTAACAACGGCACCATCATGGTCGCGATTGCTGCGCCTTCACCCATCGAGCCACCTGGGATCGCACGCTGAAAGGCGAGTGTGGCCATCAAGTGTGTGGCGTTGAGCGGACCCCCGCGTGTCAGCACATAGATCAACTGGAAGTCTGTAAAGGTAAACAGCACAGAGAATGTCATCACGACCGCAATGATTGGAGTCAGTAACGGCATGGTGATATAGCGGAATTGTTGCCACGGTGTCGCACCATCAATGGACGCCGCCTCGTAATAGGAGGGCGAAATAGTCTGCAGACCCGCCAACAGCGAAATCGCTACAAACGGGATGCCGCGCCATACGTTTGCAATGATCACTGACATGCGCGCGAGCCATGGTTCGCCAAGAAAATCAATATAGGTATCGATCAAGCCGAATTTCACTAACGTCCAGCTGATGACGGAAAACTGTGAGTCGTAGAGCCACCAGAAGGCGATTGCTGATAATGCAGTCGGCACAATCCAGGGAAGTAATACAACAGCTCTGAAAAACGACTGGAAAGGTAAGTTTTTATTGAGTAATAGTGCCAGCCATAATCCCAGCAGGAATTTGAAAATACTGGCGACAATCGTATAAAACAGCGTGTTGAATACAGAGAGCAGAAACACACTGTCGGTCAGTAAATAAGAAAAATTTTCAAGTCCGATCCATTCGCCAGCACGTCCGATTTTCGCATCGGTAAAACCTAGCCAAGTCCCTAAGCCGAGTGGATAAGCGAGCAATCCGATGAGCAACAGTGCGGCTGGCACCATGAAGGCATAACCTAGCGCATGGCGGTTGGACTGAAATCTTTCCAGCAGAGAGAGGTTTCTCATGTGTGTAAGCTTTTTTTATGTAGTGGTTCGGCAAACGATACGGATACTAAAAACTTGAGCGTGACGTTAATAAGGTAGAAAGCTGCAGAAAAACGTTCGCGTGTTTGACGCTGATACGCGGGCACGCGAACGATTTTCAAGCCTTGATCAGCTCTTGTAATAACGCTTGGCACGATCTGCCGCTCGTGCTGCGGCTTCTTTTGGTGTCTTGTTGCCGCTAGAGGCTTCAGCCACCATGTCCAGCACAATGTAATCTGCCAGGCACGCAGCAGAGGCCGAGCCCAGAGGACCTGAGTAGCCATGATAGGTCATCATTGCAGGGCCTTCGCCGTAGACTTTAGCTTTAGGATCTGTAGTCCAGACTGGATTTTTGTCGTAGGCTTTGAGCGTTTGAGCACCGTAACCAATCGATTTTTCCAGCCATGGGTTGTATTGCTCTGCTTCCATCAGCCAGCGGGCGAGTTCTTTGGTAGCGTTCGGGAACTTGGTATGCGAGAACAGCATCATCTGCGTGATCTGCATCAGTTCCATAGGTTTACCAACCGGGCCAATAGGGAAGTGTGCATGCTGGATGTCTTTGGCCATTTCCAGCATTTTCGGATCTTGCGAGGTCTTTGCCGCGTAGTAAACAGAAATACCGTTGGCCGTTAGACTGATCTGACCATCCAGAAATGCCTTGTTATTGTTCGGATCTTGCCAGGAAAGCGTTCCAGGAACAAAGGTCTTGTAGAGCTGGGCAGCGTATTCGAGTGCGGCGATTGTCTCTGGCGAATTCACAACTACATTACCTTTCTCATCCACCAGTCTTCCACCGTGTGACCAGAGTAGCCAATGCACCCAGTTGTTTCCATCACCGACGGCTTTGCCCAGTGCGAAGCCAGCAGGCGTGCCCTTGGCTTTCATTGCCTGGCAAAGCTTCAGAAAGCCTGCAGTATCTTTAGGCATCGCGTCAAAGCCTGCCGCTTTCATGTGGCTTTCGCGATAAACCATGGCGTTCGCGATGATTGCCCACGGAACAGAAATCCACTTGTTGTTCAGGGTGCCGTATTGTTTGGATACGTCATACCAGCCGCCGTATTTATTGCCCAGATAGGTGCAAAGCTCGGTGACATCGAGTAACTTGGTTGGGTACTGGAACGGATCATCGAACCAGCCCATAATCATGTCAGGGCCACTTCCTACGTTAGCGGTTACAGCGGCTTTGGGGCGCACGTCCTCCCAGCCTTCGTTATCGACACGTACCTCAACACCCGTGGCTTTGCTAAATGCAGCAACGTTAGCCATGAACTGGTCCTCGTCGCCTTGAACAAAGCGCTTCCAGCGCAGGACACGGAGTTTTGCGCCGGGTTCGGGCTTGTATGACAGGGTCGGGGTCTGAGCCATGGTGAGGGGGCTGTAACTGCCAATGGCTGAGGCTCCTGCAACAGCGGCACCGGTTCCGATAAATTCACGACGTGATACGTTTTTCATGCTTGATCTCCTTGGGTACAGCAGTGGACTGCTTTGTTTTAAAAAGACTGCAATCGAATCATTGAGGAACTAAAGTACGACACCACTTGCAGAATCAAATAAGTGGCATTTTGATACGTCAGGCCTGAGTTTCAGGGTCTGACCGGGAACAATATCCATGCGCTCATGAAAGACGATCGTCATGGGCGTTGAGGCGAGCTCGCAGCTGACAAAGGTATCAGCACCTGTAGGCTCGATCACATTGGCGATGACTGTGATCTGACCTGCTGGGTCAATGATCAAGTGCTCCGGACGCGTGCCAAACAAGGCGTCCTGCCCTTCATTGCCGACGAGGTAATTTTTTACGGTAATCACGATGCCATCACGCAGTTCGATCGCAGTCGAACCGTTGAGATGCCGTAGTTTTCCAGGCAGCATATTCATCGCTGGTGAACCAATAAATCCAGCTACAAAAGTATTCGTGGGGTTCTCGTATAGCTCTAGCGGCCCGCCAACCTGCTCTACGATGCCATCGCGCATCACGACAATCTGGTCACCCATCGTCATGGCTTCGATCTGATCGTGTGTGACATAGACGGAAGTTGTTTTTAGACGTTGATGGAGTGCTTTGATCTCTGTACGCATCTGGACGCGCAGTTTTGCATCAAGATTCGAGAGTGGTTCGTCAAACAGGAATACCTGTGGATCGCGCACAATTGCGCGTCCCATTGCGACGCGCTGGCGTTGTCCGCCAGAGAGCTGACGAGGAAAGCGCTCGAGCAACTCTGTCAGTCCCAGAATTTCTGCCGCGCGTTGTACCCGGGCTTCCCTATCTTTTTTGTCCGCTTTGGCCAGCATGAGCGAGAACGCCATGTTGTCGCGAACGGACATGTGAGGGTAGAGCGCGTAATTCTGGAACACCATCGCGATATCACGCTCTTTAGGCTGCATATTGTTGACGCATTTGTCGCCAATGAATATTTCACCACCTGAGACTTCTTCGAGCCCGGCCAGCATACGCAACAGCGTAGATTTGCCGCAGCCCGATGGCCCGACTAGAACCGTGAAAGAACCCTCGGGGATTGTGATGTCCACACCGTGGAGAATCTCGGTGTCTTGAAACGATTTCTTGACGCCGCGTAGGGTGACACTAGCCATTATCGAGATCCTTGAATAACAACGTAATCTGGCTTGCCAGTCTTGGCAAAGGTAATGATGTTTTGTGCTGCTTTACTGCGTAACTCGATTTCAGCTTCCTTTGAGAAGAAAGCTGCGTGAGGCGTCAAGATGGTGCGTGGGTGGCGGACCAGCGGATGATCGCCTGGCGGCTCTGTAGGCAGAACATCGAGCGCGAGGCCGCCAAGAATTCCCGCGTCAAGCGCGGCGAGCGCATCGTCCACATTGACAAGGCCGCCACGGGCTGTGTTGACAATAAAACTGCCTGGTTTCATCAGTTTGAGCATGTCCCGGTTAATGATGTTGCGTGTCTCATCGTTAAGCGGCGTATGCACGGAAATAATGTCTGCGGTGGCAAACAATTTTTCCATGTCAACACGTTCGACATAAGGGGGGAAGTCATAGGCCATGATGTGTGGATCGCAGGCAATCACTTTGCCGTAAGTTTCACGCGCAATGTGTGCGAAACGTTTGCCGATACGCCCCAGACCGAGCACGCCGACAGTCATATTGAGCGGGCGTTTCAGTACGCCGGGGCTGAGGTAATGCCATTTACCGGCCCGGACGTCCCGATCGTAAAAAGACAGGTGACGTGTCAGATTCAAGGCCATGGCAAAGGCGTGACTGGCAACTTCGTGGACACCGTAGTCGGGAGAGTTACCAACCCACACGCCACAGGCCTGGGCATCGTCGGTGTTGATGGTGTCAAATCCTGCCCCATAACGACTGACGATTTTCAGTTGTGGCAGCGCCTCAAACACTTTGCGATTCGCGGGGGCGTATTGCAGCAAAAAGGCATCCGCATTTTTGCCTGCTTTAATCAACTCGTCTTCTGTCTTGCATTGAGCAGTAGTCACTGACAACCCGGCCTGTTTAAAAAGATCGAGTTCCAGATCGACATTAGGAAAGTCGAAGTCCGTAATTAAAACGTTCATGAACGCCTGTGTCTCCAGCCACTTGATTTGGCTTTAATGTTTGACTTGGTGACTGAAGGATATTATGGTTGCGTCATCAGAGCAATTGGTCTGACCAATTTTTAGCAAAATAACGGGAAAACCCCTAATTTTTTTGAGGTGAATACGATGGCTGCAGCAGCAATTTATGATTTTTCAGGTAAACACGCTGTGATTACGGGTGGTGCGGCCGGAATCGGTGAGGCATGTGCGCGTCGTTTGCTGGCGGGTGGTGCCAAAGTTTCGATCTGGGATCGTGACGCGCAAGCGCTTGCTGCAGTGCGGGATAAATTTGGTGCGCAGGCGCAAGGCGTTCAAGTCGACGTCTCCGACGAGCAGTCAGTGATTGCCGCCGTCAAGTCAACACTATCCTTCAGTCCCCAGATCGATATTCTCGTAAACAGTGCGGGCATTACAGGACCCAATACGACTGTGATTGAGTATCCCGTTGAAGAATGGAATCGGGTGTTTGATATCAACGTTCGCGGAACGTTTCTGACTTGTAAAAATATTGCACCTGTCATGAAACTAGCCAGTGGTGGCAAAGGTTATGGACGAATCGTCAACATCGCATCTGTTGCAGGTAAAGAAGGCAATCCAAACGCTTCAGCCTATAGCGCATCCAAAGCAGCTGTGATCGGGTTGACAAAGTCATTGGGCAAGGAATTAGCGCTGACTGAAATCAAGGTTAACTGCATCACGCCTGCAGCCGTCAAGACGGGTATGTTTGATCAAATGACGCAGCAGCATATCGATTTCATGCTTTCAAAAATTCCGATGAACCGTTTTGGTGAGGTCACTGAAATTGCTAATCTCGTTGCCTGGTTGTCCTCGGATGAATGCAGCTTCTCAACGGGTGCCGTGTTTGATATTTCCGGTGGGCGCGCAACGTATTAATAGTGAGTCTTCAGGCACCTCGGGACGCCGTTTTAATTTCATCATTAGCAAATATTTACCATGACGCAGACTTCATCTCTTTACCGCAGTGACGTGCTACAAGAATTCGCAACAAATTTGCTTGCACAATCAGGACTTGATCGCGATAAAGCCACTGTTGTTGCACGCACTTTGGTCGAGGGTGATTTGCTCGGCCACACTACCCATGGTTTGGCCTTATTGCCTGGTTACTTAAAAGACATCGTGGCTGGTGGCATGACGACTCAAGGCAACTATCGCGTATTGCGCGACAAGCCTGCTGTTCAGCTTTGGGACGGAGAACGTTTGCCGGGGCCGTGGCTGATCGAAAAAGGGCTGGATATGCTGATCCCGCGGGCGCGCGAGCTGGGCGTGGCGTCGCTTGCGATCAAGCGCAGCCATCATATCGCATGCCTGGCAGTCTATCTGATGCGTGCTGCGAAAGAAGGCATGCTGATGGTGCTCGCGAGCTCTGATCCCGCTGCGGCGAGCGTGGCCCCGTTTGGTGGCACACAGCCTGTGATGACGCCCAATCCGATTGCGATGGGTTTCCCGTGTTCGCGTGGTGATGTGCTGATTGATATTTCAGCTTCCATCACGACCAATGGCATGTGTAACCGCCGTGCTGCAGCGGGTGAAAAATTTGCTGAAGAATGGCTGATGGATGCACAAGGCAATCCCACCAATGACCCGGCTGTCTTCTCGCAAAATCCTCCCGGTACGATTCTGCCGATTGGTGGACTTTCCTATGGACACAAAGGTTACGGCCTGGGTCTGATGGTTGAAGCATTGACAGGTGGCCTGGCGGGCTGGGGCAGGGCCGATCCGAAAGAAGGCTGGGGCGCGACGGTACATGTGACCTTATACGATCCCGATGCCTTTGGTGGTCAAGCGGATTTTCTGCGTCAGATGGATCATCTTGCTGGCTCATGTATCCATAATGTGCCGCGTGTAGCGGGAACTAAAGTTCGTTTGCCGGGGCAGGCTGGTTTGGCCTTGCGCACGCAACAGTTAAAGCACGGAGTGAATCTTCATCCAGGAATTTTGCCAGGCTTGATGCCTTTTGCCGAAGCGTTCAAAGTGCCTTTACCTGCAAGTTTGTGATCGCTGTTTGATTTCACCCAGCTGGCTGAAAACCGTTTGTAGGCACGCTCCATGTGATGACGCATGGCCAGGCGCGCCTTTTCCGGATTGCGGGCTTTGACTGCACGCAAAATGGCGCGATGTTCCTTGATCGCCTGATCCCACGTGGCACGGGTATCAAAATAATTCGATAGTCTGGAGAACAATACGCCCATCCGCGCATCGAACATCTGCTCGACCATACTGGCTAGCACCTGATTGCCTGAGGCGCGGGCGAGCACGGCATGGAACTCGCGATCCGACTCGAGCGGATTCTGATTGTGTTCTGATCGCTCCGTCATTTGCGCTAACAATGCATCGAGTAATTCGACATCCTGGTCTGTTCTGCATAGTGCGGCTTGAGAGGCGATCTCGGATTCGATCAAGAGCCTGGCTTGAATCAACTCAAAGGGTGCAAACTCTTTCGCTTCGACTTTGCTCTCTCGCCGGCCCTTTTGTCGAACCTGTTCAGGTTTGCAAACATACACACCCGAACCCATCTTGATCTGCACAACACCCACGACCTCCAGCGCAATCAGGGCTTCGCGTACGGACGGACGTGAGACTTTGAATTTTTCAGCAAGGTCGCGTTCGGATGGCAGTCTGCTTTCGACCGGGAATTCGCCTTTATCAATCAGATGTAAAAGTTGATCGGCAATTTGCTGGTAAACCCGACGAGTATCGATCGATTGGATAGGCATGGAAATATATGTTGCGTGTTGAGTCAAAAAGAACGAAGCTGTAAATTGGATTTTGGCACAATAACTGGTAAATTGGTAAAGCCAATTTTATGAGGGAGAATTCCAGCATGCGTCTGCAAGGAAAAACGATTGTTGTTACTGCGGCAGGTCAGGGTATCGGCCGGGCGACTGTGCTTGCGATGGCTCGGGAAGGCGCGACGGTCTGGGCAACGGATATTAATCCGGAGTTGCTCAAGTCATACGCAGGCATTGCCAACATTAAGACCTCGGTCCTCAATGTCCTTAAAACCGCTGATGTCGAGGCCTTCGCCGCGAAGGTTGGCAATATTGATGTGTTGTTTAATTGCGCCGGTTTTGTTCATCAGGGCGATATCCTGAATCTGAGCGAAGCGGACTGGGATTTCAGTATGGATTTAAACGTTAAATCCATGTATCGCACGATCCGCGCGTTTGTCCCCGGCATGCTCGCGCAAGGTCACGGCAGTGTGATCAATATGGCGTCTGCCGCCTCAAATATCAAAGGTGCTCCCAATCGCGTGATTTACAGCGCATCTAAAGCTGCAGTCATTGGTTTGACGCGAGCGTTGGCTGCCGATTATGTTTCGCGTGGTGTGCGCTTTAATGCGATTTGCCCAGGCACGATCGAATCTCCGTCGCTGGGTGAGCGCATTCAGGCTGTATCGAATCAAAGCGGTAAAACGATCGATGAGGCACGCGAGCAGTTTGTCGCGCGTCAGCCTATCGGCCGGCTCGGCAAGGCCGAGGAAATCGCCTATCTTGCGATTTATCTCGCCTCGGATGAGTCTGCCTTTACAACGGGTACCTCACAGATCATTGATGGCGGCTGGTCGCTTTGATTGTTCATTTAATAAATAAATATTCCGAATATTCACTCCAGGAGCATGCATGAAACTCGTTCGTTACGGCGCTAAAGGTAAAGAAAAGCCAGGTCTGATTGACAAAGAAGGCAAGCTGCGTGATCTGTCTAAGGTCGTAAAAGACATCACCCCCGAACAATTCACTTCGGCTGCGATGGCTAAGCTGTCCAAGCTCGACACCAGCAAATTACCGCTGGTTAAAGGCAAGCCTCGTTTTGGCGTTCCTTTTTCAGGTGTCGGCAAATTCCTGGCGATTGGCTTGAATTACTCAGACCATGCTGAGGAAGCAGGAATGCCTATCCCTAAAGAACCGATTATTTTCTTTAAGGCCGATACCAGCCTGTCGGGCCCGAACGATAAAGTCATGTTGCCACAAGGCTCCAAGAAGTCTGACTGGGAAGTCGAGCTCGGTATTGTGATTGGCAAGAAAGCACGCTATGTCACCAAAAAAGACGCACTCAAGCACGTTGCAGGTTACTGCGTGATCAACGATGTGTCTGAGCGTGAATACCAGCTCGAGCGTGGCGGCACATGGGATAAGGGCAAAGGCTGCGATACCTTTGGTCCTGTTGGCCCATGGCTAGTTACCCGAGATGAAATCAAAGATCCCCAGAATCTGGACATGTGGCTCGATGTCAACGGCAAACGTTTTCAGTCAGGCAATACTAAAACCATGATTTTTGATGCGGCAACCATTGTCAGCTATGTGAGTGAATTCATGACGCTGATGCCAGGTGACATCATCACAACGGGTACGCCACCAGGTGTTGGTATGGGAGTTAAGCCTAAGCCACGCTTCTTGAAAGCGGGTGACGTCATGACACTCGGTATTCAAGGTCTTGGCGAACAGCGTCAGGAAGTTGTTGCATTTAAAAAATAAAATAAGGAGGCTCGAGTGGCCAAGTCGAACAAGAAAAATGCTCCGGCTAGTCGCTCGAGCCAATGGTTTGCCCGCAACGATATTTACGGATTTATCTATCGCAGCTGGACTAAAAATCGTGGCATTCCGCACGATCAGTTTGATGGCCGTCCGGTCATCGGTATCTGTAATACCTGGTCAGAGCTGACTCCCTGTAATACGCACTTCAGACTGCTGGCCGATCAGGTGCGTCAAGGGGTGCTGGAGGCTGGCGGTTTTCCGCTTGAATTCCCTGTCACTTCTCTGGGTGAAACGCTGGTTCGCCCGACGGCGATGCTGTTGCGCAATCTGGCCAGTATGGATGTTGAGGAAACCATTCGTGCGAATCCGCTCGATGGTGTGGTGCTGTTATTTGGTTGCGATAAAACCACCCCGTCTTTGTTGATGGGCGCGGCCAGCGTCAATATTCCGACTATCGGTGTGTCAGGCGGGCCGATGCTCAATGGTAAATACCGCGGTCAGGATATCGGCTCCGGCACCAATACCTGGTCTATGTCCGAGGACGTACGTGCCGGGAAAATGACAGTTGAAGAATTTCATGAAGCGGAGTCTTGCATGCACCGTTCGCACGGGAGCTGCATGGTGATGGGGACCGCTTCCACGATGGCCAGCATGGTCGAGTCGCTTGGCGTGGCTTTACCGGGCAATGCCGCATTCCCGGCTGTTGATGCGCGACGCAATGTTCTGGCGCGCGAATCAGGTCGTCGCATTGTTCAAATGGTTAAAGATAACGTCACCCTCGATAAGATCCTGACACGTCAGGCTTTTGAGAATGCGATCCGCACCAACGCTGCAATTGGCGGTTCGACCAATGCCGTGATTCACCTGATTGCGATTGCCCGTCGTATTGGTGTGAAACTGGGTATTGATGACTGGGATAAATTCGGTCGTGATGTGCATACACTGTTAAACATCATGCCGAGCGGTAAATATCTGATGGAAGATTTCTGCTATGCCGGCGGTTTGCCCGTCATTTTGCGCACGCTGGGTGAGCAAGGGCTTTTGAATAAAAAGGCTTTGACCGTTACAGGAAAGAGCATCTGGGATAACAATAAAAAAGCTGATTGCTGGAACCGGGATGTGATTACCTCCTGGGAAAAACCTTTCAAGAAAAATACTGGTATTGCGGTGTTGCGAGGCAATCTTTGTCCTGACGGTGCGATTATCAAGCCGTCTGCTGCAACACCTAAATTACTCAAGCATCGTGGCCGTGCTGTGGTGTTTGAGGATATCGAGGATTTTCATAAACGTATCGATAGTCCCAAGCTCGATATCGATGAAAACTGCATCATGGTTCTTAAGAACTGCGGCCCCAAGGGTTATCCGGGCATGGCAGAGGTTGGGAATATGCCGCTTCCACCCAAAATTCTGAAAAAAGGAATCACTGACATGATCCGGATTTCAGATGCGCGCATGAGCGGGACTGCTTATGGCACTGTCGTGCTGCATGTGGCACCTGAAGCCGCTGCGGGCGGTACGCTGGCACTGGTTGAAAACGGTGACATGATTGAGCTCGATGTCGCCAAGCGTCGTCTGCATCTTGATGTGAGTGATGAAATACTGGCCAAGCGAAAACTTAAATGGAAAGCACCTAAGCCACCCCTCGATCGCGGCTACTACAAACTCTATGTCGAGCATGTGAATCAAGCCAACGACGGCGTCGACTTTGATTTTCTGGTCGGTTGCAGCGGCAGCGCTGTGCCGCGCGACAATCACTAAAAGTAATCGCGTAATACCTCTGCGCAGAGTCTGACCGCTGTGTTGGCCTCTCGCAGAATCCGGCCCATTGGTACAAAACCGTGAATCTGGCGCTCGAAACAGATATATTGGGTAGGTACGCCCGCCGACGAGAGTTTGTCTGCATAGGCGCGGCCTTCGTCGCGCAGGGGATCGTAGCCCGCAGTGATGACCAGCGCAGGAGGCAGCTCGGTGTGATCCGTCGCCAGCATGGGTGAGCCACGCCAGTCTTTGCGCATCCAGGTCTCTGGCATGTAGTGACCATAGAAATAATCCATGGAGTCTCTGGTTAACAGATAACCTTGAGCGTTGCTGATCATTGAGGCGCTGACCTCACTGGCATTTGCGACGGGATAGATCAATAGCTGCAGGACAGGTTTAAAACTTTTGTCCTGTTTCAATGTGAGTGATACGACAGCGGCCAGGTGCCCGCCCGCGCTGTCTCCACCGACGGCGATTCGTTCAGGGTCAATATTTAACGAAGCTGCGTTCTCGTGTACCCATTTGGTCGCCGCGACGCAGTCATCCGAGGCGGCCGGGAAAATATGCTCGGGTGCCAGACGATAGTGGACTGCAAATACCGCGCAACCTGCCAGATTGGCAAGTGTGCGACAAAGCGTGTCATGTGTGTCCAGATCACCGATGACGTGTCCGCCCCCATGGTAGTAGACAAGGGCTGGCAAAATATCTCCTGCCTGACTACCGGCCGGACGATAGCAGCGCAGCGTAATCTGCCCGGCTGGTCCGGGTATCTGCACATCTTTTGATTCTGCAACTTCGGGCGCGTCGGGCTGACTGAAAAATCGTCGCTGGAGGTAGTATTCACGGGCGTCTTTAGGTGACAGTGTGTGCGTAGGAGGAATGCCTTTCTCTGCAACAAGATCAATCAGCGCTTTGGCTTGTGGATCCAACATATACATCACCCCTTAACGAATTTCTATTTCAACAAAAATGACTTCATGCTGACTGGCATTGATTACATTGTGATGCACACCCGCTTCTCGGGTGTAGGACTGACCCGCAACAAGCTCGAATTCTTTTAAACCTTCCGGCGTCTCGAGATGCAGCATTCCATGTGTCATGGGGACCACAATGTAATCATGTCCATGCGTATGCCAGCCGGTTTCAGTGCCGGGAGCAAAGCGCCATTCGGTAACGATTGCACGGTCGTTATTTATTTGCGTAGTAGGGATGGCCTGAATGCGAGTTGTCATGAATATTCTTTGTTGAGAATTGCCTGGTTCGCCCCAGGCGAGCGTTCATTAATCACCATCAAAGCATACCGCAGGAAAACTTGATTATGTCGATCGCTTAATATTAAAAGCACGACCTGTTGCTACGACCCCAAACACTGCCAGAGCGAAGCCAATGGTCATCGCATCGATCGTTTCACCCAGTAGGAGGGCTGAGAAAAGAATGGTGATGAATGGTTGGATCAGCTGGGTCTGTCCGACTCGCGCAATACCACCCAGCGCGAGTCCGCGAAACCATGGCAGGAAGCCCAGAAACTGACTGACCAGTGCGGCATATAAAAAACCTGTCCACGCTGTTGCGCTGACATCTGTAAATACTGGTGCAAACCAGATTGCCGGGACGATATAGAAAGGCAGGGCAATCACCAGTGCCCAGGAGATCACTTGCAGACCACCTAATGATTTAGAAAGATATCCGCCTACAGCATAGGAAGTTGAACCCGTCACGACCGCGATCAGCAAAGCCATATCCGCCCAGTGTAAGGAGCCATTGCCTCGGATCAGAGAGAATACGATTACGAGCGCGCTGCCAATCAGCGCCATGATCCAGAAGCCAAGCGAGGGGCGCTCTTTAAACAACAGTGCCCCAACTGCTGCGGTTGTCAGTGGCATGATGCCCAGCATGACCCCGCCATGCGATGCATCGACGTGCCCCATTGCCAGGGCGGTAAAAATGGGAAAACCAAATCCTACCCCCATGACCACCAGGAGTAGATATTTGAATTCCAGAAACGTCGGACGACGGGATTTGCAAACGAACAGGTAAATGCCGGCGAGGATGGCGGCCAGTAATCCTCTCCCTGTTCCGATAAACAGGGGATGAAATGATTGCAGAGCCATGCGAGTTGCAGGCAGTGTCAGGCTAAAGAGCGCAACGGCGATCAGGCCTAACAGCATGCCTTTTGTTTCTGTTTTCATTTTTACTTTTCATCACTGTTTCTATGACACAAAAAAAACGGCCTCACGCTGACGTGAGGCCGATCAGTATGCGTAGCTTACATACTGCTATATACAGGTCCCTCACCACCTTGTGGTGTGACCCAGACGATATTCTGAGTAGGATCCTTAATGTCACAGGTTTTGCAGTGCACACAGTTCTGTGCATTGATCTGCAAGCGGTCAGAACCGCTTGTCTCGTCTTTCACAAACTCATAGACGCCTGCAGGACAGTAACGCTGCTCGGGACCGCCATAGATTGCAAGGTTGACCGAGACAGGAACAGAGGCGTCTTTTAGCGTGAGATGCACCGGCTGGTTTTCTTCGTGATTTGTGTTTGAGATAAAGACTGAGCTCAGACGGTCAAAGGTCAATACACCATCGGGTTTTGGGTAGTCGATTTTTGTGCAGAGATTTGCGGGTTGCAAACAGGCATGATCGGGCTTGGTGCGATGGATGGTCCAGGGCATATTGCCTTTGAGCAACCATTGCTCGATACCTGTCATGAGCGTGCCAACTGTGCGGCCTTTCTTGAACCACTGCTTGAAATTACGTGCCTTATTGAGCTCGGTATGTAACCAGGATGTTTCAAAGGCTGCAGGGTAGGCAGACAGCTCATCACTGCTGCGCTCAGCGACCAGGGCATCGAAAGCTGCTTCTGCAGCCATCATGCCTGATTTGATTGCTGCGTGGCTGCCCTTGATGCGTGAAGCATTCAGAAAGCCAGCCTCACACCCGACCAGTGCGCCGCCCGGGAATACAAGTTTTGGCAGAGACAATAAGCCGCCAGCAGTAATCGCGCGAGCACCGTAAGCAATGCGCTTCGCACCTTCAAAGTAGCCACGAATCGCTGGGTGATTCTTGTAGCGCTGAAATTCTTCGAAGGGTGAAATCCACGGATTTGCATAATCCAGACCCACCACCATGCCGACCGCAACCTGGTTGTTATTCAGGTGATACAGGAACGAACCACCATAGGTGTCTGAATCCAGTGGCCAGCCTGCAGTATGCACAACCAGTCCCGGACGTGATTTGGACGGGTCGATTTCCCAGAGTTCTTTGATACCGATACCGTAGCTTTGTGGATCACGTCCCTGATCTAGTTTGAAATGTTCGATGAGTTGTTTGCCGAGCTGACCGCGGGCACCTTCGGCAAAGATTGTGTATTTGGCTAACAGCTCCATTCCTTGCTGGTAATGCTCAGTAGGCTGACCATCACGTCCAACGCCCATGTCGCCAGTTGCTACGCCGCGTACCGCGCCTTTAGCGTCATACAGAACTTCGGCGGCGGCAAAGCCTGGGAAAATTTCCACGCCCAGTGCCTCGGCCTGCTCGCCCATCCAGCGAGCCACATTGCCCAGGCTGATGACGTAGTTACCTTTGTTGTGAAAGCACTCTGGCAGCAGCCATTCAGGTGTTTTACGCGAACCTGTTTCTGTCAGAAACAAAAACTCATCCTCAGTCACTGGCGTGTCGAGCGGAGCACCTGTTGTTTTCCACTCTGGGAGCAGTTCGGTAAGCGCCTGGGGGTCCATGACGGCACCAGACAGAATATGCGCACCAATCTCACTGCCTTTCTCAAGGACACAGACTGAAATTTCGTGATTGCGCTCAGCAGCGAGCTGTTTGAGGCGGATGGCGGTTGCGAGACCTCCGGGGCCTCCACCTACGACGACTACGTCATATTCCATCGATTCACGTTGTGACATGAGACTCTCCCAGCTTCAAAGTATGATGATTGTTGAAACGGATTGTATTGCACTGCGCCCGGGACGGTGGGTGCTTACGCCTTGCAAATCAGTGAACTGTCCCTTTTGCAAATCTTTCGGAGAAATTTGTGCCTAAGCACGCTTCAGCGAGTCAAGCAGTACCCAGTGCGGATACGGACCGAGTCACCCTGAAGATTGGCGATACCTACGACATTGATCTCAATATGCGCTGGGCGGATGCCGATAGTCTTCAGCATCTGAATAACGCTGTGTATTTCCGTTTTATGGAAGAAGGGCGAATCAGCATGTTTTATGCGGGCCATCTCCAGGAGTCTTCACGCTATGGACCCGTCGTAGTGCATTGCGCATGCGACTTTAAAAAACAAATAACCTATCCGGCTACGATTAGGGTGAGGCACAGGCTGGTCAGGCTAGGTCGCTCCAGTATGGAGCATGAAGTCGACTTATTTGTAGTGCAGCCCGATCAACAGTTGGATCTACGCGCACAAGGGCGTTCTATTATGGTCTGGATGGACTTTGAGCAAGAAAAATCACATCCCTGGCCACCTGAAGTGCTCGAAGCGTTGGCAACAACCGTAAATCGTTCATAATCTCATTTGAATTCAATATAGACAGGAGCTGGACGAATGGACAAGCTTTATCCAGGCGCCATAGAAGCGCTGACAGGTATTTTGAAAGACGGTCAGACCATTGCGGTTGGCGGGTTCGGACTCTGCGGGATTCCGGAGGCATTAATCGCAGCAGTGCGAGACATGGGTACGAAAGATCTGACCTGCATCAGCAATAACGCAGGCGTAGATGATTTTGGTCTTGGAATCTTGTTGCAAACCCGTCAGGTACGCAAAATGATTGCGTCCTATGTCGGTGAAAACAAGGAGTTCGAGCGTCAATACCTGTCCGGCGAGCTTGAGCTCGAGTTCACCCCGCAGGGGACGCTTGCGGAGCGCCTGCGGGCAGGTGGCGCAGGAATTCCTGCATTTTTTACCCGTACCGGTGTGGGTACGATTGTGGCCGATGGAAAAGAAATCCGTGAGTTCGACGGTAAACAATATGTGATGGAGCGTGCGCTGGTGCCCGAGATTTCTCTGGTCAAAGCCTACATCGCTGACCGCAGCGGTAATTTGATTTTCCACAAGACCGCACGAAACTTTAATCCTCCTGTCGCACAAGCAGGCAAAATAACAGTGGTCGAAGTTGAAAAAATTGTCGAAACAGGCGCACTTGATCCCGATCAGATTCATCTGCCGGGTATTTATGTGCACCGCATCGTGATCAACGCAAACCCTGAAAAACGCATTGAACAGCGCACTGTTCGTGCAGCGAAATAAGGAGACATCGACATGGCATGGACTCGTGACGAAATGGCCGCCCGCGCGGCCCGCGAATTAAAAGATGGTTTTTATGTCAATCTGGGGATCGGGTTGCCCACACTGGTTGCAAACCATGTGCCTGCAGGCATGGAAGTCTGGTTGCAGTCAGAAAATGGCTTGCTCGGGATTGGTCAGTTTCCACTCGAAAGTGAAGTCGATCCTGATTTGATTAATGCAGGCAAACAAACCGTCACCACATTGCCTGGATCGTCGATTTTTTCTTCGGCTGATTCATTCGCAATGATTCGTGGCGGCAAAATCAACCTGGCGATTCTGGGTGCAATGCAGGTGTCCGAAACCGGTGATCTGGCCAACTGGATGATCCCTGGAAAAATGGTCAAGGGCATGGGCGGCGCGATGGATCTGGTCGCTGGTGTCGGACGGGTGATTGTTCTGATGGAACATGTTGCCCGTAAAAAGGACGGTTCGATTGATAAGAAACTTCTGCCAACGTGCACGTTGCCTCTGACAGGTGTGGGCGTCATCGACATGGTGATTACTGATATGGGTGTGATGGAAGTCACACCGAATGGCTTGAAGCTCCTCGAGCTGGCACCAGGCGTCAGTCTGGAAGAAATCCAGGCCAATACAGACGCCAGGATGGATGTATCCGCAGTTCAGTAATTGACTCAAGTAAATCGAATCAGCGTGCCTCTCACCTCAGTGCTGTGGGTGAGGTCATGCTGATTTATCAAGGGATGTAAGAATGGAATTCGTGTCATATATATTTGATTTGCTGCTGCATATCGATAAAACAATGTTGCAGTTCATCGATACCTATGGCGCATGGATATATGTGTTGCTGGTACTCATTATTTTTTCTGAAACGGGACTGGTCTTTGCTAACTTCCTTCCCGGTGATTCATTGCTGTTTGTCGCCGGTGCGATTTGCGCAATGGGAAAAATGGATTTGTATTTGCTGATGGGCTTGTTGAGCGCCGCTGCGATTGCCGGTGATGCTGTTAATTACGCGATTGGGCGCTGGTTTGGAGAGGGGTTGATGCGCCGCACGCGTCTGGTCAGTCCAGCGCGTCTGGCATATACCCAGGGGTTTTTTGATCGTTACGGTGGCCAAACCATCGTTATTGCAAGATTTTTACCTATCGCCAGGACGATGGCACCGTTTGTCGCGGGCATGGCGCGTATGGATCCAAAAAGATTTTTCTTCTTCAATGTGAGCGGTGGTCTGTTTTGGGTGATCTCATTGACGCTGGCGGGCTTCTTGTTCGGTAATTTGCCTTTTGTCCGGGATAACCTGACCGCCGTGATTCTTGGCATTATTTTCGTATCACTGTTGCCAGGCTTGATCGCAATTGCACGCGCCAAGTTTGCTGGTAAAAAATCCTGAATCAATGAAATTAAATAACCAGACTACGCCTGCTTGCCAGAAAGACGCACGACTCGCCTGCATTCGCGAGGCAATGAAAAATGCGGGTGTTGATGCGCTGCTGATCCCCTCGGCTGATCCGCATCTGTCGGAATATCTTCCGGATTACTGGCAGATCCGTGCCTGGCTGACCACCTTTACAGGGTCCGTGGGCACGGTCGTGGTGACGCAGGATTTCGCTGGGGTCTGGGTGGATAGCCGTTACTGGGTGCAAGCCGAAAATGAATTGACGGGTTGCGCCTTCCAGCTGATGAAAATTGGTACTGCTGCTGATCAGACGCACTTTCAATGGTTAGCGGATCATGTTCCAGTTAAAGGTATCGTTGCGGTCGACGGTCGGGCGCTTGGCCTGTCAGCGCGTGAAGCCATGCAGAGCTTGTTTGCGCCGCGTGGCATTCATATCGAGCTGAATCTGGATATCCCAGGTCAGTGCTGGACGGATCGACCGGGTCTGCCCGCTGCGCCGGTCAGAGACTTGCCCCTGGAGTTTGCCGGACAGAGTCGTTCAGAAAAGCTGGAGCGTGTGCGCGAAGTGTTGCGCGAGCAGGGTGCTCAGTGGCATCTCATTTCCACGCTCGATGATATCGCGTGGTTATTTAATCTGCGTGGCAGTGACGTGTCCTACAACCCGGTATTTTTGTCTCATGCGTTGATTGGCCTGGAGACTGCTACGCTTTTTGTACTACCAGGTAAGGTAGATTGTGCCCTGGCACGCACGCTGGCCAGTGATGGTGTGGAGGTGCGTCCTTACGAATCTGCGCCACAGATCATATCCGAGCTCGGTGAGACAGATGTTCTGTTGTTTGATCCTGTTCGCACGACGTGCGCACTAATAGACCAGGCACGTGTCCGGACAGTCCGTGCCATCAATCCCAGCACGATTTTTAAGTCGCAAAAAACAGAGTTTGAGCTCAAGCATGTTCGCCGGGTCATGGAGCAGGATGGCGCAGCGTTATGCGCTTTTTTTGCATGGCTTGAAGATGTCATTGGCTGTTGCGATAGTCAGCCTTTGAATGAGCTGATGATCGATGAGCGCTTGATTGAGGTTCGGGCACAGCAGCAAGGTTTTATCTCGCGCAGTTTTGGAACAATTTCTGCTTTTAATGCGAACGGCGCGATGCCTCATTACCGGCCTACGCCTGCAGCGTATGCACGTATTGCAGGCGACGGCTTGTTGCTGATCGATTCCGGGGCACAGTATCTGGGGGGCACAACCGACATTACCCGGGTGATTCCTGTCGGTCAGCCCACAGAGGCGATGAAAGACGACTATACGGCGGTGCTGCGCGCAATGATCGCACTGTCCAGACTTAGATTCCCTCGCGGCATTGCATCGCCCATGATTGATGCGGTCGCCCGTGCCCCGCTCTGGGAGCGTCTGGCCGAATACGGTCACGGTACGGGGCATGGGGTCGGGTATTACTTGAATGTCCACGAAGGTCCTCAGGTCATTTCCTATCGCGCTGCACCTGCGCCGCATACTGCCATGCAGCCTGGAATGATCACCTCAAATGAACCTGGCCTTTATCGTCCGGGTCGCTGGGGCATCCGGATTGAGAATCTGGTGTGCAACAAAAGTGCCGGAATGTCCGAGTTTGGCGAATTCCTGGAGTTTGAGACGCTCACGTTATGCCCGATAGACACACGGTGCATCCAGCTCAAGCAGTTGCGTACCGATGAAATCGACTGGCTCAATGCTTACCATTCTGAAGTTCGGCTCAGACTTCAGCCCCGCGTCACTGGAAACGCGTTGAAATGGTTGTTGGAACGCACTGAAACACTCAGTTAATTGCTGAGTTAAATGCGTTATTTTTCTGAATTACCACTCAGCGTGCAGGTGCAGAGCCAGCTATAGCTGAAAGTCGTTAAAAGTCTATGCGGAATTTCCGCAAAATCGAGCGGGGCGGCTATAATCCAAATTTCCCGCATACGCTGCAGTTCAGGGCGTCGATGACATGACCAAATACGTATTTGTCACCGGTGGCGTAGTGTCCTCATTAGGTAAGGGCATTGCTGCTGCTTCTTTAGCCGCCATTCTTGAATCGCGCGGCCTTAAAGTCACTCTTCTCAAACTTGATCCCTATATCAACGTTGATCCAGGCACGATGAGCCCGTTTCAGCATGGTGAGGTGTTCGTAACTGAAGATGGCGCTGAGACCGATCTGGATCTCGGGCACTATGAGCGCTTTATTTCCTCCAAAATGCGCAAGGTGAATAACTTCACCACAGGCCAGATTTATGAGTCTGTTTTGCGCAAGGAGCGACGTGGTGACTATCTGGGTAAAACTGTCCAGGTGATCCCGCACATTACCAATGAAATTCAGGACTTCATCACGCGTGGCGCTGACCAGTCCTGGGATGGTCAGACTGATATCGCAGTTGTCGAGATCGGGGGCACGGTTGGCGATATCGAATCCCTGCCTTTCCTTGAGGCCGCACGCCAGATGAGCTTGCGTCTGGGACGCAGTCAGGCTGCTTTTGTACATTTGACACTGGTGCCGTTTATCGCCTCTGCAGGCGAGCTCAAAACTAAGCCAACGCAGCACTCCGTGCAAAAATTACGCGAAATCGGCATTATTCCGAACGCGCTGCTATGCCGTGCAGATCGCCCGATTCCCGATGAAGAGCGCGCCAAAATCTCCCTGTTTTCGAATGTACCGCTTGACGCGGTCATTTCTGTCTGGGATGCGAGCTCCATCTACAAAGTACCTGGCATCTTGCACAAACAGGGGCTGGACGATCTCATCTGCGAGGCGCTGGCGATCAGCCCGCCCCCAGCAGATCTGTCGATGTGGGAAGGTCTCATTGAGGCGCTTGAGCATCCTCTGCATGAGGTCCGCATTGCCATGGTTGGCAAATATGTCGATCTGACTGAGTCATACAAATCGCTTTCTGAAGCGTTGATTCATGCGGGTATCCATACACGCTCAAAAGTCGTGGTTGAATATCTCGATTCCGAAGACATCGAGCAAAAGGGCGTTGACGTCCTCAAACCCTTTGATGCCATCCTGGTTCCAGGTGGTTTCGGCAAGCGTGGCACCGAGGGCAAAATCGCTGCGATTCGCTATGCACGCGAAAATAAAGTTCCTTACCTTGGTATCTGTCTGGGTATGCAGCTCGCGGTCATTGAGTTCGCGCGTCACGTAGCGGGCCTGACCGATGCCAGCAGTACAGAGTTTGCTCCAGACTCCCCGCACCCTGTGGTCGCCCTCATCACTGAGTGGATGGATCGCGAAGGCCGTGCTGAAAAGCGTGACGAGGGTTCGGATCTGGGAGGCACGATGCGTAAGGGTGCACAAGTCTGTCCGATCAAGGATGGCACCCTGGCCAGAAAAATTTACGGTCCCGAGGTCAATGAGCGCCATCGTCACCGTTATGAAGTCAATAACGTCTATGTGCCCCGACTGGAGCAGGCAGGTTTAGTGATCAGCGCACGTACGCCGACCGAAAACCTGCCGGAGATCATGGAGTTACCCGATCACCCCTGGTTTGTGGGCGTACAGTTCCACCCCGAGTTCACCTCCACCCCGCGTGATGGCCACCCCCTGTTCACCAGCTACATCAAAGCTGCTCTGACCAACCAGATCAAACGAAAAGGTGTCTGATGAAGTTATGCGGCTTTGATATTGGTCTGACGCAACCCTTTTTTCTGATCGCAGGCCCCTGTGTGATTGAGTCACGCCAGATGGCTTTCGATACGGCGGGAGAGTTGCGCGAGATCACTTCTGCGCTGGGCATTCCTTTCATCTACAAAAGCTCTTTTGACAAGGCCAACCGCAGTTCAGGCATCTCTTTTCGGGGGCCCGGTATGGAAGAAGGCCTGCAGATTCTTGCAGATGTGCGTGCCGAGTTACATGTGCCGATTCTGACTGATGTGCATGATAAGGATCAGGTCGCAGCCGTGGCAGCCGTCGTCGATGTACTCCAGACACCGGCTTTCCTTTGCCGTCAGACCGATTTCATTCAGGCCTGCGCAGCGAGCGGTAAACCCGTCAATATCAAGAAAGGCCAGTTCCTGGCGCCGCACGATATGATGCAGGTCGTCAACAAGGCTCGTCAGGCAGCGTCTGATGCCGGTGTGGCGCCTGACATCATGGTGTGTGAGCGCGGCGTGTCGTTTGGGTATAACAATCTGGTGTCAGATATGCGTTCGCTTGCGATCATGCGTGAGACCGATTGCCCTGTGGTGTTTGACGCAACGCATTCCGTACAGTTGCCTGGTGGCCAGGGCACTTCCTCTGGCGGTCAGCGAGAATTCGTACCGGTACTGGCGCGCGCTGCTGTTGCCGCAGGTGTATCCGGACTATTCATGGAAACGCATCCAGATCCATCCAAAGCCATGTCGGACGGACCGAACGCTGTTCCGCTGGGTCGCATGAAAGAATTACTCGCTGTTCTGGCGGATCTCGATCGCGTAGTCAAGCGACATGGTTTTCTTGAATCTAGCTTTTAACGATCTTAACGAATCTTTTATCTTTCAGGAATTATAAAAATGAGTTCAATCGTAGATATTATCGGTCGTGAAATTCTCGACTCGCGTGGCAATCCTACCGTCGAATGCGACGTGTTGCTTGAGTCTGGTGCGATGGGTCGTGCCTCAGTTCCTTCGGGCGCTTCTACTGGTAGTCGCGAGGCGATTGAATTGCGCGACGGCGACAAGTCCCGCTACCTGGGCAAAGGTGTGTTGCGCGCAGTTGAAAATCTCAACACCGAAATTTCCGAAGGTCTGATGGGTCTCGATGCACAAGAGCAGACTTTCATCGATCGTACGATGATTGAGCTCGATGGTACCGAAGACAAGTCACGTCTTGGCGCCAACGCCATTCTGGCTGCCAGTATGGCCGTTGCGCGTGCGGCCGCCGATGAATCTGGCTTGTCCCTTTATCGCTATTTCGGTGGCAGCGGCCCGATGAGCATGCCAGTCCCCATGATGAACGTTATCAATGGCGGCGCACATGCAAACAACACGCTCGATTTACAAGAATTGATGATTTTGCCGATCGGTGCAACGAGCTTTCGCGAAGCGATGCGTATGGGTGCAGAAACTTTTCACGCGTTGAAAAAACTCATTAACGATGCAGGTATGTCCACTGCTGTGGGTGATGAGGGTGGCTTTGCACCCAACGTACCCAATCACGAAGCCGCGATCCAGTTGATCTTGCGTGCGATTGAAAACGCAGGCTATGAGCCTGGTACGCAGATCGCGCTGGGTCTGGACTGTGCTGCATCTGAGTTTTACCGTGACGGTAAATACAAGCTTGATGGTGAGGGCGGTATCGCTCTTTCTTCACAGGAATTCACCAATCTGCTGGCAACCTGGTGTGATAAATACCCGATTATCTCTATCGAAGACGGCAGGGCTGAAAACGACTGGGATGGCTGGAAAATGCTCACTGAACAGCTGGGTCGCAAAATCCAGTTGGTAGGCGATGATCTGTTTGTCACCAACACCAAAATCCTTAAAAAAGGCATCGATCTTGGTATCGCCAACTCGATTCTGATCAAGATCAACCAGATCGGAACACTAACAGAGACTTTCGCTGCGATCGAGATGGCCAAGCGTGCTGGCTATACATCGGTCGTCTCGCATCGTTCTGGCGAAACAGAAGACTCAACCATCGCTGACATCGCTGTGGCAACCAATGCGATGCAGATTAAGACAGGTTCCTTGTCGCGCTCAGATCGTATGGCGAAGTACAACCAGCTGCTGCGTATCGAAGAAGAGCTCGCCGAGGTCGCCACCTATCCTGGTCGCGATGCATTCTTTAACCTGCGCTAAAGTGCTAATCAGGTGTGGCGCTGCGCCACACCGACTTGATTGAGACGGTATGCGTTTACTGCTGCTGCTTTTGCTGATACTGGCTGGCCTGATCCAATATCCCTTGTGGGTGGGTCGGGGCGGTTGGCTGTCTGTCTGGGATATGCAGGAACAGGTGGCATCGCAACGCAGCATTAATGAGGGACTCCGGGCACGTAATCAGGCACTGAGCGCTGAAGTTGAAGATTTGCGTACGGGCACCGAGGCTGCCGAGGAGCGTGCCCGCGCTGAGCTCAGCATGATGCGTCAGGGGGAACTGTTTGTGCAGATCTTGCCTCCGGACGTCAAAGCGCCTGAGGTTAAGCTCAATACAAAACCTGGTGCAAAAGGTGCTGTCACAGCGCCTGCGCCTGCGACGAGTTTAACCAAACCGGTTACACCTGCAAAATCAGATACCTCGTCAAAACCAGCTACGCCGCCTGTCAAGCCGCAGGCTTCACAGCGCTAGACGACAGACTCTGTTTGCACGGCTGATGCTCACTGACAGCAAAGCAAGCCATCACACATCCTGTTGTCATCTTCGGCTGAGTCGTCCTCAATAGATTGTCCTGTTGCTGTGACCGCTGTGACCGCTGCGTCCGGATTGACTGTGCCTGCTTCATGATGAGCATTCTTTATAGGTGTGCTTGTGTTCGTCACGAGTTGGCTAGGCGCGGGCGTTGAGTATGGCGCGAGTGCACGCGACATCCTTTCTGTTTCAAGTGGAAATGGTTTTGGTTTGACGTTGTCAGGCAAGGCAAATTCAGCCTGCAGTGTTGACTCAGCCTGCTGTGTTGATTGCCATTGCTGAGCATGGCTCTGCATCATGACTTCAGTCAATAAGTCCGCGACCAGATAGCCGTTTATCCAGGCCTGACCTGTTCGATCCGTCCGCCAGGCACCTAATGCTTTAAGAACGAGTCCGACCCCGGGGACGAGTGGTCTGTAAAGCATGCTCAAGCGAAGCCGCAGTGTATTCGCTTCAAAGACATCCAGTCCTGATGCGGGACCACGTCCTTCGGACCATCCTTTTGTCACATTAGCCTGGTGCTGTTCTTTCAGATATTCATTGCGCAGAGTCGGGCGGCGATTCTGTCCGGATAGCGCAGGATGCGCGTAATCCATAAATGTGAAAGGACCTGGGTTCAGGACTTCAATCTGCCAGTGCTTCAAACCAGTATCTTTCAATATTGTCCGGGAGGCAGCATCAAGCCTAGATTCAGCACTCGGGTGACGCCCGAGCGGTACAAAAAGCGGCAAAATCGCATTTCTAAAGGCCTGGTCAATACGCTCTGGTCGAACCGCCGAGACACTGCCTGCGCGTGCCGCTTCGTAGAGCGCCAGCTGTGCGATTTGCCTGACCTTGTGGCTATGCGTGAATTCGAAGATCAATCCTGCAAAAAGCAAAAGCGGCATTAAAACGAGACAGGTTTCAATAATGGCCGCGCCGTGTTGCCGGCAAGCCGAAAGTTTAATCCTCATAGGCTGAGTCTGAGCGCTGAACTTGCTCCTGTCGATTCGCAGAGTTACGTGTAAAGGTTAGAATGAAGATTCACTGAATAAAAATACACTGTTCCCATCAACACTGCTGGATCACAATGACTTCTGCTGCCGATTTCCCATTTTTCCCTGGTGTTCGTTCATTACATTCGCCTGGTCCGTCGCATGTGCCTAAAGCCGTACAGGATGCGATGACGAATCAGCCTATGGATATGGGTGATCCTCGCGTTGACGGGTTTATCGCTGCGTGCGAGCAAGGTTTACGCGGCTTGTTAAATACCAAGTCTGCGGACGTGTTTATGTACGCAGCAAATGGACACGGCGCATGGGAAGCCATGACCATTAACCTGATCGCACCAGGACAAAAGGTATTGATTGCAGGAACGGGACACTTCTCCGACTCCTGGGCCGTCTTGTCCGAGGCTATTGGTGCGCATGTGATTCGCACGCCTTACAACGAAGGTTATCCAATTGATGTTGATGCTGTTGAAACAGTATTGCGTGCTGATACTAAAAACGAAATCGTTGCTGTTTTTGCCGTTCATACGGATACAGCCAGCAGCACGACAACAGATATCCCTGCGCTGCGTCGGGCGATTGATGCGACCGGTCACCCAGCTTTGTTTGTAGTCGATGTCGTGGCATCACTTGGAGCGACGAAGTTTGAAATGGATGCCTGGGGCGTCAATGCTGTCATCGGTGCTTCACAAAAGGGTCTCATGACACCTCCCGGTCTCGGTTTCTGTGCCGCAGACGAGCGCGCGATGGAGGTTTGCAACAAGAATCCGGCCCCGCGTTTTTACTGGGACTGGAGATTGCGTAAGAGTGAGCTTTCTTATCGTAAATTTTGCGGTACGCCGCCACAAAATCTGCTGATGGGTATGGAGGCTGCCATGGGGCTGATCGCCAAGGAAGGCGCGGATAATGTTTTTGCGCGGCATCAAATGCTCGCCGGTGCAGTTCATGCTGCGGTTGAGGCGTGGTCGGCTGAAGGACAAATGCAGTTTCTGTGCAAAGTCCCCGATGCCCGTTCAGTCAGCGTGACAACGATACTGGTCGCCCCCGGGGTAGATCCGGAAAAAATCCGTAAAGTCGCACGAGAGCAGTTTCAGGTGCTGATTGCTGGCGGCCTGGGTCAGTTTGCCGGGCGCGTTTTCCGTATTGGTCATCTGGGCAGCCTGAATGCAGCCATGATTCTGGGGGCTCTGGCTGGCGTCGAGGCAGCGATGGAGTCTGTCGGTGTTGCAACGGGAGGTCAGGGCGTGCGTCGCGCCGTTCAGTATCTGGCTGATCGTTCGAAATAAATCCAGAACTGTCCAGTGTGCTAGCAAGTCCTTTCAATGTAAAGATTTGCTGCCGCTGGCGGTGATTCCCTGGAACAAACCATCTGTATCGATCGCATCAAACAGGTATGGTTTGCCACAAAACTCGCAGTCAACCTCTACTTTGCCTTGCTCGACCAATATGCTTTCTACTTCTGGCTGACCAAGCATCTTGAGCATGTCTGCGACACGTTCACGTGTGCACGAACATTTCCAGATGATTAAACGAGGCTCAAAGGTCAGCAGCGTTTCCTCCCAAAACAATCGATGCAGCAAAACATCCTGCTCGGTCGTAAGCATCTCATCCGGTTTGAGGGTCTCTGCCAGGAGCACTGCTCTGCTCCAGGACTCCAGGGCCGCATCATTTTCTGTTTGCTGTGTGCCACCTTGCAGTGGCAGGCGCTGCAACAGCAGACCGGTGCAGCAATCGGTGTTGGCCGCAAGCCATATGCGCGTGTGCAACTGCTCTGAGCGCAGCATGTATTGCTCGAGCGCCTCAGCGATCGTATCGCCTTCAAGTGGCACAATACCCTGGTAGGCCTGGCGTCCGGGTGTGTCCTTTGGCGGGTCAAGTACTACGATGAATTTAGCTGTGCCACCAGGATTAAGGAGCGACTGCAGATCGCCATCCGGATCAACAGGACGATCGCGCAGTTTGACCGTCGCTCTCAAGCTCATGTCCGCACGACACTCCGCGACCATCAGCGCAATCGGGCCATCCCCCTGTAACTGCAGCAACAAGGAGCCATCGAATTTCAGGTTGGCGGCAAGCAGGGCGCAGGCAGCGAGGAGTTCACCGAGCAGGGCAGCGATCACAGGTGGATAGTTTTGATGCGACTGGGCGCTGTGCCAGGCGTCTCTCACGTGGACAGATTCAATGCGGACGCTGCGGTCTTCGAGTAAAAACTTTTTCAGATAATCTTGCATGAGTACTTATCGATCGATCCGTTTCAGTTTCTGACGGTACATCTGACCACGTTCTGCGTAGTTGGCGATATTGTGATGCATACCTTTGATTTCTTCTTCTGAAAGTGTGCGCATGATTTTGCCCACACCAATCACCAGACTTCCGTCAGGAATTTCCCGTCCTTCAGGAATGATCGCCCCTGCGCCGATCAGACAGTTTTTGCCGATTTTTGCGTTGTTCAAAATAATTGCCTGCATGCCAATCAGTGAGCCCGTGCCAATCGTGCACCCGTGCAGCATGGCTTGGTGGCCGATGGTCACGTGGTGATCGATCACCAGGCAGCCGCCTGCATCAGAGTGCAGCACGCTGCCTTCCTGAATGTTCGAATGATGACCAACGTGAATCAGTGTGTTATCGCCACGGATGCTGACATTCGCCCAAATGCTCGCATGCGCCTCGATCAGTACATCGCCAATGATGTCTGCAGAGTCAAAAATAAAAGCGGTCGGGTCGATCCGTGGTGTGAGATCGCCAAGTTGATAAATCGCCATGGTGCGTTGTGCTCAAATAAACTGTTAGTCAAGCTTGCAGTTTACTCGGGTCTGACCAGTAGTAGCCGTCCTCATCCATATGTGCAAAGAGTCCGCTGCGATACCAGTCGCCACAAAATACCATTTCTGTTAAGCCATCCTGACGCCAGAGTCCACTAAACAATGCTGGATCTGGGTGACCATTCAGATCAAAGCGATTCAAGCATATTTCACCGGTTTCACCTGGTTTGACCGGCAAGCCTGTCTGATCCAGTAGCGCGACCTGATGTCCGGGATAAGGTTTGCCCATACTTCCAGCACGCACGGGCCATTTCAAGTGGCTATTTCCAAGGATCTGACCTGTTGCAGCTGAGCCAAAGGTTTCATTGGGTGTGACGTTGAGATTCTGTTTGCTCCAGTCGATCACTTCTTGAGTGAGCTGATTTCCTGTGGTGACAATACTATGCAGCGTCTGTGTAATCGGGGAATCAGGCGAAGGGTTGGCGAGTTGAACGGATACGAGTGTTTCTGAGGGCATGCACGCGCTCGTCACGCGATAGCGTTGTATGAGTTCCAGTACACGCTTACTCGGGTGGCTTTCAGCGCTGACAATCAGTGATTGACCGAAATAAAGGGTGGGGAGTAGGGCTTGCATCAAGCTTTCTGTCCGGTGCCACGCGTAGTCCGACCACATAATCTCAGCGCCACGGGGAAACCAGTTATGAGAAGCAACAAAGGTCGGTAAGTTTCCCAGCAGCGCAGCATGCGACAAGATGATCCCGGGTGGCGACACCTGGCTGACCGCTGATTTGGTCTGACTTTGTTCTGGTGATGTTTTAGTCGCGATGGCGTCGGACTTGTAGGGGTGTGGCTCGCGATCCGCGTCATAAAACAACACAGCAGGATCTGATGCCCGAGTCGCAACCGCTTTAAACGTATTCGGTTGTCGCAGCATCAGATTGCGCCAGTGCAGCACACGATCATCCTGCACGTCGATACCTATTAGTTGCTTGAGCGTCGGATATCTGGAGAGCTTGTTTAGTAACAAACCACCCGACGTACTATCAAATATCGCCACACGCGCCTCTGCATCGCGCAGACGCTGTTCCAGAAACGCAGTCGTGCTAGACGGAGAAAACGGCACGACAACAGCACCCAGGCTGTAGCACGCAATGTGCGCAACCACTGCTTCAGGTCGCTGCCCCATCAGGAGCGCGACGCGGTCACCTTGTCTGACTCCCATGCGGACCAACCCGTTAGCAAGCTGATTTGCCGTAGCAGCCAGACGCTCGTAGGTCCATATTTCGCGAAATCCAGTCTGTGTTTCGTAAAATAGCGCTATGCGTCGTGCATCGACCGAGCTGTTGGCCCAGCGATGACAACATTCCTGACCAATATTGAAATGGGTCGGGATAAGCCAACGGAAAGAGTCGTACAGAGACTGATATTGGTTAACCATACCGGTTGGTGAGGCTTTCGCTTTTTTTACAATTCCCTAGCATCGCGCAGCTTGAGACTAAGCGCAAGATACCCTTGTGTATGTAAGCAACACTTAAGGGTTTTTACCAGTATTCACAAGACGCGTCCTAGACAATAAATCGTGTAAAAACTGCTGCTCAGGGGTGAACCAGGTAGGAATAAAGATCGTAAAGGGGGCCAGAACGATAAACATCAAGGTAGAGGGCCAGTGCGTTAACAATGAAAGTCCCCAGACCAACAGGGCACCACATAGCGGGAGTACCCACATCAGTGTGTAGCGTAATAGTAGTTGTGGCATGCGTGGCTGCTTGCCGTCCTTGCCAATGAGTCTGATATTCCAGGCTTTCATAGGAAGTGTCTGGCCACTGCGGATCCAGCAGGCAATAAAGTACAGGCCAATTGCTATAAACAACCAGATCTGTCTGGTGTGACGCAGCATCAGGGCGTGTTTGCTTTGAGTCAGTGTGTCAAACAGGTAGTCTGCAAGAAAAACCACAGCAAATAGCAGGACTCCCTCATACATCATCGAAGCAAAGCGACGTGCCCGCGGAGCAGCGGGCACGTTTGAGAGAGAAGGGCTCATGGGCACAGAGGATGATTTCATGCGAGTATTATCCCGCACTTTACCTACCACTCGCCAGTCTCGACTATTTAGATCATTTGACCCATTTTAGTCTTTGCACGGGCTGTTGCTGTAAAAGATATAAGTCCGTTAAAGAGCTTTCCGACTGCGCGAATCGGATGTGGGCGGAACTGTTCTTCCATCGCGTGGGCGAGAAGTTCACGTTCAAGAGTGTCGGTCAAACGGCTGGTGTTGTTGATTTGCATGGTAATTTCCTGTGCGGGTTAGGGATAACCCTATTATTAGGGAAAACCCTTTATCGCGCAAGTCAAACATAGGGATAACCCTAAATAAGTTAGAAATTATCATCAAATCGTTCAAATGTTGCGTTGCGGCAACACACTTAACTACGGTAACTGTCCGCCACAAGCTCAAAATTAAAAAGTCGGCAATCCAGTGCGCCGTTAAAGATCGGCGTGCGGCGATTGGCTTTCAGGCGAAGATGCTTGGGTAAATCCAGATCTGAGGTAATGATGTTTACCTGCCAGCCTGCAAATTCCTTTTTAAGGTTCGAAGACCATTCCCGCCAGAACTCCAGATCTTCCTCCTCCAGTCTCTCGCCGTAGGGTGGGTTAGTGACCAGCCAGCCAGTTGGAGCAGGGGCGACGGCATCGCGTGCATCACCAAGTTCGAAATGAATCGTGTCTTCGGTCAGGAATGCCCGTTCTGCATTACGTTGCGCGGCTTCAATTGCCAGCGGGTCCGCATCAATGCCGACTAGTGGCGCCTCCAGACCAGGCAGTATGCGCGAGGAAGCCTCTGCTTTGAGATCTTCCCAGCGACGCGGTTGATGGTCACGCAGCCTCTCAAATCCAAAGGGCCGGGTAATGCCTGGGGGTACACCCAGTGCAATCCAGGCGGCTTCGATCAGAATGGTGCCGCTGCCACAGAAAGGATCAATCAGTGCGCCAGCAGGGTCCCAGCCAGACAGTGCCAGGATGCCTGCCGCGAGGTTTTCGCGCAAAGGCGCATCACCTTTGTCCAAACGCCAGCCACGTTTAAACAGTGACTCACCGGAGGTGTCGAGGTAAAGCGTCGCCGTGTCAGCGGACAGAAATAAATGCACGCGTGCATCGGGACGCACGGTATCAATCGATGGTCGCGCGCCCTCTAGCTCACGCAGCCTGTCACAAATGCCATCTTTGGCGCGCAGATTGCAATACTGCAAACTCTGCATCGGGCTACGCACGGCAGAGGTATCGACACGTAGGGTGTGCTCCGGACCGAACCACCGCTCCCAGGAGATGGACTGAGCAAGCTCAAGGATGTCGTCTTCACGCTGGACAGGAGCCTGGCCGAGTCGCACCAGAATGCGTGTTGCTAATCGGGAGTAGAGGTTTGCACGTTGTACGCCCCACCAGTCTGCTTCGAAATGGCAACCTGCCCGGGTAGGCTGGACACTGTCATAACCGAGTGCAGTGAGTTCCGCAGCCAGAACCTCCTCAAGACCGACCGGGCAGGGTGCAAAAATCGCAAAGATTTCCGCATCGTGAATGATCCGTGGTGCACCTGAATAGTTTGAACGAGGACTGGGCGATACATCGTGCTGTTGCGAATAATCTGTCGCCTCCGGCGCTGCACTCTGCACATTATCGTCATCCTCGAACATGTCATCCCAGCTGGCAGCAGGGATCTCATCATCGTAAGACGTCATCTGGGGCGCTGGCGGCAACTTGGAGCGCTCCTGGCGGGGCAATTCGCGAGCGGGCTGCTCTTGATACGGGGCACGATCGTAGTTTGCCTGATCATGACGGGGTGCACGGTGCTCGCGTCGCTCGTCACTGGATGGACGTGCGCTTTTGGATTGCACACCTTTTGATGACGGTACGCGCGCACTGGGTTGGCGTGTCGTGCGGCGCGGATCATCGCTGCCCGTTCTCGGGCTGGCAGGGCGCCGGTCATCTATTGAACGTCGACCCTCGCCGGAATCGCCCAGATTGCCCGCACGGCTACTGCCACGTCTGGCCTGATCGTAATGACCAGGCTGTTGGGGCGCAGCGACTTCCGGCTGGTCAATTTCAGCTTGACGCGCGACTTTTACTTTTTCGTGGGTGATCTGCGCGACTTTACGGGCCCGGGCACCAATACGTGTACGGGGTTTTTCTTGAGGCGATGGATCCGCAGCCTTTTTGGCGCGCGGTTTGATCGACAGAGTCTTGCGACTGGAATCCTGCTCAGACATATAAACCTATCAGAAAGGCTTGACGACAACCAGCACCGTCACAGCTACCAGCATCAACACGGGAATCTCGTTGAACCAGCGGTAAAAAACATGAGAGCGCTTATTAGCGCCTTGTTCGAATTTGCGCAGCAACACACCACAGGCATGGTGATAGCCAATAATGAGCACAACAAAAAATAATTTCGCATGCATCCAGCCGTTACCTGGACCACGACCGATACCATATTGTATGTAAAGCCACAGGCCAAGCAAGACAGCAGGTATTGCAAGGATTGTCATGAATCTGTATAGCCGCCTGGCCATACCTGCGAGCGTTTTCAGGACGGCAGGATCAGACTCTTGCGCCATATTTACATAGATGCGGGGCAAGTAAAACAGTCCTGCAAACCAGGAGGCTACAAAAACGATATGGAAGGCTTTAATCCAGAGCATGCTTCAATCACCCGTTAAAAATCCGTTGTTTAACATTGCAAGGCGCAAAATATTATTCGGCGCTATACAGCGTTATATTCAGCCCCTGATTTGGCCATTTCCCTGCAACACCCACTTTAGCGTTGTGAGTCCTTCAAGCCCGACCGGGCCGCGTGCATGCAATCGATTAGTGGAAATGCCTATTTCTGCGCCCAGACCATATTCAAAGCCGTCTGCAAAACAGGTCGGCAGATTGACATACACAGAGCTCGAATCGACTTCGCGTTGAAACTGCTGTGCGCTGGAAATGTCTTTGGTCACGATTGAGTCGGTATGGCCTGAACCCCATCGTTCAATGTGCGCAATCGCCTCTTCAATGGATTCGACTACTTTGACTGCGAGGATGGGAGCAAGATACTCGGTGCCCCAGTCTTCCTGTGTCGCACTCAGCGCAGCAGGAATAATTTTTTGTACGATTGGACAGCCACGCAGTTCAACACCATGTGCGATAAATCTATCCGCTAATTCAGGCAACACAGCTTGCGCGACTGCAGTGTGCACCAGTAATGTTTCCATTGCACCGCAGACGCCATACCGGTATGTCTTTGCATTAAATGCGATGTCCGAGGCTTTTTGAAGATCCGCGTGCGCATCGATATACACGTGACAGTTGCCATCCAGATGCTTGATCATCGGCACGCGTGCTTCTTCCGCCAGTCGTTTGATTAGACTCTTGCCACCTCGCGGGATGATCACATCGATATGCTCTGTCATGGTGATGAGCATGCCGACGGCAGCCCGGTCTGGCGTGTCGATCACCTGCACTGCCTGGGCTGGCAGACCTGCTGCGGCCAGGCCTTGCTGGACGACTTTGCCCAGGGCAAGGTTGGAATGCAGTGCTTCACTGCCTCCTCGCAAGATGGCAGCATTGCCTGACTTCAGACATAAAGCGGCTGCGTCGATGGTGACGTTTGGGCGTGACTCATAGATGATACCAATCACACCGAGAGGTACACGCATCTGTGCGACTTGCATGCCGTTGGGACGTACTGACGAGGCGGTCAAACCCCCGACAGGATCTGGCATGGCGGCAATCTGGCGCAGGCCCTCGATCATGGTGTCGATGCTGCGATCTGAAAGTGTCAGACGGTCAAGCAATGCGGGTTCGATATTGCGGGCGCGTGCGGCATCAAGGTCAAGCATGTTGGCAGACTGCAGTGCAGCGCGTTGCTCACTGAGTGTATCTGCCATAGCGAGCAAAGCCTTTGCCTTTTGGGCACCCGTTGCACGCAGCATCTCTCGCGACGCCTGTCTGGCGAGCTGTCCAATGCTCAGCATCGAGTCCTGTAATGAAGTCATAGAAATACCGGGTTAAGCAGCGATGGAAAGGAATAAGTGAATGATTTTCTATTATCGGGCAACTGCTACCCTCATGGCCAGACGCGTCATTTCTTCCCACGGATCCTGCAGTCGCCCACTTACCTGCAATCCCTTGATCAGGCGATCAACTTCGTGAGCATGCTGGACCGCCGCCACCCAATTGCGGGCGGGTACACGGCTGAGTGCTTGTCTTGCCAAACGCTCATGCTGACCGAACACACGCTGTGAGCGTAGCATGGCAGACATATCTTGTCCCGAAGAGGTGCCTGCTGCAATGCGTGCGAGGATGCGGATTTCCTCACCAATTGCCCACAACACCAAAGGCAGCGCCTCACCTTCTGCTTTCAGACCTGCCATCACTCTGACCATCCGTGGGACATCTCCCACCAGCATCGCATCACGCAGTCCAAACACGTCATAGCGCGCTACATTCATGACGGCTTGTTCAACGTCATCATGCGCGAGCAGCCCGGGTTCAAACAGCAATCCGAGTTTGAGGATTTCCTGATGAGCGGCAAGAAGATTGCCCTCGACTTTATCCGCGAGCCATTGCAGCGTTGCTGTATCAGCCTGTTGAGACTGGCGTGCGAGTCTGAGTGAAATCCATTCTGGTAACTGATGGCGCTCAATGTTGGCCATTTCGAGTACGGTGCCTGCATTGAACAGCGCGCTCGCCCATTTGCCTTCACGGGCTGCTCTGTCGAGCTTGGGCAGCGAGACAATTGTCAAGACTTCATCTGCCTGTCCCTGACACCGGGAGGCTAGCGCAACGAGTGCATCCGCACCTTGTTTGCCTGGTTTGCCCGTCGGGATGGATATTTCCATTAATTGTTTGTCACCAAACAATGAGCCACTACCCGAGGCAATGCCAAGAGTGCTCCAGTCGCTGCGAGCATCCATGACGAAAGACATACGTTCCAGAAAGCCTGCAGCACGCGCAATCGCCCTCAGAGCATCCGCTGCCTCAATGGTTAGTAAAGGATCGTCTCCAGTCACCACAAACAGGGCGGCCAGGCTCGCGCCTGGTTTAGCAAGAGATTGAAGCAGTCTGTCGGTATCCACTCAGATACCTATCAATTTGGACTGATCGGAATCGGATTCGGTGTGAGCGATGGGTTCTGCCATGGCCCTGGAATCACGCTTGGCAGACGCGCTGGCGTGACAACTTCGTGCTCCGGATCGTCTTCGTTACGTTCAGCCTGTACGACATCCCAGCGCTCTTTAACATCTGGGGCGGTAATCCGGCGCATGATCCGCGTCACAAGACTTTTTTGCATGTCTTTGAACAGTGTCGCAGCTTCGCCTTCCTTAGCTTGAACGACACGGTCATCAAACGGCATGTTACGAACCGAGTACAGGGTTGTATCAGGGATAATGATCCGGTCTTTTGCATCAACGAGTCGATAGGTATAGCGCAGAGACAGCTCCAGCTCTTCAACCTTACCCTGTGAGTTCAGGGACACTTGACGTGTATTTCGGAATTCAGCAACCTGTTCAAGCTTGGCTTGAGCAAGTTTTTGCGCCTTTTTTAGCTTGAGCGCATTCAGTGCTCCAGGACTATCGGCATTGTCGTCCACATCAAAATCTGTTGCTCTGACAACCATATCAGAGGTTTCGATAATCTTGGTGTTGGGAGAGGCGGCGCGAATTGCACGACGAATATCCGCACCAAACTGGGAGTTTTGTGGAATCGTGATGTAGAGCGAATCAAAAGGCATGGGTGTCTCACCTTGCATCCTGAAGCCGCAAGCTGTCAGCATCAATACAGCGAGACCCAAAAAGAGTCGGCATGCAACCCTTGTAGAGTTTTGCGCAAAATTTCTGTTAAATGCTGTCAGACGATTCATCAAGCCCTGATCCTGTTTAACCAACTACGTTGACGAGTTTACCGGGCACAACAATCACACGCTTAGGCGCACGCCCCTCAAGGTTACGTACGACTGCCTCATGTGCGCATGCCATTTGCTCGATTTGTTCTTTCGAAGCTTCGCGTGCAACCGTCAGGTTACCCCGAAGTTTGCCATTGACCTGCAAAACCAGCTCAAGCTGATCTGTCACGAGCGCAGACTCATCAACCACAGGCCATGGAGCGTCTAGCAAATCTCCATGAACTGCAGCGTAGCCGAGCTCTTCCCAGAGCTTCCAGGTGATATGCGGCACTACGGGGTAGAGCACGCGCAACAGCACGCCCATCAGCTCCGTTATTGCTGCATCGGCCTGAGCGGATTCACCAAGCTTTGCGTCATCGATCGCATTGAGCATTTTCATGCAGGCAGACACCACCGTGTTGTACTGGATACGCTGGTAATCGTAATCGGCCTGTTTGAGCAGTGTGTAGATCTCAAAACGCAGTTTTTTGATGTCCTGAGAGGCACTTGACCAGTCTTTTGCATCACCGGTTGCTTTCAGACCACGGGAGATCACAGACTGTTTACTGTGACCCAGTGACCATAGGCGGCGCAGGAAGCGATTAGAGCCCTCGACACCGGAGTCAGACCATTCGAGCGTTTGCTCGGGGGGCGCAGTAAACATGACAAACAGACGCGCGGTATCCGCACCCTGCGTATCGATCAGTGATTGCGGATCGACGCCGTTGTTTTTGGATTTGGACATCGTGCCCACGCCACCATAAGTAATGGCACGGCCATCACTTTTGAGTTGTGCGCCAGTAATTGCACCTTTTTGGTCAAAAATATTCTCTACTTCTTCGGGCCAGAAATATTCAACACCGCCTTTTTCGTTTTTAGCGGAGTAGATATGATTAAGAACCATTCCCTGACAGAGTAGCCGGGTGAAAGGTTCGTCGAATTTAACCAGACCCAGATCACGCATGACCTTGGTCCAGAATCTGGCGTAAAGCAAATGAAGCACGGCATGCTCAATGCCGCCGATGTACTGATCCATCGGCATCCAGTAGTCATTGCGTGCATCAACCATCTCCTGATCATTGCCAGGGGAGGTGTAGCGCATGAAATACCAGGATGAATCGATGAATGTATCCATCGTATCTGTTTCGCGGCGTGCGGGCTTGCCGCAGGAAGGGCATGCGCAGGATAAGAAGGCTTCGTGCTTGGCCAGAGGGTTGCCGCTTCCGTCCGGGATCAGATCCGCCGGCAGAATGACAGGTAAATCCTTTTCTGGAACGGGAACGGCGCCACAGTCTGCACAGTGAATGATCGGGATTGGCGTGCCCCAGTAGCGCTGGCGTGAAATCCCCCAGTCGCGCAGGCGCCATGTAGTCTGACGTGTGCCTAATCCAAGAGATTCAAGTTTGCTCGCGATCGCATCGATCGCCTGTACAAAATTCAAACCGTTGTATTCGGTTGAGTTCACCAGAACTCCAGATTGCTTGTCGCCGTAGGACTCATTCCATACTTTGTCATCAAATGGCTTGTCACCAATTTGAACAACCTGTTTGATGGCCAGGCCATATTTATTGGCAAAGGCAAAGTCGCGCTCGTCATGGGCGGGTACGCCCATGACAGCACCGTCACCGTAGCTCATCAATACGTAGTTACCGACCCAAAGGGGAACCTGCATACCCGTAATAGGGTGTGTGACGGTGAGCCCAGTATCGAGTCCTTCCTTCTCGCGCGTGGCGAGTTCGGCCTCAGTGGTGCCGCCTTGTTTGCATTGCTCGATGAAAGCAGCCAGGGCAGGATTTGTTTGCGCGGCATGTGTTGCAAGAGGGTGTTCAGGTGCGACAGCACAAAATGTCACGCCCATAATGGTATCGGCGCGCGTCGTAAAGACAAACATTTTGCCGTCTTGGATCAGCTGTCCAGAAGCATCTTTGATGGAGTGGGGAAAAGCAAAGCGAAGTCCCTCACTCTTGCCGATCCAGTTTTCCTGCATCGCACGCACACGGTCGGGCCAGCCGTCCAGTCCGTGCTGTACTTGCTCAAGTAACTCAGGTGCATATTCGGTAATGCGCAGGTAGTAGCCGGGGATTTCACGTTTTTCGACTGGGGCGCCTGAACGCCAGCCACGACCATCGATCACTTGTTCATTTGCGAGCACAGTGTTGTCGACGGGATCCCAGTTCACAACCTGTGTTTTGCGGTAAGCAATACCTTTCTCAAGCATTTTGAGGAAAAGCCATTGATTCCACTTGTAATAGCTCGGGTCACACGCGCACATCTCACGTGACCAGTCGATAGCCAGGCCCATCGCCTTCATTTGCTTTTTCATGTAGGCGATGTTGTCGTAGGTCCACTGCGCAGGCGGTACCTTTGATTTGATCGCGGCATTTTCAGCGGGCATTCCAAAGGCGTCCCAGCCCATCGGCATCAGCACATTAAAGCCGCGCATGCGTAACTGACGACTCATCATATCGTTGATGGTGTAGTTACGGACGTGACCCATATGGAGTTTTCCGCTAGGGTAGGGCAGCATGGAGCATGCATAGAACTTCGGCTTTGGATTGCCTTTGGCATCCAGTGCGTACTCCGTCACGCGATAGGCATCGCGAGCGTCCCAGTTTGAGTGGGCGGCTGCCTCAACGGCGGTGGGCTGATAACGTTCCTGCATGGGGTGCGGCATAAATACGGCCAAATAAAAAAAGGTGGGGGCTGATATCAGCCTGGCAAGCCTGTCATTATAGGCTAGCGCTCAATGCATACAGCCCCGCGATGGCGGGGCTGTATGCAGCAATTCTACAAAAGAGAACGGTCTGAATTACTTCAGTTTTGTTTCTTTGTAGTCAACGTGCTTGCGAGCTACTGGATCAAATTTCTTGATCAGCATTTTCTCGGGCATATTGCGCTTGTTTTTTGTCGTTGTATAGAAATGACCCGTTCCAGCGCTGGACTCGAGCTTGATCTTTTCGCGTGCACCTTTTGCCATGATGGGCTCCTAATTAAGCGACTACGCCGCGCGCACGCAGGTCAGCCAAAATGACATCGATGCCGAGCTTGTCAATTGTGCGGATAGCATTGGTGGATACGCGCAGACGCACCCAACGGTTTTCGCTCTCAACCCAGAAACGGCGTGACTGCAGGTTAGGCAGAAAACGACGCTTTGTTTTGTTGTTAGCGTGTGAAACGTTGTTGCCCACCATGGGGCCTTTTCCAGTAACTTGGCATACGCGTGCCATAGCTGCACCTTTAAATATTCAGAATCGGGTATCGAGAGGGGTATGACCTGACTCGGGTAAGCCTGCAATTCTAATACGAAACCCCCTGTTTAATCAAGTCGCCGATGTAAATCCCCGTCAATCAGGGCAAATTGTGTTGGTGACCAGCCAAATTAAGTCCGAACGGGAGGTTCGTCCCGACTCAGGGGCGCCGGGCCATGCTGCCAATCAGCCAGGCCATTGAGGTACATCCGCCCATGATGAGTGCCAGAGGCAGGGGACCAGGCTCGGAAGAGAGGCTGACCAGAAATCCAGCCAATGCCCCGCAGGAAATCGTGAAAGTACCCAGCATCGCCGAGGCAGAGCCTAGTCTGTGACCTTGATCTGAGAGTGCCATGGCGGCAGAATTCGGTCCGACGAAGCCCTGGCAGAACATGAAAATGACCATGCACACCATCAATAGTGGCAGGGTGATCAGCCCAGTAATGGTCAGTGCGAGTGCAGACAGGCCTGCTGCCATCATGGCGCGTAGCGCCCAGGGCAGCAGCTTGTCAGGTCGGTGGGTTTTGAGGAGTCTGGCACTGATTTGGGAGCCCAGAATCAGACTCAATGCGTTGGTGCCGAACAAAAAACCATAGTGTTGCGGTGAGATCTGGAAATATTCGATAAACAAACGTGGGGAGGCCGCTATATAGCCAAACATTGTGGCCGACCCCATTCCCCCGGAAATTGCATAGGCTGTAAATTTACGATGCGTGAACAAGTCCCAATACGTCCTGAGAATATTGCCCCAGCTCAGCATAATCACACGCTCTGGTTTGAGCGACTCAACCATCACGCGCGATAGCGTGACAAGCAACACAATCGCGGCCAGAGTAATTGAGATGAATATCCCGCGCCACCCCGTCAGTGTAAGGATCTGACCGCCGATCAGTGGCGCCAGGATGGGGGCAACCCCCATGATGAGCATCAGCATGGACAATGCGCGAGCCGCGTCCTGGGTTTCATAGTGATCGCGCACGACGGCACGCGAGATGACCATGCCGGCCGCTCCGCCCATCGCCTGCGCGAGGCGGCAGATGGTCAGCACCTCAATGTTTGGCGCGAGGGCGCATCCCGCTGAGGCGATGATGTAAAGAGTCATCGCACCGTAAAGAGGTGGCTTGCGGCCATATCTGTCGGCCAGCGGACCGTAAAAAAGCTGTGCGACAGCCATTCCCATCAGATAAATGGCAAGGGTACGCTCAACCTGACTGCTGGTGGCATGCAGGCCTTCTGCAATGGCAGGAAATGCAGGCAAATACATGTCGATAGAAACGGGGCCAATCGCAGTCAGTGCACCCATCAGAATGAGCCAGCCGGGCAGACCCATCGCATTGAGCTTCGAAGCCATGAATTTCCAGATAAACAGTTAAACCTTCAAATAACGTCAATAAATGTATCACGCAGGTTCCATAGGCCCCTTACTAATCGTTCCGGGGTATTTTCATTTGCAGAAAAATTCGATAGAGTAGAACTTGCATAAAGTTGACCTTAGCCTGACTCGCATGGAGCACTTAATGAACCTGTTGATCACGACTGTTGAAAAAAAACTATCGACCTTGCCGGTCACTGTTTGCGTCGTACTGCCGGATGGGACCAAAGTCGGACACCCCGGCGCAGAGGTGACATTTGTCGCCCGGCAAAGCAAAGTGCTTGCTCACCTCGCAATGGGAGATGTGGGTCTGTTGGGTGAGGATTATGTTGAGGGCCGCTGCGACATCCTGGGTTCTATGCGACAGTTGATGACTGTGGCTTCGACGATTTTGCCAGGTTCCCCGGTTGACGCTGCGAGAAGTGGCTGGCTCACGACGCTGGTTGGACGCCTGGTCTCAGTCTGGCGGCATTCCATTGAGCGCGACGCCAGACAAATCGAGTTTCATTACGATCTGTCTGATGAGTTCTATGGTTTGTGGCTTGATCCGCGCAGGGTCTATTCATGTGCCTATTTCAGTGCTCCCGGGATGCATATCGATCAGGCGCAGGAAGCAAAGCTCGATCTCATCTGTCGCAAACTAAGGCTTCAACCTGGTGAGCGTTTCCTCGATATTGGTGCTGGCTGGGGCGGATTGTTACTTTGGGCTGCTGAAAACTATGGCGTTGATGCAACAGGTATTACGCTATCACGCAATCAGCATGCCTATGTGTCGAAGCTGATTGAACAAAAGGGACTCTCCTCACGCGTGAGGGTGCATTTGCTGGATTATCGACAACTCGATGCCTCAATACCTTTTGACAAGATCGCCTCGGTCGGTATGTTTGAGCATGTCGGACGTACACAAATGGAAGATTATTTTTCGCGCTTGCGCAGTTTGTTACGTCCCGGAGGCTTGATCCTGAATCACGGGATCACTGCAGGTGGTGTCTATAACCCGCAGCTTGGACATGGCCTGGGAAACTTCATCGAGAAATATATTTTCCCAGGCGGAGAACTCAGTCATATTGGCCATGTCCTGACGCATATGGCCAATGGTGGACTGGAGGCTCTCGATATTGAAAACCTCCGGCCACATTACGCGCGTACTTTATGGGCCTGGAGTGATGCGCTTGAAAATAAACTTGTAGCAGCGACTTCCATATTGAGTGGAGAGCGGGGCGCACGTGCACTTCGCGCATACAGACTCTATCTCGCGGGCTGCGCGCTAGGGTTTGAAAACGGATGGGTCGCGTTGCATCAAATCCTGGCGCAACACAGCCCTTCAGGTCGCACAGACGAGCTGGATTATCCAGCCGATCTTTCTTATCCCTGGAGGCGGGATTATATGTATGCGAAATCCTGATCAGGCGATTGCGTAATCACTGGCCGCAACCACAAGACGCGCAGCATTTGCTGCGATTTCAAAGGATCGCAGGCGCGCCTGATGGTCGAAAATCTGGCCTGAGAAAATCAGTTCATTGGCTCCGGTTTTATCAACAATCTCTTGTAATCCCCTGCGCACTGTTTCCGGCGAACCGACTACTGAGCAGGCCAGCGACTCTGCGACAGAGGCCTTTTCGTGGGGACTCCAGAACGATTCGATATCGTCGATCGGGGGGGGCAACTGGCCGCGCGTATTGCGACGCATCCTGGTGAAATGCTGTTGGAGTGTCGTGAATAAATATTGCGCCTCTGCATCCGTCTCTGCCGCAATCACATTCACGCCCACCATTGCGTGTGAGTGACTTAACTGAGCAGAGGGTTTGAATAAACCTTTGTAGGCTTGCATCGCCTCCATCAGGTAGTCAGGCGCAAAATGCGAAGCGAAGGCGTAAGGAAGTCCAAAGTGTGCAGCGAGTTGGGCACCATAGGTGCTCGAACCCAGAATCCAGATGGGAACCTCAAGGCCGGCACCGGGGATGGCTTTGACCGCCTGACCAGGCTGGACAGGTCCAAAATAGTGTTGCAGCTCTTGAACATCCTGAGGGAACTGATCTGAATTGCCTTGCATATCCCTTCGCAAGGCGCGTGCAGTCAGTTGATCGGTTCCGGGTGCACGGCCGAGACCTAGCTCAATACGGCCCGGGTAGAGCGAGGCCAGGGTTCCAAACTGTTCAGCAATCACCAGAGGGGCATGATTAGGTAACATAATGCCCCCGGAACCGAGCCGGATCGTTTGGGTGCCCGCCGCAATGTAGCCCAGCGCGACAGCTGTGGCTGAACTGGCATTGCCAGTCATATTGTGGTGTTCGGCCATCCAGTAGCGGCTGTAACCCAGTTTTTCAGCATGCTGGGCAACATCGCGTGAGTTACGCAAAGCGTCGGCTGCAGTAAACCCCTGGGGGATGGGTGACAGATCCAGAATCGAATAAGGGATGCTCATGATGTGCGATTTGCCTCGGGCGGGTTATGCTGTTTAGTAGATTGTGCCAAAAAAATCACATTAGTAGCGAAATAACTCATTTTTTAAGGAGCGCGCGATGCGTGAAGTATTCATAACGGCAGCAGCAAGAACCGCAATCGGTGATTTCGGTGGTGGCTTGAAAGATGTTTGCCCGATAGATTTGGGTGCGACGGTTGTAAAAGCCGTACTTCAGCGCTCAGGTGTGGATGGTCAGCAAGTAGGGCATTTAGCATTTGGTCATGTTGTACATACCGAGCCACGCGACATGTATCTGTCACGCGTGGTTGCGCTCAATGGTGGCCTGCCGCAATCCTCCGCTGCATTCAACGTTAACCGTTTGTGCGGCTCAGGTTTACAGGCAATTATCTCCAGCGCCCAATCGATTATGCTCGGCGACACCGAGATGGCGATCGGTGGTGGTGCGGAGTGTATGAGCCGCGGCGGTTATCTGTCGCAGACCCAGCGCTTTGGTTCGCGCATGGGTGACAGCACCATGTCAGATATGATGGTTGGCGCGTTGACCGATCCGTTTGGCCGCATGCATATGGGCGTCACTGCTGAAAACGTAGCCAGTCAGTTTGGTATCTCACGTGCCGACCAGGACGCGCTCGCACTTGAATCGCATCGTCGCGCTGCCTTTGCTCAGGACAATGGTTATTTTAACGACCAGATCGTCCCTGTTGTGATCAAGACGCGTAAAGGTGAAGTCGAGTTCAAGGTCGACGAGCATCCGCGCCGTGATGTGACCGCTGAGAATCTCGCTGGCTTGCGTGCGGTATTCATTAAAGAAAACGGTACTGTGACTGCGGGTAACGCCTCGGGTATCAATGATGGCGCAGCTGCCGTCATGTTGATGAGTGCTGATGCGGTTAAATCCAGTGGTGCAAAACCGATGGCTCGTCTGGTTGCCTATGCGCATGCCGGTGTTGATCCGAAAATCATGGGTATCGGTCCCGTACCCGCTACGCAAGCCGTACTCAAGCGTGCCGGCCTGACTGTTGACCAGATGGATGTGATCGAGGCAAACGAAGCATTTGCAGCGCAGGCATGTGCTGTGGCCAAGGAACTCAAACTAGATTCTGCTCGTTTAAATCCGAATGGTAGCGGTATTTCACTGGGTCATCCGATTGGCGCAACAGGTGCAATCGTCACAACCAAAGCGATATATGAATTGCACCGCACAGGTGGCCGCTATGCACTGGTTACGATGTGTATCGGGGGCGGACAGGGTATCGCTGCGATCTTTGAACGTGCCTGATTGAGTCCGGTATGTTTGATGGCATAGTCTGAAACACTTTTCTTTTCAGGGCGTATCAGTAAAAAAGACGGCTTCGCGCCGTCTTTTTTACGTATTGAATAATCGTTTGTTTAAATATGTCCGAGTTCGGCTAAGGACACCACTTTGTTGGCTGCAACGATCAAATGGTCCAGCAAAACAATATCAACTACTTCAAGTGATCGTTTCAGCTGACGGGTTAACTGTATATCCGCTGCACTTGGTTCAGCCAGCCCCGAGGGATGGTTATGGGCAAGAATAATCGCGGCGGCATGCCGGGCCAAACCTGCCTTGACAACCTCACGGGGATAAATGGACGTCTGCGTCAGCGTGCCCCTGGATATTTCTTCAGCACAAATTAATCGATGCTGATTATCCAGAAACAGAGCAATGCAATACTCAATGGTCTCGTGCCCAAGCAGCGCTGCACAGTAGGCTTTTACCTGATCTGGGACGTGAAGTGTACATTCGCGTCTGAGCTCTTCCTCCAACGCACGTCTGCCGAGCGCCAAAATAGCCGTAAGTTGACAGATTTTTGCTTTCCCCAAGCCATGAAAGTCTTTTAAATCAATGAATTGTGCCGACAGTAACGACCGGACACCGCCGAAATGATTGAGCAGGTTTTGTGCCAATGCCAAGGCGTTCTGACCCCGTGTTCCAGTTCCGAGCATGAGCGCGAGTAACTCAGAATTTGTGAGTGCTGAGGGGCCCAGGCGCAACATACGCTCTCTGGGGCGTTGATCTGGGGGGAGGGCATCGCGCAGTGTCATCTTTAAGGCTCTAGAATATAGGTTGACCAAGATATCTACGGTGACAGATTTTGACAGCGCAATCCCCCTCCGATCTCCCCGTTGTCCGTGCGGACTCCTACCTCACTTTGCATTACCGCATCGTGATTGAAAGCGGTCCTGCAGCGGGCTCGGCTTTTATTGATACGTTTGAAGGGCGTCCTGCCACCTTGCAGCTCGCAAGCGGCCAGTGGTCACCCACAATGGAAAGTCCCTTGATCGGTCATCCCGAAGGCGACTGCTTCAGCTATACGCTGAGCCCTGACCAGGCTTACGGTGACCGTAATCCAGAACTGATCCAGAGAGTCACCCGCAACATGCTCAACGAATATACCGAACCCGATACGGTCTTTACCCCCGGGGATATGGTTGAGTTTTCCGCACCGAATGGCGGGCGCTACTCGGGTGTGCTTAAAGAGATTAACGACGAGACCGCACTATTTGATTTCAACCATCCACTGGCTGGATTAACACTGCGTGTGGATATTGATTTACTCGGGGTATTGTGATGACAGCATCCTCTACTGACCAGGAGGGCTCAGGTGCAGAAATTCTGTTGGCCCAGCCACGCGGATTTTGTGCGGGCGTTGACCGGGCGATTGATATTGTTGAGCGTGCGATCGAGTTACACGGTGCGCCGATTTATGTGCGTCACGAAATCGTTCATAACCGTTTTGTTGTCGAAGACCTGCGCAATAAGGGCGCTGTATTTATTGACGAACTTGACGAGGTGCCAAGCGGTGGCATCGTGATTTTTTCTGCACATGGTGTAGCAAAACTGGTGCGTGAAGAGGCAGAGAGTCGTGGTTTGCAGGTTTTTGATGCGACCTGTCCGCTTGTCACAAAAGTTCACATCGAAGTCGCCAAGATGCGTGCAGCCGGACGTGAAATTATCATGATTGGTCATAAGGGCCATCCTGAGGTGGAAGGCACGCTCGGTCAGTCCAAGGACGGGATGTATCTGGTAGAGACGCTTGAAGATGTGGCGGCTCTGCGGGTGAGCGATCCGGATAATCTGTCGTTTGTGACTCAAACAACGCTTTCGGTTGACGATGCGGCTGCCGTGGCTGCTGCACTCAAGAAACGTTTTCCAACAATCACAGAACCAAAGAAAAGCGATATTTGTTACGCCACACAAAACCGTCAGGATGCGGTGAAAATTATGGCGCCGCAATGTGATCTGGTTCTGGTTGTTGGCAGTGCAAACAGTTCGAATTCTAATCGGCTACGCGAAGTCGCTGAGCGCAAAGGCATTGAGTCCTACCTGATTGACGGACCGGATGCGATTGAGCCAACATGGCTAATAGATCGTACAAGGATCGGTATTTCGGCTGGTGCTTCAGCGCCCGAGGTCCTGGTGCAGCAAGTCATCAAGCGTCTCAAAGAGCTGGGTGCTGTGTCCGTGCGAAATATGGATGGTCTGGAAGAGCATGTTTCTTTTCCCTTGCCAAAAGAACTGTCACGCAAAGCACTGGAAAAGTAGCCAGAAAAATAAGGTGTTGAGCGATGGTTCAGAAAAGTTGAATATTCGATCAGACGTGAAATATTCGATCAGGGGAGATCTTTGAAATCACTCACAACCTTGCAAATCTTGCAGGATGCGCCTGTTATCCCAGTGATTGTTATTAACGACGAGAAGCATGCGATCCCACTTGCGAGTGCGCTGGTATCTGGTGGCATTCGCATGCTTGAAGTCACGCTAAGAACCGCCGCTTCGTTAGGTGCTATTGAGCGAATCTCAAACGAAGTGCCCGAGGCTATCGTAGGGGCCGGGACTGTGTGTAACCAGGCCGATGCTGACGCAGCCTTGCGCGCGGGGGCGAGGTTCGTAGTCAGCCCAGGCTACACCGCAGTGCTTGGCAGATATTGTCGCCAGATCGGTTTGCCTCTCCTTCCTGGCGTGAGTACCCCGAGCGAAATTATGATGGCCATGGAAGATGGTTATAGTGAATTAAAGTTTTTCCCAGCAATGCAGTCAGGCGGTGTAGCAATGCTCAAAGCCTTCAGTGGACCCTTTGAACAAATCAGATTTTGCCCAACGGGGGGGATTTCCTCTCATAATGCTGGGGAGTTTCTCGCACTGCAAAACGTGGTTTGTGTCGGAGGTTCCTGGTTGGCCCCCAGTGACTTAATGGTCTCAGGGCATTTCACCCAGATTACAGCTTTCGCACGAGAGGCTAAAGCCTTAAGACGTCACGTTTTGTAGTCGTTGTCTGACAGCGCCGGGTGAGGGCAGGCAAGAAACTGCTCCCCAGTCTTGCACAGCAATTGAAGCCGCAGCATTTGCATAATGCACCGCAGACAGCAGCTCATCGTTCGCCGCTAATCTTGCTAGCAAGTTCCCACAGAAACAGTCTCCCGCACCTGTCGCATCGACTGCCTCGACCCGATAGCCCGGTACGCGTTTGCGCATACCTGCCTCTGGATCACTGATGTATGCACCCTGCGCTCCAAGTTTGAGCACAATACGCCTGGCGCCCTGTGCATGGGACCAGTCAAGTACTGCATCAGGATCAGATAAACCCGTCAGTAGTGACATATCGTCCAGGCTGGGTAAAAACAAATCACATTCTTTCATCGCTGAAATGATGTGCTGCCTCGCGTGTTCAATTGACCAAAGTTTGAGCCGCAGGTTTGAATCCAGTGAAATCATGGTTCCAGCGGCTTTAGCAATACCCATGGCTGCAAAGGCCGTTTCGCAGGCAGATTGTGAAATGGCCAGAGAGATCCCGGAGAGGTGCAGCCATAAGGACTGTTCGATGATTTGCCGAGGTTTGCCATCCAGCCAGGAAGGCGTCATCATGCTCGCCGCTGAACCCGCGCGTCGATAAGTAAAAGCGTGACCACTTGGTGTGTGCGTAACGAAATAAATACCGGTGGGCGCCGTTGGGTCAGCCTCAATGCCTCCGGTATATACGCATTCCTTTTCCCATAAGTTGCGTAAAGAGTCTGCAAAGGTGTCGTCACCTAATCTGGTCAGATAGGCGCAGCTCGCTCCTGCGCGTGCAGCCGCAATCGCTGCATTACTCGTATCTCCTCCAAATCCTTGCAGATAAAGAGGTTTGCCCGGGTCTGTCTGGTTGAATTCAACCATCGCCTCGCCAAGTGCGCACAGATTATATTTTTTATTTCCCATATCCTGAAGGACTAGTTAAAGGCCCTCTCTGCCGGTGTCTAAGCGTACGATCATGTTACGCACAAAGTCAATATTTGTTCGCAGGCTGTAATACTCTGAACTTAGGGCTTTAGGCACCCGTAAGGATTTTGCTTGCAGGTCTATCTGATCGATTGTTTCAATGTAGGTTTTATTTTTGCTGGGGTCGTAGTTTGAAGTCAATTCTTCTTCAAAAAACTTTAACGAACCATAGACCTCGTTGATGCGGGTGCGCGCCCGGGTCAGTCTATAGCCAGGCATCGTCTTGAGTAACGGATAAGCAAAGGCAAACAGAGGCAAGATCAAAATAAACAATCTGTCGATGAATTCAGCCAGCCAGAAGGGCAGGTAATTCATCAGGAAAGGCGTACCTTTTTCATAAAACTCTTTAGCAACGGTACTTTCTGGAACAGTCGATTCCATGAATGCAGGAAACTGGCCATATTTAGAAAAAAACGTGCGTCCACCATTAATTTTTTGTGCGGCTTGCAGAAAAAGCAGTTGAATGGCCGGATGCATGTTCTTATCAATCAGCAAATGCGTAGTCGGGGCAATCATTTTTGTATCATTGGGGGGGAAGTTTTGCTGAAGGTTTAACGCGCCTTGCGGGATTGAAATTTCATGAAAATAAGGCATCAGACGCGTGTAGGCAGGCGCTCGTTCAAAATCTCCAATTGAAACATTCGTCAGTTTCAGCAAGCGCTGGACATTTTCAGACTCAATACCATCCACGATGAAAATAGAGCTGACCTCACCTTTGATGAATGCCTGTACCCCTTCGTTTGATGGTATCGCTTTGAAGTTGTCGTTCATCGCGTAGCCATTTAATTCAAGTATGTGCAGAGCCTGACGATGCGTACCACTGCCAACTTCACCTATCGCGATAGGTTGCTGCAGAAACTCTTTGGTCTGTAGATTTTTAAAATTGAATTTGTCATTACGATAAAAAAACCAGACCGGTTCAAAACCAATACTACCCAGAGAAAGGAGGTTATTACTATTTTCATTTGTAACCAAACCACCTTGTACAAAGGCAGCTTGTAATGGATCTTTTGGATTGCTCAGGCGTGCGATATTCTCCTCAGCTCCCGGCGTTTCTGTCAGCTCGAGTCTGACACCGTTCTTGGCGAAGAACTTCACATATTCGGCGGTGATCATTTCATAAGATCCGCCCTTTGAGCCAGTCCCCATTAGTACGCTGTCAGGTGGCGCTGGTTTGGCGAACCACAAGGCGACAGAAATCAAGGCGAGTAATAGCAGAAGAAGTGGCCACGTTTCACGAATGTACTGAATCCACCTCCGGACCTCCTCTAGAACTGTTTCGTATAGCGCATTGCTTTGTTCAATGATCTCTTCTTTGAGGCTGCTCATTTTTTAGAATGCCTTGTCAGTCGACGGCCGTGTTCACGGAACAAGGCTTAAGAAAAGGTATGCGGCAAAGACGACAAGATGCACGGCGCCTTGCAGGACTGTTGTTCTGCCAATTGCAATGGTCAGAATACTTAAAAAGAACGTCAGACATAAAAACGTCATCCCGAGCGCGTTCACACCTAAGCTGATTGGTAAGTCGAAAACAATTGCAACGATCGCTACAGCTGGAATTGTCAGACTAATGCTTGCCAGGGCCGAACCAATAGACAGGTTCAAACTAGTTTGCAAGCGGTTATTCAAGGCCGCTTTGACCGCTGAGACACCCTCGGGCAAGAGTACCAGCAAGGCGATCACTATGCCCACTACTGCTCTGGGAGCACCTGCACTTTCTATCGCTGCCTCGATGGAGGGGCTTAGGGCTTTAGCGAGTAATACCACTGCAACGAGTGAAACAAGCAGAAGGACCAAGCTGAAAAATGTTTTCAGATTAGACGGCAGAGCGGCATCAGTATTGACTGTGCTATTCGAGTCGGAGTGGTCCTCAGACGTGTGCGGTAGAAAATAACTTCTATGGCGTATGGTCTGTATAAAAACAAATGTTCCATACAAAATTAAAGACAACACTCCAGCTAGAATCAATTGGCTGTTGGTAAAGGTCGGGCCAGGCGTAGATGTGAAATTGGGCATCACCAGGGTCAGTATCGCGAGCGCAATCAGTACGGCAAGACCAGAATTCGTCCCCTCAATCCTGAAAGAGAGTTCCCGGTGTTTAAGGCCTCCCAGAAAGATGGACAGTCCAATAATGCCATTCATAATGATCATGATGGCTGCAAAGACTGAGTCTCTGGCAATCAGTTCCCCCCCGCTTTTGGCTGACAGCATGATCGATACAATCAGTGCTACTTCAATAATGGTGACGGAGACTGCCAGAATCAATGTGCCAAAAGGTTCACCAGTTTTGTGCGCAATGATTTCGGCCTGATATACGGCATTGATCACGGCGGCGATCAACAAGATCGCCATGAGTGAAGTTTGCAGGATACCTTCAGGGTAAGGAATCATTGGCACTTTTCCGATAGGAAGTTTGAGTTAATAGGGCGAGTTGACCACACGATAGTTCACGCCATTGGCACCATAAAAAGGCGTAAACCAGACCGCGCCACACTGGTAAAGTGTCACGCCATTAACGGGTGTGTAGGCACAGCTGCCTGGCAATACGGGATAGACGCTGTTGACCATATAAACAGGCGCCATACTTGCTCCCGTCGCGACACCGGCGGCGTAGGCATTGGCAGCCTGGGCATTCGCTGCGCTGGCACCGACAGCAACGCCTACTGCCATCCCTGTGACTGCGGCTGCCCCGGCATTCCAGCCACCGCAGTTATAGCAGCCAGCCCCGTAGGTGTTTACTACCGTTGGTGGATGGTAACCATTGTATGAAGCTCCGTAAGCTGTTGCGCCGTTTGCACCCGTAGCGTGCCATGCGCCACCATCCGCACCATGATATCCATAAGCAGAACCGCCATTTGCGCCATGCGCACTCCAGGATCCGTCACTTCCGGACGCAGTGCCTCCGCGCGCACCTTCATGCGCCCAGCTGCCGTTACCATTGCTGACAGTATGACCACCAAAGGAATTTGAGTGCATGTAGGCAGAGGCCTGCCCTGTCGACAGGAGCATAAGTAAGCTAGTAATCAGTCCGGATAGTTTCAGCGTTCTATTTTGGTTCATGGCTTTTTTCCTGCTTGGTTGTTGACAGCCTGGCTCAGCGCACTAGGTGAGGCAAACTCAATTTTGATCGCTTTTTCAATGGCAGGGTTTGTAAAGGTTTTAGCTGGGATAGTCTGATTGAGTTTCCAGTTGGAAAAACTCACGACATGGCGGAAATTTCCAGGTTCATTAAAAAACGTTACCCGCAGTAATCGGGGTAGTTTGTCGTCCCTGCCAATCCAGATCTGTGCCTGCATGTCGTCGTTGACCAGTGCCACAACGTCAGTTGTTGTATTTCCAATGATGACGGACTGACCGACTACAAAAGCTATTTTTAGTTTATTGGTGATGCCTGCATAGGGATCTGAGACAATCATATCTGTGAATGGGAAATAGATATCGGCTTTTTGAAACGCGAATTTAAGCATTTCATTAATCGAATCAGGAGCTTTCGCAATTGCTACGTTATTGGTGCCTGGTGAATAGGCAACCATGTTTTGGCCGTTGAAATAGAATTCTGAACGAGGTCCATCACCCAGAGTGATGACGCTCAGCTGATTGGGCCGCACCATGGATACGTCCATCTGGCTGATATAAGCCAGGGGCTGACCCGTCCTGGCAGTGCTCTCATAGGTGGCTGTTGCTGTAAAGGAGAGTGACTTGGCTCGAGCCAGGCGATTTCCCATTTCTTTGACGATAGACAGGGCTGCGGGTTCGAGTTCCACTTTCAAACCGAAATCTGGTTTCGGCTGACTTGTTTTAACAGGCTGAGCGCACCCCTGGACCAAGCCTAATGTTGCAAGAACAACAGTAGTTGTTAATATTTTTTTCAAATAAAGCATTAAATACCCCAGAGGCGGAAATAGAACTGATACAGGTCAATGATCTGTTGATTCTAAAGGAGGATAGCAAACATAAATGACTATTTTCCTCGTTTGTAGTCCTCAGCAAGCACTCTTTCATTTGCAACTTTTTCTCTGAATAGTACTTTTGCCCGTTTATAACCGGAGTTTTTATAGGTGATCAGGAAAAACATCAGGCCTAATATTGCAAACCACAAGGGCAGTATGTACAAGGCAATGCGTGTTGTGCGCACGAGCGACAGGGCATAAATTGAAATAATAAAAAAGACAAATACAACATAGGGCATGACATTGCTCAATGGCATTTTGAATGCTGATTCGTGGTGTGCCTGAGGGCGCCGGTGACAATGCACTACATACGCTATCAAAATCATCGACCATACAAAGATAAAGAGCAGGGCTGTAACAGAACCTACTATCTCAAAAGCTTCCATCAGGGAGTCCGTCGTCATCAGGATGATAACAACGGTCAGCATTAATAATGTAGAGAGCAGAACAGCATTGATTGGGATGCTCTTGGAGGAGAGTTTTCCGAAAAAAGCTGGAGCGCTATTGATCTTTGCCAGGCCAAAGATCATTCTTGACGTAGCGAACATCCCGCTATTACTGGATGAAAGCGCAGAGCTCAAGACGACCATATTCACAATAGATGCTGCGCTGACAAAGCCAACCAGAGAAAACATACCAACAAAGGGGCTACTTGAAGCAGAGATATGAATCCAGGGTGTCACCATCATCAGTACGGTGACAGTGCCGATATAAAACAGGAGGATACGGAAAGGAATTTTTTTAATTGCATCCGGGATCATTTTTTCTGGATGTTTGGCCTCGGCCATCATTGTTCCGATGATCTCCATACCCGCGAAAGCGAATATCGTAGACTGTAAGCCTGCGAGCACACCTGCTGTTCCGTGTGGAAGTATTCCGCCATATTCCCATAGGTTTGAAACGGAGGCTTTGTTACCTTCTGGCGATACAAACCCAGACAGCACTAACCACAGACCAATAGCAATCAAACCAATAATCGCAATGACCTTGACGATCGCGAGCCAGAACTCCAGTTCGCCAAAAGCCTTGATGCTGACTAAATTGATAAACAGTAATAATGCAATCGTACATAATGCGGTGATGATCGGTGAGAGTTCAGGCCACCAAAAGTTCATGTAGCTGGTAATGGCGATGATTTCTGCGATAGCTGCAACAAGCCAGGCAAGCCAGTATGACCAGCCAATAAAAAACCCCGCCCACGGACCTAGTATGTCCTGCGAAAAATCGACAAATGATTTGTAGTCCAGATTGTGCAAGAGCAATTCACCCATTGCCCGCATCACAAAATAAAGCATGATGCCTGTCAGGGCATAAATTGCTATAACCGCCGGTCCCGCCAGGGAGATTGTTTTACCTGACCCCATGAAAAGGCCGGTTCCAATGCAGCCGCCAATGGCGATCATTTCGATTTGTCGCTGACCAAGGCCTCTGTGAAGTGTTTGTTCTGCTTTCTGTGGACTGATTAAATTTTTATTCATTTTCCGGAGTGTTTGCTTTCTTCAGTAGGGATGTGATGTTTTCACCGAGCACACGCTCAGAAATGTAAGTAGCACCGTTTTTGGTCAGATGCCCGTAATCCATTACCATTAGGTCCTCTGGGAAATGCGATCCGACGTTCGTCATGCAACCTTGCTCGTTGCACAGTGCATCTTTAAGTGAAATATATTTAACCCCTGTTTTATTATCTTTGGATCGCATCCGCGTATCCATATCCAGCGATTCTTTTACAACGTAGGTATACGTCCGTTGCGGAACGGCTTGATCGTGTCTCAGGAAATTGAAATTCATTGCATGTGGCAATGACTCCTGCCAATTGGGTATGTCTCCTATGATCCAGACGTTTTTAACGCCTTGGGCTTTCAGTTCGCCAGCCTTTTTCCACAGATGCCCAGGGTAGTCCAGAGATTCTCCGAAGTAGGGATCTTTAGCTCTGAATAAGTGGTGAGCAAATAAAATGACCAGAACGGGTTTTATTGTCTGGATTTGTCCGTAAATCCATTTGTTGTAGTCAACGCAACGTGGACGTTTGTCATTCAGTGATAGCGGAGTGCATTCCAGAACAGGATAGGCAATGAGATTGATGTGCTGAGCATCCAGAAAAGGCTTAAGTCCCTGATACAGCGCCTGAGAGTGCGAGTCTCCCAGCATCATGACCGTAGCATTTTCAGGATAAATAATTTTATCGCAGCGATCAAAGAGCTCTGGATTAAATGATCGCCCCAGATCAGCAAATACGCCGCAACCAATGATCGGTACATCATAGGTTTTAGAGATGAGCGTTTCATCCCAGCTTCTTTTAATAGAGCGCGTTGTAATCAAAGCACCTACTACTGCAATCGCTATTGTGACGAGCGCACCAAGCCATATGAATTTTTTGGCATTTGTTTTGGTGATTTTGATTGCTCTGAAAGGTTGTTCGATATAACGATAGGTTAGCCAGGCAAGAACAAAACATGCTGCCAAAGCAATAAATTTGGCAGCACGGGATTTGAGATCGGCGGACTGTGACAACAACAGGATTGGCCAGTGCCAGAGATAAAGGCTAAAGCTGATCCTGCCAATAAAAAGTGCAGGTTTTGTACATAGAAACTTAAGTGCTTTGGGGTGTGCGGTGGCAGGTGCAATCAACAGGCATGTTCCTGCGACGGGCAGTAAGGCCCAGTAACCTGGAAAAGCCGACTGATGATTAAGAACTGCGGTTGCTAGTGTGATCAAGCCAAAACCGATTATCGGCAACAGTTTATGATCGTCAGACCAGAAGCGCTGCGTACGCAGCGTACCCTTGTTAGTTTGGGCCGTTCGTTGCACAACAAAGTAGGCGAGTATGCCCCCGGACGATAATTCCCAGAATCTGGTGAACGGCATGTAAAAAGCAAAAGAACGGTCTGAAAATGTCGCGATGATATTCAACATGAATGAAGTCGCCGTCAGTATCACCAGACAAGCCAGCAGGTGCCGTCTGATCTTAAAAAACAAAATAAGTAGTAGTGGCCAGACGAGATAAAACTGCTCTTCGATGCCTAGTGACCAGAAATGTAAAAAAGGCTTGCGCGAAGAGGCCGTGTCAAAGTAGCCAGACTCAGACCAAAGAACTAAATTAGAAATATTAAGAATGCCCGCTGCACTGTGTTTCCCAAGTAAAACAAAGTCTGTGGGAAAGAGAAAAAACCATGCAAAAAGTAAGCAGGAACAAATTACAACAGCCAGTGCCGGTAAGATCCTTCTGATGCGTTTCGCGTAGAACTCGATCAGGCTGAAGGATTGTTTGCCCAGGGCTGTCATGATCTGTAAAGAGATCAGATAGCCTGAGATCACAAAAAAGATATCGACCCCTATATAACCACCGAGTACGCCAAAGTAGTGATACACGACGACTAAGAGAATTGCGAGCGCACGAAGACCATCGATATCTGGTCGGTAGTGATCGGGGATGTGTGAGGTGCTAATGGTGTCGACTCTGTAAAAATCAGCAAATTCCAGATTGTAGGCTGATCTGTTTGTCCGATCTGATGTGCGAAGCTTTTCTATATTTATTGTTGATAGTCAAAATATTGTCATATTGATAATTTATCAAGCTAAAATTAATCAGGTGACTGGATATTAAGTAAAAATTAACGCCATCACCATCAAGCATTCATCAAAATTCAGCCGTATGCCTGATTTGCCCAGAATTGCAGCGTAAGGCTTAAATGTTGTACAGAAAAGAAATTGATGGCCTCAGAGCTATCTCAGTGTTGGCCGTCATGCTGTTTCACGCCAAAATACCGCTTTTTTATGGTGGTTTTATCGGTGTTGATGTGTTTTTCGTGATCAGTGGATATCTGATCACCCAGATCATACTGACTCAGATGCAAGCTGGCAGATTTTCACTGGTCCAGTTTTATGACCGGCGGGCGAGAAGAATTTTGCCGGCTCTTTTTGCATTGATATTTATCTGCCTGCCACTAGCATGGCTGATCATGATCAATCCCGCAGATTTCAAAGACTTTTGTAAATCGGTCTTTGCGATTCCACTGTTTGTCTCTAACGTATTATTTTGGAGAGAAAGTGATTATTTTGATATCAGTGCGAATCTAAAACCTTTTCTGCACACGTGGAGCCTGGCAGTCGAAGAGCAGTATTACTTGTTCTTTCCTTTGTATTTGCTTGCGGTATGGAAAGCTCATGCAAAACTAGCGTGGTTGCTGACGATCAGCCTTGCTGTGCTGAGCCTTATTTTTGCTCAATGGGGCAGCACTCACCAGCCTGTATTTAATTTTTACTGGTTACCCTCTCGTGCGTGGGAGTTACTCGCTGGAGCAATGATCCCTGTCTCACGGGCAGCATTTAAAAATACCAGTTCAAGTTTTCCATCATCCAGAGGCGTTTCAGAATGCATGGGCCTACTTGGGCTTGTGCTGATCATTTCATCCATATTTCTGATGAATGAGCAAATGTTATGGCCGAGTGTATGGACAATCATTCCTGTTGCCGGGACGGTATTAATTTTATTGTTTTCCTCAAGCCTTACCTTCGCAGGCCGGCTATTGAGCGTCACACCTTTGGTTGGTATTGGACTGATCAGCTACAGCGCATATCTTTGGCACCAGCCGTTATTTGCTTTTGCAAGATATCAGTTTGATGATTTGACATTGCTGTCCAGGACGGTGCTGCTGATGGTTGCGCTTGGGCTGGGCTGGCTGAGCTGGAAATTTATTGAAACACCGTTTCGCGATAAAAACAGATTCACAACAAAACAGATCTTTATCTGTGCGCTGGCTTGCATGGTATTTTTTGTTTCAATAGGATTAACTGGCTACCTCAGAGACGGTTTTCTGTATCGCATATCTTCAAAAGATCAGCCGGTATTCACATACAGTATGAAAACCTTTATGCAAGACATCCGTGGAGACAGATGTTTTATTCAACTACAGAGTTCTTCATATAAGTACGCCAGTGAATGCGCAGTCTCCTCACCTTTGGAGGCACCCGTCATGCTGTGGGGTGACTCACATGCGGCGGCGCTGTATACGGGGTTCAAGAAGCGCCTTGGTGCTGTCCATCAATACACTGCTGGATCCTGCCCACCACTTTTTTGGAGTGTGAAAGAACGTCCTGGTTGTATCTCTCTGAATCAGAATGTGATGGAAGAAATTCAACGTATCAAACCGGGTGTTATTTATCTGGAAGCGAACTGGTTCGGATATGCTGGCGATCCGCTTTCAGCGGCAAAAGCAATCAAGCAGATACGTGAGTGGATTCCTGGTGTACGGTTTGTGATGATCGGTAATGTGCCGAATTGGCCCCGAGGTCTGCCACGAGAGGTCTTGCAGTCGATGCACACTTTTGATCAGGAGCTATATGCTCCTATTCCGATGCCAATGCTTTCTATTTTGAAGGATTCAGACAAGCGGCTTGCAGAATTTGCCCGCGAGCAGGGCATTGATTTTGTCTCTGCGCTTGACCTCGTATGCAAACAGCAGGGATGCCTGGCTATCGCAGTGACAGACCATGGGCCGCGCCTCACCGCCTTTGACAGGAGTCACCTAACCAGAGCCGGATCTGAGAATTTGGTGAATGCCATATTGGATAAGTGATCATCTACACTGAACACCTACACCGCGTGATTGTTAAAAACTTACTCGCAACGCGTTTTTTGTTAATGGTACTTTTCTTTCAGGAGTGATGCCTGATCGAATAATAGGGATTCTGATTCGGCATAACTTAACTGTTTAACGTTTGAGAAATGATCGTAAATTCTTGCGAGAAAGAGCGGATATAGTGCCTGCAAGGAAACACCGAGAGTGGGTGAGAACAAATCGTCTCTGA
>JAUSCY010000083.1 GCA_030650995.1 Sheuella sp. | reverse complement strand
ACAATACGGGCATGCCTTCAAATGAACTGATCCAAACAGACTTACTTCTCCATGCAACTGCTGTCAGCAAAGGCTGGCACGCGACCCTGCACGACGCGCACATTAAACAGGCGCTCATACAACTCAGCGAGCTCTTAGCTACACGCAAGCAAGCAGGCGCAGTGATTTATCCGGCACGTCCCTTGCGTGCCCTCGAAGGCCTCGCCCCCCCAGACATTAAAGTCATTATCCTGGGGCAGGATCCTTATCATGGGGCCGGACAAGCGCAGGGACTGGCCTTCTCTGTCCCGGATGATCTCAAACGACCGCCCAGCCTGAGAAATATTTTTCTCGAAATCGAGCGCAGCTTTCCACTGTCCTCGCAGGACAGTGAGGATGCCAATATCTCCAGCTACCGCATCGAACCATCAAAAATGGGGAGCCCTGCACAAGGCCGGCTCGACATTGGTCCTGCACTGCCTGGCAACGACTTGTCAGGCTGGGCTGAGCAGGGTGTGCTGTTGCTCAATACCGTGCTGACCGTTGAAGACAGCCAGCCCGCCTCACATGCCAAGCAGGGCTGGGAAATTGTCACGGATGCGCTGATCCGCGCAGCGGCTGCCGACACCGCCCCTAAAGTATTCATGCTCTGGGGCGCACATGCCCAAGCCAAACAAGAACTGATTGCGGCGCACCCGCAACATCTGATTCTCATGGCAAACCATCCCTCACCTCTTTCGGCGCGACGTCCCCCAACTCCCTTCATTGGCTGCAATCATTTCAAAACGGCCAACGAGTGGCTTTTACAACACAATCGCAGCCCAATTCAGTGGAATACATAAAATAATTCAAATAAAGGGTTTACCCCGATCAAAAAACAGGTTATATTTCTGGCACTGCACCAATTCATAGGCACCGCGCTGCACTACAAGCTATATGGCGCAAGCAGTCTCTGACAGGCAAATGACCTGTTCAGGTGCCACTCATCATCGATTCCTGACCTCCTTTCCTTTCGTGGGCAGCAAGCGTGATCTAGATAGGTAGATCACTTAGCCCAGACGTTCGGTTGATTCGGTCGGCACGATGCTCGATTCAACCGACTACCGCCGGTCTACAAACAACCCCGGGCTGCGTCATATGGCCACTATCTTGGCCTTAAAGGAAAGTCATGTCCTTCGATTCGTTGGGGCTCGTCCCCGCATTGCTGTCTTCAATTGAAAGAACCGGTTTCACGACCCCCACTCCTGTCCAGCTCTCAGCGATTCCTGCTGCGCTCGCCGGACAAGATCTGATGGTGTCGTCGCAAACAGGTTCCGGCAAAACTGCCGCTTTCATGTTACCCGCCCTGAACCGCATCGCAAAAATGCCTGCGAACAAAGGCCGTGGTGTACAAGTCCTCGTTCTGACCCCAACCCGCGAACTGGCTCTGCAAGTCAGCGAAGCCACCGCCATGTACGGCAGCAACCTAGAAGACTTGCGCATCGCAACCGTCGTCGGCGGCATGCCTTATGGCGCGCAGCTTAAAGCCCTTTCGCGTCGCGTTGATGTGCTGGTTGCAACACCAGGCCGTCTGCTCGACCACCTGCAAGCCCGTCGTGTTGATCTGTCAACCGTTCACACGCTGGTGCTCGACGAAGCTGACCGCATGCTCGACATGGGTTTTATCGACGATATCAACACCATCGTTGACCGTTGCCCCGAGTCGCGCCAGACATTGCTGTTCTCAGCAACACTGGACGGCACCGTTGGCAAGCTTGCTGCACGCATGATGCGCGATCCACAAACCATTGAAATGGCTGGCCAGTCTGACCGCCATGCCAACATTACACAAAGCCTGCTGTATGCAGATAACGCGGGTCACAAACTGCGTTTACTTGACCATCTGTTGCGTGATGCAGCGATGGACCAGGCCATTGTCTTTACTGCGACCAAACGCGGCGCCGACGATCTGGCAGAACACCTTGCAGACCAGGGCTTTTCAGCCATGGCACTGCACGGCGATATGAACCAGCGCCAGCGCTCACGTACCCTGGGCGAGTTGCAAGACGGTCGTATCCGCATCCTGGTTGCAACCGACGTTGCTGCCCGCGGTATCGACGTTCAGGCAATCAGCCACGCCATTAACTACGATCTGCCCATGCAGCCTGAAGACTACGTCCATCGTATTGGTCGTACCGGCCGCGCTGGTCGCGATGGCAATGCTTACACACTGGCTATCCATGGTGAGCGTCATAAAGTGCGTCGTATCGAACACTTCATTGGCTACACCATCAAGTCAGATGTCATCGCCGGTCTCGAGCCACAAGTCACACCACGTGCACGTCCTGAGGGTTCCTCCTCACGCGGCGCCGGTGGCAAAGGCGGACGCTTCGGCAATGATCGCAGCAATGACCGCTCATTCGCACCACGCCCCGATCGTCCTTATGCCGACCGCGGTGAGAAGCCTGCCTATGCTCCACGTGGCGACAAGCCATCGTATGGCGACCGTGACCGTGGTTTTGCTCCACGTGGTGACAAGCCCGCTTTCGCTCCTCGTGGTGACAGGCCTGCTTTTGCACCACGCGGTGACAAGCCTTCGTATGGTGATCGTGATCGCGGCTTCGCTCCTCGCGGCGACAAGCCTGCCTATGCACCACGTGGTGACAGGCCTGCTCCGCGTAGCGACAATCCATTCGCGAGCAATCGTGGTGGTGATGCGCGCCCTCCTTACGAGCACCGTGCTGACCGCGCTCCATCGGATCGTCCTGCCTACGCAGGCAAGCCTGCTCGCCCAGCCCGTGATTTCGCACCGCGTGCAGCAGCAGCTCCAGGCGGCAAGACCTTCGCTCCACGTGGTGATGGTCCAGCGCGTGCAGGCGCTCCACGTCCAGGTGCACCACGTGCGGCAACAGGTGCGCGTCGTGGCTTCACTTTTGACGGCGGCCGCCGTTAATTAGAGTCAGGTAGTGCCCGCGGAGAACTCCATCCCGGTAAGCGCTGACGCGCTGGCGCATAGCCAGCGCGTCAGCGCTTTTTTACGTGCACACATTGAGCAGGCGGGAGGCTGGGTGCCTTTCAGCAGCTGGATGCACGACGCGCTTTACGCACCGGGACTGGGCTATTACGCGGCCGGCAACACCAAATTTGCTGAACCCACACAAGACAACCCGAAACAGCTGACCGGTGACTTTGTCACCGCTCCTCAGCTCACCCCCTTATTTGGCTTAACGCTTGCGAATCAGATTGCAGAGATTCTGCGTCAGAGCCAGGCGCTAGACATCCTCGAGTTTGGCGCCGGCAGCGGTGCCCTCGCGCATGACGTCATGACAGCTTTGGATCGCCTGGGTATTGCCGTGCGCTATCAAATTCTCGAAGTCTCTGCAGACCTCAGAATGAGACAACAGCAACGACTGCGCGCCTGGGCCGACCGCATCACCTGGCTAGATCGCACACCTGAGGAATTTTCAGGTTGCATCATCGCCAATGAAGTGCTCGATGCCATGCCCGTTGAACTCTTTGCCTGGTCCGGGCAAGGACAGCTCATGCAGCGCGGTGTGATCTGGGATGGCCAACAGTTTGAATATCAGGATCGCCCGGCAAGCCACGCCTTGAGCAACACAGTGCCTCGACGCATGCCCGTCCTGCCAGACTACTGCTCCGAGATCAATCTGCAGGCTGAAAGCTGGGTCAAGGGTCTGGGCCAATGGCTCAAGCGAGGCGCTGCGATACTGATTGATTACGGATTCCCCCAGCACGAGTATTACCATCCACAACGTCATCGTGGGACCTTGATGTGCCACATCCAGCACCTGGCGCACGACAATGCACTGGTAGCCCCTGGCATACAGGACATTACCGCGCACGTCGATTTCACAGCAATGGCTGATGCGGCGCTGGCAGGCGGGCTAGCGGTCTATGGCTACACCTCCCAGGCGAGATTTCTGCTCAATGCAGGCCTAGCTGAGGCGATGATGCAACAAGGCGATCCAAGCGCGCTCAAGAATACAAATATGCGTATTGCGATTCAAAAACTCACCTCGGAAGCCGAGATGGGCGAGCTTTTTAAAGTGCTCGCAATCGGCCGCGATATCGAGGGCGGACTGATCGGCTTTACGCGTGGCGATCGACGGGACAGTCTTTAACCACTTTCAACGCTTCGAGCCTGACAGCCCGGACCACTGACTTGATTTGCTGTGGAGATGGCGCGCTGCGCGCAGCCGCTCCCGCATCGATACAAAGCACTGCATCCAGCCAATGCCGCCAGCGCTCGACAGGAACGTCTCTGAGCACATTGGCCGCACGTAACAACTCGATTAAACGCTCTGGTTTGCGAATCGCATCGCACTGCTCGAACAAAGACAGCACTTGCTCAGCAGTCAGAGACGACTCATTCGCCAACTTCAACACGCCCGGCAACAGGCGCGCCATATCTGCACACTCTGTTGGTGCGCGCAGCTGCTTGGCCAGCGCTTGCGCATCCGGTGTAGCAAGACATAACAACGCAAACCGGGAAGACAAAAGCAGGCCTGTCTGTGCGGCACGATCCACCGCCTCACGTACCTGCGGACTATCCACCCACACAGGCATCACCCGCGCGCTGGCACCACAATTAACCAATACGTCCATCATGCGCGAAGGTCGCGCGCACATCAGTCCGCGCGAAAGCTCTTGCCAGACCCGCTCTGGCACCAGTGCATCGACCTCACCGAGCAAGACCATTTTCCTGCACAGCTCAAGCGTCTCGGGAGCAATCGTAAAGTCCGTGAATCGCGCAGTAAAACGCGCCAGCCGCAATATGCGAACAGGATCTTCTTCAAAGGCGGGGCCTACATGACGCAATACGCGTTCCTTGACATCCTGCACGCCTCCAACCGGATCAAACAACTCGCCCGACATGGAGCGAGCAATCGCATTGACTGTCAAATCCCGACGCGCGAGATCCTCCTCAAGCGTGACATCTGTGCCTGTGTAAAACGTGAATCCTTTATAGCCCCGCCCTGACTTACGCTCGGTTCTGGCCAGAGCGTATTCTTCTTTCGTCACGGGATGCAAAAACACAGGGAAATCACCGCCAACGGGGATGAACCCTCTTTTCACCATTTCTTCTGGCGAGGCACCGACCACGACCCAGTCCTGGTCGCCCGCCTCAAGCTTGAGCAGCGCATCACGCACTGCGCCTCCGACCACATAGACTTGCAAACCAGAAATAGCAGGGTCACGCGTCATGGCAATGGCGTTTTGCCGTAGGCCTGCGGCACAATCTGGCCAAGCCGTTGCTTCAGGGACTGCGGTTCACCCGTAAACATCGCTGCATAGTAGGTCGCGTTAGACATCACGTTTTTCACGTAATCACGCGTTTCGTTAAAAGGAATGGTTTCCGCAAAAATAGCACCCTCAACAGGTGCGCCTAATTTTGAACGCCAGAGCATGGGACGACCCGGCCCAGCGTTGTAGCCAGCGCTTGCCAGCACTTGCGAGCCACCGACATCAGACAGCACCATCCCCAGATAACTCGTCCCAAGCTTTGTGTTGGTGTCGAAATCGTTGACGTGATGAGGCTTGAAATCCGTTAAGCCAATTTTGCCCGCTACCCAGCGTGCGGTCGCTGGCATCAACTGCATCAGACCGGAGGCGCCCACAACGGACTTGGCATCCATGATGAAGCGGGACTCTTGCCGGATCAATCCATAGACCCAGGCGGGATCAACATCGACCTGCCTGGCCTGTTGCGTCACACGCCCTTCGAAGGGTGCGATATAGCGCTGGGAAAAATCGAATTCTTTGATGGTTTTATCAGACGTATTCACGACGCGATCGTAGATATGCTCATGACGCGCGAGTTCTGCCGCGGCCATCAGCTGCCGATCGGACATCCCGCGCAAGGCAAAATTCCATTCAGGCACAGCATCTACGCGCCAGCCACGTTTGAACAATGTCACGGCTCTACGCAAGCCGATATTGTTGCGTGCCTGCGCCATCTCTTGCTCGGTTACCGGAGCGGGACGAGCAGGCGTCACGATCCGGCGACCCAGCTCTTCGGCTGCAAGCTGTCCATAAAAATTAAACTGATCAGAAATCTTTGCGTAAAGCGCCTGAGATTCCATCTCATGATTGGTGGCGGCTAACGCGCGCGCACGCCAGTAAATCCAGGCAGGCTCCGCACGTTGTGCAGCACCCATCTGATCGATCGACTGCCCAATCCAGACCCAGTCGATTTTTGGCTGACGCAATGCGGCTCTCACACGCCAGGCATAATTATTTTCTGACAAGCGGATACCGGCTGTCTGGCGATACCAGTCATTGGCCCGGTTATCCAGATTAATCACCGTCAGCAAGGCGAATTGCCCATAGAGCCATTGCAGATTTTTCTTGGGCAGCTTATCTACCCAACCATTACGCAACAAATTTTCTGCAACATTCAAATCCGTACGTGCCAGACGTGACAAGCCCATCGCGACAATTTCATTGCCTGTCGCTGAACGCGATCCAGTCTGAGCTGCCAGCCATTTCTGCGGGTCACGCATCATCGCATCGTAAGCAGACAAGTCT
>JAUSCY010000127.1 GCA_030650995.1 Sheuella sp. | reverse complement strand
CGACTCATTGATTTTTAATATTTTTAGAAATTATTACTTAGTTCTGCAGAAATGTCGACCAATACGGCACACGCCACTAAAGTTATAGAGGTTATGATTGCTTATCAAAAAAACAATCATACTAGTCAAGGTATTTTGATATGAGTATCAACCTCATTAATTTTGGAATATTGCTCAAAGAAAGTATTTTTGGAATATGTGTGATGGGTATAGTCGCCGTCATCAATATTTATAGTTTTGTATGGATTTCGCTGGCTTATCGCGCAACACTGAGCGATGGGATATTCCACGGCAAACACTATGAAATTCTTCGGTATGTTGCTTACACAATGTTACTTGTGCTGAGTATGCTTGTATCGCTAGCAATATGGGTTTTAGCGTTAGTGAGTTTTGGTTTTATATCAGAATGGCTTTTAGCTCTTTTATTCACAGCTAGTTTTTTTACTACAGTAGGGAATATATCAATCAATTTCCCGTTTGGTTGGCGTCTTATTCCATCGATGATCGCCTTCTCGGGGCTCTTTTCATTTGCATGGGCAACTGGCTCTTCTATGAGTATGGCCAGTCATTTAGTTAGCCATTTTGAAAAACATAAATCAAACTAATAATTTGGCAATGCAATGAAAAAAATTAAACAGGCTTTTGTCTCAGTATTGCTCACGCTAATGCTTAGTGGATGTGGCAGCCTCAGCGTACCAGAATTTTCTGATATGTCTACGCGCTACACGGAAGTGCTGGAGCAGTATCAGATCAATATGATTTTTCAGAATATTGTTCGGGCTGCAAACTCCAGACCACTTAGTTTCCTGGACATACCGAATATCAATGGTTCAGGTAATGTATCGTATACGCCTTCGGTTTCACCATTATTCAATGGCGGGGCTATACCGGCTAACGCGCTGGGTTCCAATATCGTAGGCGGGCTCGCTTCAATCAGCCCCACGCTGGGACTCTCGTTAGGTAAAACCGTTAATTTTTCGCAAGCATCTCTGGATAATTCTGTTTTCTGGAAAGGTTTTTTGACCACGTTGCCTGCTGAAACCTTAAGTTTTTATATTCATAATCATATTGCTCCAGAGTTGTTTTACTCTTTAGTTCTGGACGAGATCAAGATTCAAGATGTAGATGGGATTGTGCGCACCTACATTAACAATCCATTACATGAAACGCATTCTGAGTTTCAGCGGCAAATGTATCAATTAATCCGCAATGGTCTTGCGCCTAAATATGCGATATCCAGTGTAAAAATTGGTGGAGTCGTAAGCGAAGCCAGATTGCAGCAAATGTACGGCGCTAAATACCGCGACGTGATCACTAAAGACGGTTTGACTCTGGTTCAGATCGGCGCTGAATCGCAAAAGCGTTTTCAAATTGTCAGCACGGATCCTGGGGTTAAGTTTTGTCTAAAGAATAATCTCTATGTTAATTTTGAACAAGGGATTACTCGCAATGATTACTGTCAGGTCGCACCTATTACTGAAGATGATATTCAGGATCCGAGTAAAAAAGGGGAGCGTTTATATATAAAAACCAGATCAACATCCAATATCTACGCATATCTGGGAGATATTGTGAATGCACAGCTCCAGTCAACACCCTATTTGGTCTCTGTGCCGCCAGTAGGGATGGAAAATAATCCAGAGGTTTTGGGCTCACCCAAATATGCCGTGTTGCTCGTGCAGGAAAATATCAAAACAGCAAGGCCCTTTGCTTACGTTGATGATCAGTTATCTGGTAATTCCTATCTTATTCCGCATAAAGACAGTGGATATTCGAGGCGAACCATTCAAATACTGTCTGAATTTCAAACGCTGCAGAAAATTCCAGGAAGTGTTTCCCCATCACCTGCGATCTTGATACGCTAAGTTCATGCGCTAAGTTTATTTATTTTTCTATGTATATGAATAATGCCTAGTTCTGGCGCTCACTCCAGCCCTGTATCTGAAACCATTCATTCACTGATCGTTTGCAATCAGTGTGATCTGCTGTTGAAAGTAACTTTGCTTGAGCCAGGTGGTAAAGCTGCTTGCGGCCGTTGTGGCAATGTTTTGTATCGTTCTCAACCTGATGGTTTAAGACGCAGTTTAGTTTTTGCCCTGACGTCAGCCGTTTTGTTTCTGATTGCCAATGCTTTTCCGATCGTCACCATTGGTTCTAGCGGGCTGACGAATTCAACGACCTTGATAGAGGCTGTCTATCGGTTGATTCTGGATGGGTTACCCAGCATCGCAATTCTCGTGTTCGTCACGACTTTTTTGATGCCTTTGCTGGAAATTATGGCTTTAATTTTTTTATTGCTGCCTGTGCGTCTCGGGCGCACCCCACCTGGTTTATCGCTAGCGTTCAGACTGATACATCTTGTCAAACCCTGGGCGATGATTGAGGTTTTTATGATGGGGTTATTAGTCACGATTACCAAGCTTAATGCCTTTGCCTCAGTATCTCCTGATATTGCTTTGGGGTCTTTTGTTTTGCTGATGATTTCATTGACTCTGGCTGTAGTCAATTTTGATGCACATTATTTTTGGAATCAAATAGCGACAATAAAAGAGAGTGAGGTAGGGCAATGATAACTGCTGCCTCTCAGCAAGTTCTAGGCTGCAAGGCTTGTGGCCTTGCTCAGCGAGAACTAGCTGCTGAGCAGAAGCTAAATTGCGTCAGGTGTGGAACCCGTTTGCATTTTCGTAAGCCAAATAGTATTGGCCGCACTTGGGCATTAGTAATTGCGGCTTATGTGCTGATTATTCCTGCAAATTTAATGCCAGTGATGGCAACAGGATCTTTGTTTGGGACAGAAAAAGATACGATTTTTGGTGGTGTGAAGTTTTTGTGGGAATCAAACTCACAAGTACTTGCCATCATCTTGTTTTGTGCCAGCATTGTGATTCCTTTTGCCAAGTTAATTTCCTTAACTTTCTTGTTGATTTCTGTACGAAGTCGCTCGACATGGAAGCCAAAAGTGCGCGCCCAGCTTTACCGCATTGTGGAGGCGATAGGGCGTTGGTCAATGATTGACGTCTATGTGGCGACTATGCTGACCGCTCTTGTGCAGTTTGGCGACTTGATGTCTATTCGTGCTGGTGCTGGCGCGATCGCATTTGGTTCGGTTGTGCTGCTGACTATTTTTGCTGCAAAGAGTTTTGATCCAAGGCTGATTTGGGATGCTGCGGATCCTTTAATGCGTGATAAAAATCTAGCTAAGGAATTGCATGTCTGAAATTTCTAATGGACCCAAGGTCCACGAGCTTCCTTCTGCTGTCTCTCATGTTAAGCGGCGCTGGTTACCCCAGATCATTTGGTTTATTCCTGTTTTAGCCATTATGGTCAGTTTGAGCCTGGCATATAAAGCTGTTGTTGATCGGGGCCCAACTATCAGCATTTCAATTAAATTGGGAGACGGGCTTGAGGCTGGAAAGACTAATGTTCAATATAAAGGTGTCAATATCGGCACCGTCAAAAAGGTGGCTCTTTCTGACGATCAACAACAAGTGATTGCTACCGTTCAGTTGAATAAAGGCGCCGAGGCTTTTGCAAAATCAGATACCCGTTTTTGGATTGTCAGACCAAGAATCACAACGAGTGGCGTTTCAGGTCTAAGCACCTTGCTTAGTGGAGCATTTATAGCTGCTGAAATAGGACAGGCAACGGATAAGAAAAATTTATTTGTTGCGCTCGAAGTGCCGCCTATTTTGACGGGTAATACGCCTGGGCGTGAGTTCATCTTGAAAGCTCCTTCCCTTGGTTCGCACGATATCGGCACGCAAGTATATTTTCGGCGTTTGAACGTGGGTGAGGTCGTGGCCTATGACCTTGATAAAAACGGCAAAGATATATCCATTAGAGTTTTTATTAATGCGCCGTACGATCAGTTTGTGACAACCGATACTCGGTTCTGGAATGCTAGCGGCATCGATGTGTCGCTCGGTGTAAACGGTTTTCAAGTTCAAACGGAATCCCTGATCGCAGTGTTTACCGGTGGGATCGCGTTTGAAGCGCCTCAGGCTCCAACGGAGAAAATGGCTGTGACGAGCCCTGGTGTAAGCACCGTATTCTCACCGCCCGAGCGCGCCCAGGAAGATAGTGTGTTTCCACTTTTTCAAACGCGTACATTAGCAATGAAAAAGCCAGACTCCGTGACTGAGCGCTATGTTGTGAATTTCAAGCAATCTATCCGGGGTTTATCTGTCGGTGCTCCTGTCGAATTTCGTGGAGTGAGTGTTGGTGAAGTAGTCAGCATTGGATTGGCATTTGATCCAAAGACATTTGAAGTGGTTCAACCGGTTGAATTCTTCTTATATCCTGAGCGTCTGCAGGCTCGCTCGCTGATTAATGGAGAATTAATCCCCTATCCTAAAACACGTGCGGATCAATTAAAACGAATTAAAACCTTTATTGAAAAGGGACTACGGGCTCAATTAAGAACCGGTAGTTTGCTGACAGGTCAGCTTTATATCGGAATTGATTTATTTCCCGATGCACCTAAATACAATCTTGATACCTCCAAATCTCCGCTGGAAATACGCGCTATCCCAAGTACGATTGATAATCTTGAGCAATCTGTTGCTAGCGTTGTTAAAAATACCGATATCCTGATTAAAAAACTGGATGCCGAAGTTATTCCTGAGCTAAATAAAACCTTAAGGAATATCAATGCGGTGACAGCAAGCGACTCGCCTTTACTATTGGATATGCGAGATTCATTACGTGAAGTATCAAAGGCAGCTAGTTCTGTGAAAACATTAACCGACATGCTGGATAATCAGCCGCAGTCTTTGATATTTGGTAAGCCATCCGAAGGATCAAAAAAATGAGATTACTTCTAGCATCTTTTTTTCTAGTGTTTTTATTCAGTGGATGCAGTTCACCAAAGACTTCCTACTACATGCTGAGTGCATCGCCTATTGCTCAATCAACAAATACTAGTGCTCAGACTGTTCGCCTAATGGTTGGACCAGTATCGTTACCCGACTCAGTGGATCAACCACAATTGGTGGTCAATAGCAGTAACAACGAGATTGAAGTATTTAAATATGATCGCTGGGCGGGTTCGCTTAAAGCAGATGTCGGCAGAGTGATCGCCGCTAATTTAGCCCGTGAGCTCGATATTTCTAATATTTGGAGTTTTTCACAAAGCACGCAGACAAATTTTGACTTTCAAATTTTAATTGATGTGCAAAACTTACACAGCAAACTTGGAGAAAATGTGTTCGTAGATGTCTTGTGGACCATCAAACCAGCGGCTGGTTCGAGCAACGCATTAGTTAAACGTTCAGATATAAAAAATCCAGATAAAAAAAATACAGGTTTAAATCCTGAGTCAGGCTTTACACCTAAGACCATGATGGGGCGCTCATCCGTTCATGAACCTGTAACGCATTCTGGAGTTGATGCGCTTGTTGCCGCGCAAAGTCGTGCTTTTGCGAAGGTGAGTAGAGAAATTGCATCATCGATTCGTTAGCTTCATTCCAGTTGGAGAGGCTGTGATATATCCCACGGAGGCACCGAATCGATCGTTGTAATTTCTCTTAATGAATGGATCGAGCGTAGGCTTGACTTTGTCATGTAGTTTTCCTAGCCAGTCTCCCGGGTGCTGGAAATTGGCTGTGATGTACATCCAGCCATTCAGATCATCGATGACGCCTAGACCCGTAGCCTCTGCTCCCGATGGCATGGAGGCAATACGACTTAGTTTTTGCGTGTCAACGTTGTAGGCCCAGATGAAATTGTTCACATGGGTACTACTATCTTCACCAATAAAGAGTGTTCTTAGTTTTTCTGAAAACTTTAAGTTATCTGGATTTGAAATTCTGTTTGGATTAGCCAGGTTACCTAACTGATCTTGCTCTATGTCTTCCCCAACTATCAAGGCTGAGATCGTAGTGGGTACCCATTCACTCTTTATAGCGACACCGGACTGATCTGTTTGATTGCCAGCAAGTTTGCTGGTCATAATTGCGCCGGCAATGAGTGGTGTAGGTAGGTCAATATTGCTTTGAGCATTCCACCCTTTACCCGTTCTCGTCATAGAGTCTTGAATATTCTGTAAGGCGAAGTACGCAACCTTATCTTTTGTGTTGGCAGTCGTTCCTTCCATTTTGCTAAAACCCATACTGCCACCCATTAAATAGGCATAGCGATGCGTTTCCAGGAAAGCCGCTGCCTTTTCCATGCCTGGATTCAACTTTATCCAGTTAGCTGTCCCATCGTAGTAAATTTTTGTAAACGAGGCATCGTGAGGATCGCTCTTTGAAACTGTCATGATGTCTGATGGCTTCAAAGAATTTGCGAGTTTTTTAATTTCATCACTCGTAGCATGACCCAACTTGATCCAGGTTAGTTTTGCGCCAGCATCTTTGGGGTCTATTGAAAAACCATCGCCTAATTTTGCGACGTATAAAGAACCAGAGGATAGGTCTTCTTCTTTATCTGCAATAAAGAGAAACATGCCACTATTTGTAAAGTCATCGCCCATTAATACGGTTCTTTTGTCTGGCATCACCTCAATCAACTCGTGTGAAATTCTACCCAGGCAGTAATGCTTGACGAGCGTTCCTGTGCCATCAGGATTGACGGTAACCTCAGGAAGGTGGCCATAGTTGTAGGGATTGGCACTCGTTTCATTACCAAATAAATTTTTGCTAAAGCTCTTAAACCTGGGATTTTCATGCGCGAAGGGCGCATCAGGCTCGTACTCTTCGCTAGAGAGGTGGGTGTTCCACGGAGATAAGCTAGAGCCACAGGTTATCCACAGGCCTTGAGCATGAGCGCTATTAACTGGAGCGTACTTAACTAACGAAAGTTTTCCATTTCCAGGATTTTGGTTCAATGTTAGGACTGCCATTTGGGAGGGCAGGACCCCATACATCTTTTGCCCAGCCTGATTAGCATTGGCATATTCAAATTGAACGACTGCGAATACAGTATTACCTGAATCACTGCTTACATTAGAATTTTCAAGTTTTAGCAAGGACATACCATCTGGGCAGTCAGAAAAGAATTGTCTTTCTTTGCCTGCTAATGATATGTCCATAATCGGCTTATTATGAATATCTAAAATCCCACCAGCTAAAACTTTTCCACCATTCCCATCTGAAACCATATCGCCTGTCATGAAGAATGGTTCATAGGCAAGCTTATAGGTTTTCGTGTGATTATTTTGGGTGGTGATTTCTAATAGGGATTGGACTGTGGTCGTAGCCATAGCCTCTGGATTTGCGAGTGAGGGTGCATCCATGGAGATGAACTCGGCTGACTTAAAGCCCAATCCATCATCAGCTGCCAATACAGATTGATTGCTCAATGCGGACAATATTCCAGCTGTACCCAGAGGTAGCATTGGAGCAGCCACCATCATTTTGATGAATGAGCGGCGTTTTTTTTGCGGGGTATTGAGCATGATGGATATATCTGTAGTTAGTTATCCCACCAAGTGTAGGGTCTCAATATGACAATATGAATAATTGAGACCGACACAATATTATTTCTAGACTAATCTGTAGTGCAGGCTGCACGGGCAATAATTCCGAGTTGGATCTCAGATGCTCCACCAAAGATTGTATAGGCTCGGCTGTTTAAATAGTCTCCAAGCACTGTCTGAGTCAAAAGCTGTAGTTCATCTGCGGTCTGCAATCGCGCGGGCCCTGGCGTCCATCTCAGCGCCTGCTCACCCATAGCCACTACCCCTAGATCTCCAATACTCTGCTTGAGTCTGCTCGCACGCAATTTAAGTATGTATGAAACATCGCCAAGGCTTGCGCTTGAGCCAATTGACATAAGGGTCTGTAGTTCAAGCATTTCAAACGTATCAAGATCAGTCGATACTTCGCCAAATTTTCTCACGAGCTGGGCTTTGCTATGAATTGAATCCGTTTTGGAGTCAAGTGTTTGCAGCATGAGTCCCACCCGTTTAAAACCTGATCTCAGGCGGGGGCTGTAAATGCCTGCGCCACGTTCAAATTCAAGCAGATATTTGGCGCAATCCCAACCTTGTCCTTCAGCGCCAATCCGCTGGCGAATGGGGACTCGGACATCGTCAAAAAACACTTCATTGACATCGTGATCACCTTCCCGGACCGCTTGTAGTCTAAGCGACGCCAGATCTGATCCGGCACCAGGCTCAGAGAAACCCTGACACCAGTAATTGTCACCACGCGCAATCGGTGGCAAATACTCTTGCTTTTGCTCTTGCGTGCCAAAACGCAAAATAACAGGACCTACCAAACGTACCCCCATTGGGTGAACGAGGGGAGCACCGGCTTGGGCACATTCATGTTCAAAAATAAATCGTTCTAAGGGCGACCATCCTGTTCCTCCCCATTCTTTTGGCCAAAGAGGAACACTCCAGCCTTTCTGGGCCAAGAGTTTGAGCCAGGGGCGTGAATACTCTGGCTCAGGATACATCTCGGTTGTATAGCGTTGCCCTTCAAGAAGGTTTTGGTAACCGAGTGGGGGGTACAGTGCTATTACAAAAAGTTTAATATGTTGTGACTAACTAGACATAACTGATGCGGATCGCCAGCAAATAATCATGTTTATCATTTTCAGGTAAAACAAATGCAATTAAATCTGACTCAACCAAACTTAATGAACTGCAGACGTTTATTTTTGGAGGGTTATGAGGTCAATATGAGCATAGGTGTATATGATCATGAAAAAAATGCAAAGCAACGCGTTATTTTCGATATTGATCTTTACATCCCTATGGAGCTGAATACTCCAAAAGAAGATCGTCTGGAGGAAGTTGTCGATTATCAGTTCATGCGTGAAACTGTAAATTTACATGCTCATAACGGACACGTTCAGTTGCAAGAAACCTTATGCGACAAGATCGCCGGTACCTTGCTTGCGCACCCTAAAGTTATGGCTGTGCGGGTTAAAACATCCAAGCCAGAGGTTTATGCTGATTGTTTAACCGTTGGCGTGGATATTTTCCGGGTTAATTCAAATTAATTTGATGTTGCGTCAAGTAGCCAGCTTCTCCCCCACTTTGATTCCAAATATTATTTAAAGGAAAAAATTTTGCGAGAAATTATTGGGATCATGGCTTGTGATCAGCACTATGTCATCTCCAATAAAGGAGAGTTGCCCTGGGATTGTCCGGAAGAAATCGCTTTCTACCGGAGCATGATTAAAAGTCAGATTGTCATCATGGGCTATAAAACCTATGAGCAAATGCCTCCCCATTTTTTTGAAGAACATACCGTCGTTGTCTTTTCAAAAAAACACCGTGATCATTTAAATCCTCTTGTCACGATCGTTTCATCTCTCGATGAGTTTTATCAATTAAAAAATCTGCCTATAGATAAACAATGCTTCATGATTGGCGGCGCTGAAATTGCAACTTTATTTCTTGAAAATATGGCAATCGATTGTTTTTATCTTTCAGAAATTGAGGGACATTATCCCGGTGATGTTTTTTTTCCAATTCATCTAATCAGTCAGTATCAACGGATTGTGCACCTCACGGGCTCTTGTTTTAAAGTCTATGAATACCGTAATTTAAAGGGATGAAATGATAAAAATTTTTTCAGTGGTCAATTTGTCCCAAGAGTCTCCACAAAAAGACTCGTGTGTAGAAACTCCTCAAGAGGCCATCCAGAAGATGGTTGATTTACAAAGACTTGGAGCTGATTACATCGATATAGGCGCTCGTTCTTCTTATTCTAAAAGCGAAGAGCTCGATGACATGATTGAGGCGCAGAGGCTCGCGCTGTTTTTTTCTGCCGATCGACCTGAAGATTTTGTTCCAATGTCGTTAGATACCTGGTCAGACGAAAACGCATGCAAGTATCTTTCCAGTATCTCCGCGCTCAATTACACGAGTACCTATTTTCCAGATTCCTTGATTAGCGAATTGGCAAATACGGGTTGTCCATTAGTACTCAATTATCTCCCCGCGGCAAATCCTTATGCCTTGAGAAAAATTGCTTACAGTGCTCCATCCATTAAACAGATCATGGATTATTTTAGTGTCACTGTTCCTTATTTAGAAAAAAAGGGAGTCAAAATACTCGCTATTGATCCTAATCTTGGAATGTGGCACCCCGAGACACCTAACGAGCTTAAGCCAGTTTTTCAAAAACAAATTATTGAGGCGATCCCGGAGGTTAAAAAAATCGCTCCTGTTTTTATTGTTGCACCCCGTACGAATGGATTGTTGAATACGGAACTGGTTGAGTTAATCCTGTCTAAGGGCGTTGATTTTATTAGAACGCATGATGTGGTTGTTCTTAAAGACGTTATTCAGCGCTTTGAATCCAGATAGGTTGATAAAAAGCAATAACTGGATAGGTTTCAAACTCTAGACTTGTTTTCATGTCGTTTTGACGTATTGAATGCACGAAGAGAACCTATGACACAGCTGAGCCAACCGATCAGTC
>JAUSCY010000081.1 GCA_030650995.1 Sheuella sp. | reverse complement strand
CAACTAGAAGAGAAGTACAAAGTAGGTGTGCTGATTAGTCACGCGAATCTTAAACATGTTGACCAGATAGAGTCAATGGTGACTGGTGCTTGCCAGCGTTTTGGTCAGATTGATATTGTTGTGAATAATGCAGTAATAAGAAGTGTTGGTTTAGTTGATGAATTGCCTACACAAAGCTGGGATGACGCTATAGCAGTTAATTTGTCAGCAGCCTTTCATACCATCAGGCTAAGTGTCCCAGCAATGCGTAGAGCCGGCTGGGGACGTATTATCAATATGTCATCGGTATTTGGTCTGACCGCTTCAGAGAATCGGATTTCATACATCACGACAAAGACAGCTTTAATTGGTTTGACTCGAAGTGTTGCGATGGATTGTGCGAAGTCAGGTATTACCTGTAATGCACTTTGTCCTGGAACAGTGCCAACAAAACCAATCCTTGACAAAATAGCTGGTATTGCTCAGGCAGAGGGTATTTCAGAAGAACAAGCACAGAAAAACTATATCTCTACAAGACACCCAACAGGACGGTTTGTTTCAGCAAAGAGTGTTGCCGGATTTGTAGTGTTTTTATGTAGTGATGCGGGTCAAGATATAACGGGTGCTGTTTTACCTATCGATGGTGGACACACTATTAAGTAATTAAAAAAAACGATAAAAAAACTTAAAGATTTACTTGCGTTTAATCAATGATGATTTTCTTCCTACTGGTTACAGTAGGAAGAGGGACTCGTATAATTGAAGGGTGTAGAACAATTAAATCATTCATTCTTCAGAATAAATACAGCTGCTGAATTCAGCAGCGCGACGTGGTTTAAAAGTACTAAGCATGTAGATGAAAAAATCAATTCCTACATAAATATATGTTTATAAAAACAGGATGAAAGCCATGCAAATACGTATACGGCAATATGCATCGGTGGTTGGCTTTGTGGCCGCTATTCTAATTAGCGGTGTTGCAACAGCTGATGAAAGTTGTGAAGGAGCAGTATCCGATTGGCAATCGCGTGATGTGCTACGACAGCAAGTAGAGCAGCATGGTTGGACCATTAAACGCATCAAAATAGATGATGGTTGCTACGAAGTCAGGGGGTCTGATAGTAAAGGAAACAGGTTTAAAGCGATATATGCACCCGTGACTTTAAAGATTCAAGCATTTGAAATCCGTTTTGGAAAAAATGGTGAATCGACTGGTTATTTTTTACCAGGCCAACAAGCCAAATAAGTAGATATGTCTCCAAACATAATGCATATCACTGACTTTATAAACGGAAAATTATTATGAAAAAAGTCATTAGCTCTTTTTTACTTGTTGGTGCTGTTGTATTGCCTGGAATGGTAGAAGCACGTACGTTAACGCTAACAACCCAGTTGCAAAACTATGGTGGCAATGGTGCATATTTAGCAATATATGTCACAGATGCAAACGGTAAATATCAAAAAACACTATGGGTTGCAGGAAAAAAATCAAAATATTACAAAGGATTGCGTGACTGGGCACGAGGGAGTGGTTTGAATGCTAAAGAGTTCGATGGAGTAAGCGGAGCAAGCGTAGGAAGCGGAAAATCGTTAACAGTAAAAGTTGAATTAGCAGATACCTTAATCGATGCAGGGTATGAGATTCGTATTGATACAGCAGTGGAGGATGGTCGTGAAAATGCCGCTGATGTTCGCATACCATTAACAACCAAAGACTCAGGGAAATCGGTTACTGGTCGTGGTTATGTCAAAAGCTTTAAATATGACATGTAGTCGCAATGATTAAAGCATCAGAAAAAGCATCACAATCAGAAAGTTCGGACACAGCAACCAGAGGTATTTAGTACCATGGTACGTCAGCTTCATTCGTTACCCGGCTTAATAGCCAGCTTGTTTTTATTGGTGCTGGCAATAAGTGGCGCCATATTGTCAATTGATCCTGGGTTGGAAAGACTGTCTATACATGTGCCATCGACAGGACAAGTCAGTGTGGCCGATTTAGCCCAACGAGTGGCGCTTAACTATCCAGGCGCTGAACAAATCAAGCGCACGGCATCCGGAACAGTCGTTGTTTACTACAGCAATGCTGGACAGTCAGGTGCTGATAGTATTGATCCGCTCAATGGCAAACGTATTGCAAATCATGCTAACTCGAGTTTCTCTAGATGGGTAAAGCAATTGCATCGATCATTGTTGCTCGATACACCAGGACGAGCTGTCGTTGGTATTGCAGCAATATTTATGCTTATTCTGACTTTAACAGGTGCTGTATTACTTATCAGACGGTTAGGGGGATGGCGTAATCTGATACGCCCACTTCGCGGCAACCTAAACCAGCGTCTGCATGCTCAGGCAGGACGTATTGTCATAATTGGTTTGATCTTGTCAGCACTAACAGGCATATATATGTCGGCAGCAACATTTGGATTTATTTACGACGGCAAACAGGACGAACCTGACTTTCCAGCAAGTGTAAATGGGGGACAAGCTAAACCCCCTGCTAATTTATCAGCTCTGCAAGCAATTGATCTGAGTAATTTACGAGAGCTGGTGTATCCAAGATCGGGTGACCTGAGTGATTTCTACTCATTACGCACTACACAAGGCGATGGCTACGTTGATCAAGCAACCGGTGAATTGTTATCTTACCGGGCGCATGCAGGCATGCGAGATATATATGACTTGGTTTACTTGTTACATACGGGTGAAGGCTTGTGGTGGTTAGGTTTGCTGTTAGGAGTATGTGCTTTGGGTGTGCCACTCCTAAGCGCTACAGGTGTTCAGATGTGGTGGCAGCGTCGTCGAGACCGGCCTCGTATAACTAACAACGGCCAAGCACAAGCGGCAGATATCGTGATGCTTGTTGGCAGTGAAAATAACAGTACGTGGGGCTTTGCTAGTGTTTTAAACGATGCGTTAAGACTAGCAGGACACACTGTTCATACTTCAACGATGAATACGCTCTTGCCTCAATACCGCAGTGCAAAACATGTATTTATTCTAACCTCAACTTATGGCGATGGTGAAGCGCCATCTTGCGCGAATCAGTTTCTGACGCGCTTGGCTAGTCTGAATAAAAAAACGGTTCAAACGACAAAACCGACGTTCGCGGTATTAGGATTCGGTGATCGACAATTTCCACAGTTCTGTAAGTTTGCCAAAGATGTGGATGCTGCACTGCTATCTTTAGGCTGGCAGCACCTGATGGCATTTGAAACGATAGACAAACAGTCAGAGCAGGAATTTTCTCGGTGGGGCAAGTCTTTGAGCCAAGCAATTGGTCAGGACATTACTCTGAAGTATGTACCCAGGCGTCCTGCTACATGTTCCTTAGAATTGCTAGAGCGTATCGACTATGGAGTAGAGATAAATACACCTACCAGTATTCTGCGATTTATAGCAGTGCCAGAGGACAAGCGACTACGGCGTTTTTTTGGAAGCAATGGCTTGCCGAACTTTAGTTCTGGCGACCTGGTTGGCATATTGCCACCAAACTCTACTATGCCGCGTTTTTATTCATTGGCGAGCGGGTCGCGTGATAACGTTCTGGAAATTTGTGTACGCAAACATGCGGATGGCGTGTGTTCAGGGTTTTTGCATAGCTTGCAGCCTGGAGACCGGATAGATGCTTTTATCTCTCCTAATCCAAACTTTCGTCCCGTATCCGGCAAGGCTCCAGTGATCCTGATCGGTGCAGGAACCGGTATTGGACCTTTGGTTGGATTTATCCGGAATAACAAAGCTCGGCGTCCCATGTATCTGTACTGGGGGGGTCGTGACCCAGAATCGGATTTTTTGTATGAGCCTGAATTGCGTGGATATATAAAGGACGAGCGGCTTACGCAATTGAATGTGACTTTTTCAAGAGTGAAGGACCGAGCGTATGTTCAAGACCGTATAGGTGACGATGCCGTACAAACAAGACATTTGATTGAGCAGGGTGGTCAGGTACTGGTCTGCGGTGGTCGAGAGATGGCAAACAGTGTGTCAGAGAAGCTTGATCGCATATTGTCGCCTGCACGTCTCAGTGTAAAAGAGTTGAAAGCCGCCGGGCGGTACCGTGAAGATGTTTATTGACAGCACCGACACGGCAAGCGTGCAGCGATATAGTGTTAACGGTGAAACCATGGGGACACGTTACACCGCTGTTTTTTTTGCGCCATCTGGAATCGTTGCATCAACTATTCATGAAATAAATGAAAAACTCTTTGCCGCAGTAGATCTGGCTGATAAGCAGATGTCGACGTGGAAACCAAACTCTGCTTTGAGCGAGCTAAACGCAGCAGCACCACAAAAATGGCTAGCTGTACCCAGTGAACTGATAACGGTGTTGCAGTCAGCATTAGAGATTAACCGGCAATCTGATGGGGCGTTCGATATCGGTGTTGGTGCGCTCGTCAATACATGGGGCTTTGGTCCAGAAAAGCATCAAATCCCAACGAATCAAATCGGTCAGAATAAACAACAAGTCATACATGTAACAAAAGAAACACTGGAGATTGATCAGGCGGGCATGCGGGTTCGCAAAATGTCCGACGTCACGCTCGACCTGTCTGGTATTGCCAAAGGCTATGGCGTGGATCAACTGGCCCGTTGCCTTGATCGATTGGGAGTCACCAGTTATCTGGTGGGTATTGATGGTGAGATGCGTGCGCGAGGCTTCAAGCCAGGTCACGAACCTTGGGCTGTTGCCCTTGAAAAGCCATTGCCAGGAGTACGAGAGGTGATGGGGGTAATGGAGTTGTGTGATGCGTCAATTGCGACTTCGGGTGACTATCGTCGATTTGTCGATGTAGCCGGTGAGCGCTACGCACATACAATGCATCCCTCGCGCGGTGCTCCGGTGCACAATCGTGTTGCAGCAGTTACCGTAGTGGCCTCGAGCTGCATGCTAGCAGATGCATGGGCAACGGCATTGCTCGTGTTGGGTGAAGAGGCCGGCGTTGCACTGGCACAAAAACGAGCAATGGATGTTTTGTTTGTACTACGTGATGATGCAGGGTTTGAAGAGATTTCAATTGTTGCAGGTCAGATTCAAGCGCAATAAGACTAGCTTGATCAGGACTTATTTACCAATACAGAAATTGGAAAAAATTTCACCTAGTAAATCATCTGGCGTCATTTTTCCCGTAATTTGACCGAGGCTATCATGCGCGAGTCTGAGCTCTTCGGCAAACAAATCAAGCACACGATCATTTTCAGCAGCATGCTCTTTTGCAAGTAATAAATGCATGCGCGATTGCTCTAGCGAATCAATGTGCCGTTGTCTGGCAAGCCAGGGAGATTCCTGACCTGGGTTCCAGCCTGCGATGTTTAAAAGTCTCGTCTGTAATACGTCAAGACCCTTGCCAGTCTTAGCTGATATGTAAATCGCCTGATCTGCGATGTTCGATAAATCTGATAAAAGGTCCTGTTTATTAAAGACCTGTAAAACTATGCTTTGACGGGATCGTGTTGTTTCGATCTTTTCATCTAAATGCGTGCTCGGTATCGTCGCATCCATCAAGTGCAACACAACATCTGCGCGGGCAATCTCAGCCCAGCTTCGACTGATCCCTATCGACTCAATTGTGTCAGTCGTCTCGCGCAAGCCTGCGGTGTCAATAATCGTGATGGGCACGCCTTGCAAGTGGATGACTTGCGAGACTTTATCGCGCGTAGTCCCCGCAATGTCTGTGACGATGGCTAGATCCTGACCAGCTAAGGCATTTAATAAGCTGGATTTACCAACGTTTGGTTCGCCAGCCAAAACGACGTGTAGACCTTCACGTAGGACCATGCCCTGACGTGATTGAGAAATAATGTTGTCAATGTCATCAAGCATGACATCCAGCTTTTGACGCGCCTGATATTTTTCCAGAAACTCGATTTCTTCTTCAGGAAAATCCAGAGTTGCTTCGATAAGCATCCGTAATTGAACAATCGAGGTCGAGAGGGTATTAATACGACGCGAGAATTCACCAGAAAGCGATGAGACGGCCGCACGCGCAGCAGCCTCAGAGGTTGCGTCAATCAGATCTGCAACGGCCTCAGCCTGCGCCAAATCAATTTTGTCATTAAGAAAAGCACGTTGGGTGAATTCACCAGGCGTAGCAAGTCTTAAACCAAAGGTGTGCCCAACTTCCAGACAACGTTTTAAAAGCTGCTGTAAAACCGCTGGCCCACCGTGCCCTTGCAACTCAAGTACGTCTTCTCCTGTGTAGGAGTGTGGCTGATTGAAAAAAATTGCCAGGCCTTGATCAATAGGATGCTGATTATGATCTGGAAAGTTCAGATAATGTGCGTGCCGGGGCGTTAGTTTTTTACCAAGCAAAGAAAAAATAAAAGGCCCCAGATCGGGGCCAGAAATACGCACTACGCCGATCCCGCCCCTGCCAGGGGCGGTGGCTATCGCCACAATCGGATCGATCAGGTTTTTAGACATTACTGAAAAACATTAACGGTGCGGTGTTGCTGCAAGCTTAGCCATCTTTTGTGTGATGTACCACTGTTGCGCAATCGACAGAATGTTGTTGACGCACCAGTACAGTACAAGACCTGATGGAAAGAAGAACATCATTCCACCAAACACCAGAGGCATAAACATCATGACCTTCGCTTGCATAGGATCTGGTGGAGTAGGGTTGAGCCTCATTTGTAGAAACATTGTTCCCATCATGATGGCGGGCAAGATAAAGTAAGGATCACGAACAGCAAGATCATGAACCCACAAAATCCAGGGAGCGCCACGTAATTCAACGCTGGATCCCAAAACATAATAAAGAGAAATAAATACAGGAATCTGAACCACGATCGGCAGGCAGCCGCCCAGCGGATTGATTTTTTCAGTACGGTACATTTCCATCATTGCCGCATTGAGCTTTTGACGGTCATCACCAAATTTTTCTTTCAGTATTGCCAGACGAGGAGCAACTTGCTTCATCTTTGCCATTGAGCGATAGCTGGCTGCGGATAAAGGATAAAAAGCTAATTTAATCAGGAAGGTCAATGCAATGATTGTCCAGCCCCAGTTACCTAACAAAGTAAAGAGCCAGGTCATCAATGAAAAAACAGGTTTTGCAATAATGGCTAACAAACCATAATCAACAACCAGATCAAGACCAGGCGCTACTTTCTCGAGTTCAGACTGATCTTGTGGACCCAGCCAAAGCTTGGCATTGATGGTTTGGCTGGAATTGGCAGCGACAGCACCGACTGGCTCAATACTGCGAATTGCGAAGATGTTTTTTTCAAGTTCAGTCATTTCATAATTGCGGGATTTGCCTTGTTGCGGAATCCATGCAGTTACAAAATAATGTTGAATCATGCCAAACCAGCCATTATCCGTTTGCTTGATATAAGCAGCTTTGTGCTTTTCAATTTCAGTAAATGTGACTTTCTGAAATTTATCCTGTTCAGAATAAACAGCGGCACCAAAGTAATTAGCAGGGCCACTTAAAAAACTAGGCGCTGAACTCTGATTAGGATCCACACCATCACGGGTAATCTGTAAATATACAGACGGTGTCACCGCATCCGTAGTCATGTTTTCAATCTGGTGTGAAACATCGATGACATACTGACCACGGCGCAGTGTGTATGTTTTGATAAGTTTGATACCGGCGGATTCCGCAGCAAATTTCACGACAAGCGTATCACCGGAAATTTCTTTTGTTTCGCTGATCATCGAGAAAGAAGACAAATGCGTCGGGTATTGTGTTCCAGCGGGTGCCCCGGTCAAACCTGACTGCACGACGTATGTGCGGCCTGCAGCACGGTCAAGCAGAACAAAAGGAACGTCTTTATCATCTGTTGTAGGGAAAGCAAGCAAGTCAGCACGTACGATCTGAGCACCCTGCAAATCGAACGTCAGCTGCAGTACATCCGTCTTAACAGTAACTGTTTGTGATTGTGCAGGTGCTGCGCCAGCTAAGCCTGGTACTGCAACACTTCCCGTCGAGGCTGGTGTGCTGGCAGAGGTATTCGCAGTCGGAACACCGGCGTTTGTCGCGGCAGGTGATTGACTTGCGCCGTTTGTCGTTGTGGCAGCAGGAGGAGCACCAAACAAAGGTGCTTTACCCTGATGAATCTGCCAATTGTTCCAGAGCATGAGCAGGGAAAACGAGAAAATCATCAACAATACGGTGCGTCGGATATCCATTCTTGCCTAATAAATAAAATAAGTAACTAACTGGTGAATGAGTATAAATACTGCAAACCAGTGAAGGTTCGCAGTTTAGCGTTAATCAGTGTGACAGCGGGTCGATAAACTATTGTTTTTACTTTGAGGGCGCGTATTGTCAGGTTTTGGTACGGGGTCATGACCGCCGGTGCACCAGGGATGGCACCGCCCAATTCTTTTGGCGCTCAACAATAATCCACGCCCAGGCCCCCATGTTTCGATTGCTTCGATTGCATAGGAAGAGCAGGTGGGCGTAAATCTGCAAGACTGGCCCAACCAGGGGCTAAGAAAGAATTTATATGCACGAATGGGCGCAGTTAAAAGTACTTTCAGAATGCCGATCATCATGCCCGCACTTTGGAAAAATGGGCGTCAGCTTCAAGTCGCGCAGCTAGCTTGAGCTGTGTAAGCGATATGTCCTGAATGCGCCGATTGAGCCGGACGACGTAGTCCGCTGCAGGTAACTGTAAGCGCTGGGCACGGAACGCTTCGCGTACAACGCGTTTAAGAGCGTTACGGGTGGAGGCGTGGTGAGCCAGGCGTTTGGCCATAATCAAACCCAAACGCGCGATAGGAGCATCCGATCCTGCAGAATCAGCGGGTCTGCCGAAGATATCTTTAGTCTCTGAATGTGCAATCGACCCGGTCGGGTTCGCGGTCACGATAAAATACGCCCCACGGGCGATGCGCTTGCCTGATAAGGCAGCTGCAAATTCTGTGGGGCGGTGCATGCGCGCCGCCGCTGGAAACGTGGCGCGTGACATAACGGCAAAGCTGGTATTGGGACAAGCCGTCCCGGATACACAACTAGACGTATTAGACGGCCAGACGCTTACGGCCCTTGGCACGGCGAGCGTTGATTACAGCGCGGCCACCACGGGTTTTCATACGGACGCGAAAGCCATGTGTGCGTTTACGGCGGGTAACGGAAGGCTGGTAGGTACGTTTCATGATGAATGGCCCAACAAAGAGCGAATAAAAGTTTAAATTTAAGGGTTTCCCGGCAGACAATATCCGGAAAAGCCCTCCATTTCATCAAAAATACTGAAATTAGTCAAATGGTTAGATTTGGGACTAGGGATGACCCGCGATCGAACCTGTGGATAACTTCACCTGCAACAGGGTAGAATCAGGGTTTAATTAGCGAGTCACATGAACGAGTTTTGGCAGTCCTGCATCAATCAGTTGGAGCAGGAATTTCCCCCCCAGCAAATCAGCGCATGGATACGTCCGCTGATCCCGCTTGCCTATGATGAGTCTCAGGCAGTGTTGCGCCTGTCTGCTCCAAACAGATTCAAACTGGACTGGGTACGTAAAAACTTTTCATCTCAAATAGAAAGTATTGCATCACAGTGGTTTAAAAAACCTGTACAGGTTCTGTTTGAATTGCCTGCTTCAACGACAAGCGCGCGCGCAGCGATCGCGACACAACCCCTTGCCAAATCCGCGCCAGCACAAGTTGGAAATCTGGTGCAGGAGTTTGCGAATGAAACCGCGCTCGCCGCAACCCGCACAGCTTCATCACCGACCAGAACGCAAGCCGCCGCGACTGCGGGTGTGAGCGCAGTCGATGAGCGTTCGCGTCTCAATACAGAATTAACATTTGAAAATTTTGTGACAGGCAAGGCGAATCAGCTGGCACGAGCCGCTGCATTACAGGTAGCGGAAAATCCCGGTATTTCTTACAACCCTTTGTTTTTGTATGGTGGTGTTGGGCTGGGTAAGACGCATTTGATCCACGCGATCGGCAATGCGATGGTTGCCGCAGGCAACAGCAATGGCAATGCCGTGCGAGTGCGTTACGTCCATGCAGATCAGTACGTATCAGATGTGGTCAAGGCATATCAGCGCAAAGCATTTGATGATTTCAAGCGCTATTACCACTCGCTGGATCTGTTGCTGATTGATGATATTCAGTTTTTCTCAGGCAAGAGTCGGACACAAGAGGAATTCTTTTATGCGTTTGAGGCGATGGTTGCCCAGCGCAAGCAAATCATTATTACCAGCGATACGTATCCCAAGGAGCTGGCAGGAATAGACAGCCGTTTGATTTCACGGTTTGATTCCGGGCTGACCGTTGCGATTGAGCCGCCAGAGCTTGAGATGCGTGTGGCAATCTTATTGCGCAAGGCTGAGCAAGAAGGCCTGACGATGCCAGAAGAGGTTGCTTTTTTTATCGCCAAGCATTTGCGCAGTAATGTGAGAGAGCTTGAGGGCGCATTAAGAAAAGTTCTCGCTTACGCGCGTTTTCACGGCCGCGACGTTGTAAACGTCGATATTTGCAAGGACGCACTGAAAGACTTGCTGTCTGTATCAAACGGTCAGATCACGGTTGAAAATATTCAAAAAACCGTCTCGGATTATTACAAAATCAAGGTCGCCGACATGTATTCGAAACGTCGACCTGCCAATATCGCTATGCCGCGTCAGGTTGCGATGTATCTGGCAAAAGAACTGACGCAAAAAAGCTTGCCAGAAATTGGTGACCTGTTTGGTGGCCGTGACCATACAACGGTGCTGCACGCAGTTCGAAAAATTTCGGATTTGCGCGCCAAACAGACAGACCTCAACCATACGCTGCATGTACTCGAACAAACTTTAAAGGGATAATCCATGCAACTTGTACAGACCCCACGCGATGCTTTGCTCAAACCGTTATCAACGGTCGCTGGTATTGTCGAAAGACGACACACATTACCTATTCTTGCCAACATTCTATTGCGCAAAGAAGCTGGTAGGGTTTCATTCATCGCTACCGATCTAGAAGTTCAAATCACAACACACGCTGATTTTGGTGTGGGTGATGAGAACGAATCCCTGACAGTTGCCGCACGTAAATTGCTCGACATACTGCGTGCTCTACCAGATACAGGCGATGTGAGATTGTCCACAACGGGTGGCAAGCTCGCCGTCCAATCAGGCAAAAGCCGGTTCAGTTTGCAGACGCTGGCTGCGACAGAGTTTCCAACAATGACTCAGCCAGATCGCTGGGACGTGTCGCTGACACTGCCACGCAAAACGCTGAAGCATCTGTTTAACATGTCACACTTTGCGATGGCGCAGCAAGATATCCGTTATTACCTGAATGGAATGCTGATGGTCTTCGAGCCAGGCTTATTACGCGCCGTGGCGACTGACGGACATCGTCTGGCGCACAGCTCGACGCCCGCTGAAGGCATCACCGCCCGTCACGAAGTAATCGTGCCACGCAAGACAGTGCTCGAGATGCAACGCCTGCTGGATGACAGCGAAGAGCCTGTCACGATCGAAGTGGCGGCAGGTCAGATACGTTTTTCATTTGGTCACGTTGAACTCGTATCAAAACTGGTCGAAGGAAAATTCCCGGATTTCAATCGGGTCATTCCAACCAACTACACACGCAGCTTTGATGTCTCGCGCGAGATGCTGCAGGGCAGTTTGCAGCGTGCCGCAATCCTGACAACGGATAAGTTCCGCAGTGTGCGTTTGCAACTCGGTCAAAACCTGTTGAAGATTTCATCCACGAACGCCGAGCAGGAAGAGGCGCAGGAAGAAATCGACATTGATTACAGCCACGAGGCTTTAGACGTTGGTTTTAACGTCAGCTACTTGCTGGATTTTCTGGCTAACGTCAAAGCTGAAACGATTCGCTGGTCAATCATGCCCGATGCGAACGCTTCTGCCCTTCTTACTTTGCCTGACGACGATGCATTTAAGTACGTTGTCATGCCCATGCGGATCTAGACATGTCTGAAAACACTCCTATTACCGAAGATCTCGATGCCTATGGTGCCGATTCGATCAAGATGCTCAAGGGCCTGGAGGCGGTTCGTAAACGTCCGGGTATGTACATCGGTGATACTTCCGACGGTACCGGCCTGCACCACATGGTGTTCGAGGTTGTCGATAACGCCATCGATGAAGCACTTGCGGGACATTGTGATGACATCGTAGTTACGATTCATACAGATAACTCTATCTCTGTCACGGATAACGGTCGCGGTATTCCGACTGATATTCACAAGGAAGACGAGTTTGCACGCAGCGCGGCAGAAATTGTTCTGACTGAGCTTCACGCAGGCGGAAAGTTCGACCAGAACTCTTATAAGGTTTCTGGTGGTTTGCACGGCGTGGGCGTGTCTTGCGTGAACGCATTGTCATCTTGGTTGCGACTGACGATTCGTCGTAACGGACAAGTGCATCAGATGGAGTTTCGCAAAGGCGAGCGCGTTGCACCTCTGACGGTAACAGGACCAACCGAGTTGCGGGGAACAGAAGTTCACTTCCTGGCAGACACGGATATTTTCAATAACGTCGAATATCATTACGAGATTATCTCCAAGCGGTTGCGTGAGCTGTCGTTCCTGAATAATGGGGTCAAGATCCGTCTGGTCGACCAGCGTCAGGGTAAGGAAGAAAACTTCGCCTACTCTGGCGGGGTGAAAGGATTTGTTCAATACATCAACCGCCAAAAAACAGTGTTGCATCCGAACGTGTTTTCTGTAAGTGCTGAGTCAAGCGCTGGTGGCACGCTAGTAGGTGTAGATGTCGCGATGCAATGGAATGATGGTTACAGCGAGCAAGTGCTCTGCTTTACCAATAACATTCCGCAACGCGATGGCGGCACGCACATGACAGGACTGCGCGCGGCGATGACGCGTGTGATCAACAAGTACATTAGCGAAAATGAATTAGCCAAGCGCGCAAAAGTCGAGACGACCGGCGATGATATGCGCGAGGGTCTGGCCTGCGTCTTGTCGGTCAAAGTGCCTGAGCCCAAATTCAGCAGCCAGACCAAAGACAAACTGGTGTCGAGCGAAGTGCGTCCGGCTGTTGAAGACGCGGTTGCACGGACGCTTGAGACCTGGTTGCTTGAAAATCCAATTGATGCGAAAGCATTGTGCTCGAAGGTGGTTGAAGCAGCTCGTGCACGCGAGGCGGCACGTAAAGCGCGTGAAATGACGCGACGCAAGAGCGTACTTGAAGGCGCTGGTTTGCCCGGCAAGCTTGCTGACTGTCAGGAAAAAGATCCCGCGCTATGCGAACTGTACATCGTGGAGGGAGACTCTGCGGGTGGCTCTGCCAAGCAGGGTCGCGATCGTAAGTTCCAGGCTATCTTGCCGCTGCGCGGAAAGGTCCTGAACGTTGAAAAAGCGCGTTTCGACAGACTCATTTCTAGCGAGCAGATCACAACACTCATTACCGCGCTTGGGACAAGTATCGGACCTGACTTCAATGTGGACAAGCTGCGTTATCACCGCATCATCATCATGACCGATGCTGACGTGGATGGCGCGCATATTCGTACATTGCTGTTAACGCTGCTTTATCGTCAGATGCCAGAGTTGGTGCAGCGAGGCTACATTTATATCGCTCAGCCGCCACTGTATAAAGTGAAAGCTGGTAAAGATGAGCGTTATCTGAAAGACGAAGCTGAAGAAGCAACCTATATGCTGCAGATCGCACTGCGCGATGCGCAATTGGTTCCGAGTGAAGGCGCAACAGCAATCGGCGGTTCTGCCCTGTCCGAGCTGGCGAATCAATACCTGATGGCTGACGGTGTGATTGCACGTCTGTCACGATTCATGGATGAGCTGTCTTTATCCGCGATTGTGGGCGGCATTACGCTTGAACTGGGGAATATGGAGCAGACACAGGCCAGCGCAGCTCGTCTGCATGCAGCGCTTCAGGATCCTTTATATCCTAACCAGGTTGAGGTGACGGGTGAATACCATGCGGGCACTGAAAAGCATCGTTTGATCGTACGTCGCAAGCACCACGGCAACGTGCGTGTGTCGGTTTTCGATGCAGACTTTGTAGTCGGAGCGGATTATGCAGTGTTGGCGCGCGCAGCCGCAACCTTCCAGGGATTGATCGGCAAGGGTGCTATGGTCATGCGTGGTGAAGGCGACAAGCGTAAAGAGTCGATGGTTTCAGATTTCCGCGAAGCCATGCAATGGTTGCGCGCTGAAGCTGAACGCAATGTCACCAAGCAGCGCTATAAAGGTCTGGGTGAAATGAATCCATCGCAGTTGTGGGAGACCACAATGGATCCGACGGTTCGTCGTTTGTTGCGTGTACAGATCGAAGATGCACTTGCTGCAGATGAGATATTCACCACGCTGATGGGCGATCAGGTTGAGCCCCGTCGTGCGTTTATCGAAATGCATGCTTTGCAGGCTGCTAACCTGGACGTCTAGGTTTGTAGCTGTTGTCATCGTAAAAAAGCCGCAGAGAAAAAATATTTCTGCGGCTTTTTTACGATTACATATTTTCGTAATAAGAGTTGTTTGAACTGTATTGTTGATCAAGTCGTTACGGGGTTAACATTAGGTCACAGAGGAGAGACTAATGAACAAAATATTAAGAAAAATCGTAAGACTGCAACAGAAGCTTTTACTGATTGGCTTGTCATGTATTGTCGCAAGTACTGTTGCGCAGGCAGCGTATCCTGAAAAGCCCGTCACACTGATCGTCCCCTTCGCCGCAGGTGGTCCGACCGATGTACTGGCACGTGTAGTGGGTGAGAGCCTCGGTAAAGTTCTCGGCCAGCCGGTGATCGTTGAAAACACGCCTGGCGCAGGCGGAACGGTAGGCAATACCCGCGCCTCGCGTGCGCAGGCTGATGGATACACCATGCTGATCGGTAATGGCGGTACGCTCGCTGTTTCGGCAACCCTGTATAAAAATCTCAACTACGACGTGTTGACGGATTTTATTCCGATTGCCTCTATTGGCGACGCGCCTCAGGTCGTTTCCGCACGTAAAGATTTTCCTGCAACAGGGCTGGATGAGTTCGCTGCGTATTTAAAACAGAATGCTGCAAAACTTAATTTTGGTGCGGCTGGTGTTGGCTCGGGCACATGGCTTGGCGGGCAGTTAATTAACGTCAAGCTCGGTGTCAAGGTCAATGGCGTGAACTATCGCGGTGCTGGCCAGGCGGTCAATGATGTGATGGCCGGTCATATTGACTACATGGTTGAAAGCACAACAACGGCTGTGCGTTACGTAAACTCCGGCATGGTCAAGGGTGTTGTGGTGTTACGTCCGCAGCGCATCAAAGCTTTGCCGGATGTCCCCTCTGCCGGTGAGTCTGGCTACCCTGATTTGCTGTATGACATCTGGAATATGGTGCTCGTACCAAAAGGTACACCAGCGCCCGTCGTCGCGCAGCTCAATGAGTCGATTCGTAAAGCCATTCAATCGCCGGAAGTGCGAGCAAAGTTCGAAGCGGCGGGTATTGAGATGCCAAGCGAAGTGCAGCAAACGCAGGCAGGTGCAGCGGCCTTATTAAAGAGCGAAGTCGCGCGGTGGAGACCCGTCATTATCGAACTTGGCGCGACACCTGACTGATGGTTTTGGATAAAAAGCAAATGATACAGAGCATGAATGTTTCCAGTTATTTTTGTCCAACCAAAGTATTCATGGGTGTGGGCGCGCACGAAAAAATAAAAGAAGTCGTGCAGCAGTTTGGTTGCAAGCGCATATTTATTGCCCTGGATGCGGCTTTGCTGCAAAGCGAGTTCTACGCATCGATTCAAAAGCTTCTCGATGAGTCGGGTGTTGAGTTCGCAGTCTTTACGGACATTGAACCAGACCCGAGCGCACATACGGTTGAGAAGGCCTTTGGTGTGTGTGCGCAGCATCAGGCGACCGTGCTTCTAGCGATTGGTGGAGGCAGCACAATCGATGTCGCTAAAGCGGTCGCTATATTGGCAACCAACGGTGGTCGTATTCATGATTACGAAGGGATTGAAAAATTTAATATTCCCCCTTTGCCTTTAATCGCGATACCGACGACAGCTGGAACTGGCTCTGAGGTTTCCGGATCGTGTGTCATCAGCGATACAGAAAAAAATCTCAAGATGTCGATACGACACGCTTCTTTAAATCCCGCAACGATCGCCATACTGGACCCGCTTGCTTTGTGTTCATTGCCCGCACATGTTGCCGCGCATTCGGGTATCGATGCGTTCGTGCATGCTTTTGAATCCTACATCTCGTTACAAGCTAACCTGATTACAGATGCAATCAATATTCAAGCGATTGAGTTGCTTGCCAGCAATATTCGCATATTCGTAGCGGACAGAACGAATCTGCAAGCTGGGCTCAATATGTTGTGTGGTTCGGCACTTGCCGGGATGACTTTTGGGCAGACGGGACTAGGTAACGTGCACTGCATGGCAAGATTTGTTGGTGCTAATTATCATCTGTCACATGGATTATCCAATGCTGTGTGTCTGCCGCATGTAGCAAGATTCAATCTTGTGGCACGTCCCGAAAAATTTGCACGTATTGCCGTTGCAATGCATCAGTCAATTCAGGGGCTCAGTGAGCAGGACGCTGCGCAGTCTGCTGTGAGCGCGATTGAGCAGATGTGTTCTGATCTCAGTATTCCTAAGCGGTTGCGCGATGTCGGTGCAACACCTGAGCTTTTTGATGAGATGGCGCAGATGTGTACGCAGGCGAATTACAACCGTTGGAATCCTCGCCACACATCTACCGAAGAGTTCAGACAGTTGTTTGATCAGGCCTATTGATCGTATGATGCAATAGGCTGAGCGGTTGCTCAGACACCTCTGATTCAGACTTGATTACCAGGCTGAACCAGCTTCCCACAGCAGTGGTTGACCCGCCTTTTTCGCTTGACGCATCAGTTCGAGTAATGGGTGAGCACGCTGACGCAGTCCAACGGGCAGTGAGAGGGCATCACGCGGCATATCTTCGTCATCCTCATTTTGCGAGGGAGGCTTTTCCTGCGAAATTGCAAGCTCTAGCGAAGCGATCGCATCGGTGAGTTGTTCAGGCGTGAATACTCCACGCACAGGAATTTCCTTGTCCAGGATTTTGCCCGCAATACGCATGATGGGTTGCGCGTGTTGCGATAACATCAGAACGCTGGCCCCGGCTTTGCTGCTGAATGTAACTAGCATCGTAATTTCCTCATTAGACAAATCGGCACGCAGGAGGTTGCTCCATCCCGCCTTATCTCGCAAGCTTACAGCTTTTATGTGAGGTAGTTTACCGATGAGCGATTTCATCAGTAATGGATTGATTTTAATCCTCAGTACTGTTTCTGGTTTATTGCTTGCCCCTGCAGAAAAAACTCAGGGGAAAATGTGTCAAGCAATATCGATGGGCAGTCCTTGCGCACAGGGCGGGACTGCGACCTTAGGCAATCCAAAGCCCTGGCTCAACAACGGGGTTGGCAATCCGATTGATATGCGCAGCGGTAATAAATATCAACGTGAAACAGATCTCCCTTCGCAAAAATTCGGCCTTGAATTAGTCAGGCATTACAACGCGATGGATCCGCGTATGAGTGCGCTTGGACGGGGTTGGTCTTGGTCATATGACACGCGTGTCTACGTAACAGGTCAGCAATTGCAAGTCATACAGGCCGATGCCAGTCGGCTCGTTTTTAACTGTAAGGGCAGTCGCTGTGTCGCTGCGTCCAACATGCATGGCGAAATACAGTCACATCCTTCCGGATGGATATGGACATGGCCGACGGGTAAGCAATTGCAGTTCGATTTGCAGGGGAGATTAATTGAACTCTCACAACCAAAACAACCAAACGCTCAGAAGGTAATGATTCAGAGGTTTCCTGATGTCAGCAAGCGATCAGGTCTGATCGATCAGATCACGTCAGGAAATCAACAGTTGAGGTTTATTTATGACCCGCTGAGTGCGAGGCCCAAAGTTGTGGCCGTGCAGACTCCGCATGGTGTGTTTAATTATCATTACAAAGAGGCGGATGGCTTTGCCGCATCAATTAAAAAAATCGCTGTTTCAGGTACAAAAAATCACCTCTTAAAGACAGTAATACGTCCCGACGGGATGCAGCGTATTTATCACTATGAGGCGGCACTGCAATCTGGCAATTCCTTTGCGTTGACTGGAATATCTATCGCAAACGAGGAGTCTGAAGTGCGCACACACAGCTGGCGCTACGACGCCTCTGGTCGTGCAAATTTATTTATCGCAGGTCCGATATACGGGCAGACGATGCAAACCGGCATACCTGTTAATCAAACCATACCGGAGCTGGAAATCGAACGCGATGAAGCAGGCGTCATTCGTAAGCTACACACGAATCTGACTGCCTGGCCTGGACTGAAATTTCAAATGGATGCCAAGGGGAATGTTGCCTCATGGCAGATGCGCGGAATCGGGACCGAGACCTGGCTGCATGAGGTGTCTGAGAGCTCGGGTAGCGGTCACGCAAAAAATTCTTCTGTGCGATCGATCCGTCGCAGCTTTGCTGATCAGTCATCGTGGCACTGGAGAATGGATCGCCATCAACGCGTGAGATCCATGCATACGTCAAAACCGGGTACACCTTCTGTTCGAACGCGCATAGACTGGCGCGGAAAATTACCGGTGTTGATTGAGCATCCGCAGGAAACACAAATATTGCGCTACGCGCGCAGGTCTTCTCATCCGTCGCTGATACGGGAGCGTGAAATTTTTCGCCCGGGGGTTGGAGGCCGCCCGCCGTGGAGTTATCGCGAGCGTTTTCGCTACAACGAGCAAGCGCAGCGTATTGAACATGCATTACCGGAAGGAGGGAGTCTGCATTACTGGTGGAGTGAAAACCGATTGTTATCGATTGAGTGGCACGACGTGAAAGGAAAGCGCCATAGCATTATCGATTCGACAGCGGGAGGGATACGTCACGGTAACGGGCTGGTAACCAGTGCTCGCAAAGATCAATCTGGACTGACCGATCTGATCGTGTATCAGCCGATCATGCGTACCGCGCTCTTTCATCAGCAGATACGCTACAACGCACGTGGTGCCATTGCTGCGGAAAGTATTTATACCCCGGGCCATACCGCCAGTCGATCTTATTTTCGAGATCCGTTTGATCGCTTGCACCCGACCACATGGCCGATGAAGAAAACCAGAATTCAGCGTGATGTAACAGGACTGCCAACCCGGGTGGGTGAGCTATTGCTTGAACACAATGCCTTGCGACGTCTGAGTGTCGTGACCGATCTGACTCGCTCGTCGCTTAAAGTGCGATACGCACACAACGCAATGGGTGAAAGAATCTGGCGTGATGATGGCACGCACCAGACACATTATTTATTTGATCAGAACAAGCTGGTGGCCGAGGCGCGTGTTGCTGGCCGTACGACTGAGATCGTGCGTCGCTACATCTATGCCCATCATGTTCCGGTAGCCATGATTGAAAATGGCAGGGATCTTTTTATGATCCATACGGATGCTGTGGGTTTGCCTCATTTGATGACGGATGCGCAACAAAGGGTCCGTTGGCAAGGTCGCTTCAGTGCGTATGGAGAGTTACTTGCCGAGCAAGGCGATCAGAATATGCCGCTGCGCCTGCCAGGTCAGATCGTGGATGCTGCCACGGGATGGCACGATAATTATCAACGCACCTATGATCCACGCGGTGGCCAGTATCTGGAGCCCGATCCTTTAGGCCCCATGCCGGACAACAGCCTTTATGGTTACGCAGATCAGCAGCCGCGCAGGTACGCTGACCCGCTGGGTTTGATGCTGTTTGCATTTGATGGGACGGGTAATCAGCCTTCCTCGCTGACAAATGTCTGGTTGTTTGCAAAAGCATACCGGGACGGCCCTGTGCATTACATACCGGGACCCGCGGGTGATGCGGGTATGTCAGCCACAGATATCAAAACGGATATGGCGATTGCCTGGTCAGGTGGTGCGCGCGTTGATCTGCAGTGGGATCGCTTGCTCAACGCGATTGCCAATTTGAATGAGCGCAATAAAACCCTACCGCTCGACATCATTGGTTTTTCTCGTGGAGCAGCGCTTGCCCGTCATTTTGGAAATCGCGTGGTCGAGCATGTCAAAGACGGGCGGTTCTGGATCCATCATCCTTTGCATGGTGTCGTATCGAGTTGTGTGGATTTAAGGTTTGTGGGGTTGTTTGATACGGTTGCGCAATTTAATGTGCTGGGTGCTGGTAATGCAGCCTTTAATCTGGAGCTCGCCCCGGCCTGGAAATGGGTCTCCCACGCGGTCGCGTTGCATGAGCACCGCTGGCTCTTTCCGCTGACGTCTGCAAAGGGGCCTTCAAATGTAATTGAGCGGGCGTTCGTCGGCGCCCATGCCGATATTGGCGGAGGGTATCTGACGCCAGAGGCGTCCCCAGGTTCCACCCCCGGCAATCTGTCCCGGGTGGCGCTGGCCTGGATGCAGTGGCAGGCTGAGGCTGCGGGTGTTGGGCTTGGTTCCAAGCCTGCAGCCCATGAGGTGACAGAACCATTTATCCATGATGAACGTGCCGTTTTTTCCCGAAAAATGCAGAATAGTGACCGGCGGGTGAATCATGCAGATGGTCGCAAATGGGTGAACTATCAGGCAGACCTGCCGCAGATGGGACAAGGCCTGCGCAAGGAGGTGGAGGCCTTTATCCGCAGGCCTCCAGACCTGAGCGGGGTGGGTTCGGATGTCGTCGGTCTGGTGAACATGCAGGGATATGTTGCCTGGTTAAAAGATTCAATCGGCCTGAGTTGGTAGGTCCGGTCTCGTTTGAGGCGCAATTCAGGCTATGATTTGAGCCTTCAAATCGTCGTTTTCAAGCCCATGCTCCCCGAGCAACACAACATCATTATTTCCAGTTTGCAGGCTGCTGTAGCCCGCATATTGCCCGAAGCGGCGCCTAATATCGTTCTTGAGCGGCCTAAAGTCGCTGCGCACGGCGATATTGCAACCAATGTGGCGATGCAACTGGCCAAGCCAGCCAAACGCAATCCGCGCGAGCTTGCGCAGGAGATTGTTGACGTGCTTTTGTCGGATCCGGCTGCGCGTGCGGTGATTGAATCTGCTGAGCTGGCAGGTCCGGGTTTTATCAATTTCCGTTTGACACATGCCGCGCAAAGCGCCGTGTTACCTGCGATTTCCCATCAGGGCGAAGCTTACGGCCGTGCTCCGCGCAAAGATCAAAAAGTGCTGGTGGAATTTGTTTCAGCCAATCCTACGGGTCCTTTGCATGTCGGACATGCCCGGCAGGCCGCGCTGGGCGATGCGCTGTGCCGCTTATTTGATGCGAGTGGCTATGAGGTTAGCCGGGAGTTTTATTACAACGATGCTGGCAACCAGATCCATAACCTGGCGATCAGCGTTCAGGCGCGTGGTCAGGGACTCACACCTGAGAGCGAGCATTACCCTGCGGATGGCTACAAAGGTGATTACATCCAGGATATTGCCAACGATTTTGCTGCTGGAAAAACGGTATCTGCCAGCGATGGTGCACCCGTTTTAGCGAATGGTGACATCAGCGATCAGGACAATGTGCGCAGATTTGCTGTGGCTTATTTGCGACGTGAGCAGGATTTGGATTTGCAGGCCTTTGGCCTGGCTTTCGATAATTATTACCTGGAGAGTTCCCTCTATACCTCCGGTCGTGTGGAAGACACTGTAACGAAACTTGTGACCAGTGGTCATACCTACGAGCACGAAGGTGCATTGTGGCTGCGTACCACCGAACTGGGTACGGGCGACGATAAAGACCGCGTGATGCGAAAGTCCGAGGGTGGTTATACCTATTTTGTGCCCGATATTGCTTATCACGTCACAAAATGGCAGCGCGGCTTTACCAGTGCGATCAATATTCAAGGCAGCGATCATCACGGTACCGTGGCGCGCGTGCGTGCGGGCTTGCAGGCGCTCGATATCGGAATTCCCAAGGATTATCCGTCTTACATCTTGCACAAAATGGTCAAGGTAATGCGTGGTGGCGAAGAGGTCAAGATCTCCAAGCGCGCCGGCAGTTACGTCACGCTGCGCGACCTGATTGACTGGGTCGGCCGTGATGCTGTGCGTTTCTTTTTAATCCAGCGTCGCGCTGATACAGAGTTTGTGTTTGATGTGGATCTTGCACGCGCTAAAACTGAAGAAAATCCTGTTTATTACATTCAATATGCACATGCGCGCATTTGCTCAATGCTGACGCAGTCCGGATTTGATCAGTCACAAAGAAATGCTGCTTTGGTTGCTCATCTGACTGCCCCGACAGAGCTCTCACTGATGCGCAGGCTAGCGGAGTTTCCCTCGCTCGTTGCCGAGGCGGCTCAAGAGCTTTCCCCCCATCTGGTGGCATTCTGGTTGCGTGATTGTGCCGCTGATTTTCATGCGTGGTACAACGCTGAGCGAGTGTTGGTGGATGATCAAGACCTTAAGCTGGCACGCCTGCGTCTGGCGGATGCGACACGGCAAGTGCTGGCAAATGGTCTCGAATTGCTGGGTGTCTCAGCGCCCGAGCGGATGTAAGGAATCGACATGGCCAAACATAAGTCCTCTGGCGGCAGTACGCTCTACGGTATTCTGGCAGGTCTGTTGATCGGACTGATGGTTGCGGCCGCGGTGGCCTATTATGTTGTGAAGGCCCCGTCACCTTTTTTAGACAAGGCAAGCCGCTCGCCTGATGCGTCTAAACCAGTTGATCCGCGTACAGCGCCTGACCCGAATGCCGGGCTCGGTGGACGCAATGCGGTGGAAGGCACGCCTGTCGATCCAAACGCTGCTGCATATGGGGCAGGTGGTCAGGTTGCTGTTCCGCCTAAATCTGCTGCACCGGATGATCTGGGTGCACTGATTGCAACACTCAAACCAACTGGCACGCCTGCGGCGATGCCTCCCGCAGCACCTAAAGCCATTGCTCCAAAACCTGAGGCGCGCACCGAGTCTCAGCCGACAGCGGGTTCTGGAGGGGCGAATCAATCCTCGGCGGGTGGGACCTATTATTTACAGGTAGGTTCATTCAAGGTGCTAGGGGATGCAGAAACGTTGCGTGCAAGAATTATTCTGATGGGGTTGCCGGTCGAGATTCAGCGTGCCGAGGTCAATGGTGTGCAGTTCAATCGTGTGCGTGTCGGGCCTTATGTCCGCATTGATGATATGAATAAAACACGTGCACGCCTTGGCGAAGAGAAGCTCCCGACGACAGTGGTACGTCAATAAATTTAAGGCAATGTGCTGCTGTTGTCCGGCAGAGTAGTTTCATTTTTTTACAGGTAGAACACGCATGAGTTTTTTATCGATGTCACGTATGTTAGGTGCTGTTATCGCTGCAGCTGCGGTGTTCTTTTCACCATCAGGATTTGCGCAAGGTGCACCGGCAGGCAAAGCCAAGTATGTTGAAATTAATCCCGCCCAGCCAACAGAGCCAGGTAAGATTGAGGTGCTGGAGTTTTTTTCTTATGCGTGCTCGCATTGCGCGGTACTTGAGCCTTTGATGGAAAAATGGGTCAAGACCCTGCCGTCTGATGTGATTGTCAAACCCGTGCCAGTAGCCTTCAATGCAAGTATGAAACCGATGCAGCTTCTGTTTTATACGCTCGAAGCCATGAATCGGATGGACTTGCATCCCAAGGTATTTGTAGCCATTCACGAAGAGAAAAAGAAACTTTTTTCGAAGGTGGAAATTATTGCCTGGGTGAGCGCACAGGGCGTTGATCGCGCTAAGTTCGAAAGTGTCTACGACTCGTTTGGCGTAACATCGAAAGCGCAGCGTGGCGATCAATTGACTAAGTCCTATAACGTGCAGGGCACTCCTTCCCTGGCCGTAGGCGGACGTTTTCTCACCTCGCCCTCCGAGGCTGGTGGTTATCAGGAAACCATCGATGTTGCCGCCGGGCTGATCAAACAGGTGCGTGGTAAATAATTAGTTTCAGGTTACGCACCCTCCATTATGTAGAACGTAATCGTATGCGCGTATTGGTCGCGATAAGTTTTTGCTTCCTGTTGTTCTGCCGAATCCCAAAAAGCAAGTGCCTGGGGATAGCTTTCAAATTCGATCAGTACGCGGCGACGATCATCCGAAGGACCTGCCTTGATTGAGGCGCTGCCCCCCCGCATCAGGAATTTTCCACCGAACTTGGCAACTGCTGCGGTAGAGCGTGGCTGATAGTGTTCTTTGAAATTCTCGGGGTCGCGAACAACGAGCTCTACAAAAACATAACCTTTAGCTGCTGACATTTTAAAGTCCCTACTTTGATTGATTGGGTGAGTATTGCGTTTAAGCGTGAATGTTGTCGAGCGCTTGTGCGAGATCTGCGATGAGATCCAGGGTGGACTCCAGGCCGATATGCAAGCGAATGAGCGCGTGACCATCGCCCGTCCAATAGGCGTGGGAAGTGAGTGCTCCGGGATCAACCCATTGCACGAGACTTTCGAATCCTCCCCAGGAAAATCCGATTCCAAACAGTGTGAGAGCGTTGACAAACTTTTTGGCTGCAACGGGAGAGCAGTTCAGTTCAATCGAAAGCATGCCGTTTGAGCCGGTACAGTCGCGTTGCCAGAGCGCGTGTCCTGCATCCTTGTGCCAGGCCGGATGGAAAATCCGGGCAACTTCTTTGCGGGTATCAAAAAACTTGCAGACTTCGATAGCGTTACGCGCATGCTGCGGCATCCTTACGGCCATTGTTTTCACGCCACGCAGCGCTAACCAGGCATCATCTGCGCTTAAAGCGTTGCCCATCGCATATTGGGCGGAGTGAATACGGGCAGCGAGTTTTTCGTCTTTAACGATTACTGCGCCCAACATGACATCGGAATGGCCCGCTACATACTTTGTGCCTGCTACAACAGAAACGTCGGCACCGAGCGCCAGAGGACGATAGATATAGCCAGAACCCCAGGTGTTGTCTGTAACAAGAATCAGATTGTTATCTTTTGCTGTTGCTGCCAGTGTAGTCATGTCCAGCATTTCAAACAGCAGAGAGCCAGGCGACTCGACGTAGATAACTTTTGTATTAGGCTGAATCAGTGCAGCCACATCGTCGTGACCTGCAGCAAAGTAAGTGACAGAAATGCCCAGACCCTGAAGCAAGGCACGATCCAGGTTGCGTACGGGTCCATACACACAATCAGCAACCAAAACGTGATCACCTGTTTTTAACAGCCCAAGAAATGCGATATTAATCGCCGCCATCCCCGAGGGGGCGAGTACGCAATAGGTGCCCCCTTCGAGTTGCATAAATACTTGTTCGAGCGCGCGGTGTGTATCCATGCCGGAGCGACCATAGGTAATGGCGCGCTCACCGGCCATACGCTTGGCAAAGGCGCTTTCCAGGGCCTCCAGGTTTTCGAATCTGACGGTGCTGGTGCGCATCGAAGGCAGACTCACAGGCGCAGTGCCTGTAACGGGATCAAAGGGGGCACTACCAATGTGTAGCAGATCAGTGTCGAGATGATGAGTTGTCATGACAAGGCCTTAAATTTTTGTAAAACGGATGATGCCGTCGGCACAGACTTCACGCGAGAGTTTGCCATCGAAATACAAGGCATGGAGATGAGCAATCGCCTCGCCCATAGCAAAAGTCGTCTGGTGCAGATCAAGTTTTCGCTTGAACAGTACAGGCAAGATATCGGTTGTAGATTGTGGCGTCACACAGACATCCAGGACTTCCTGCAATCGGTCAGCATGGTGTTCGTGTTGCTGCGCGATGCGTTCGTGCAGACCAGTGAAAGGACGTCCGTGCGAGGGCAGCACCAGCGTGTCTTCGGGTAGAGGCGAGAAGGCGTCAAGTGAGTTCAGATAGGCTGGCAGGGGATTGCCCATTGGCTCATAGTCGAAGACGCTGATGTTTGTCGAAATGCGAGGCAAGACCATATCGCCCGAAATCAGGACATTCTTATCCGCACAAAATAACGACATGTGTTCGGGCGCATGTCCATATCCGGCGATTGCCAGCCAGTCATGTCCGTTGATGCGGATGCGGCTGCCATCCATGATGCGGATAAAGGAGTTCGGCATGGAGGGCACGAGACCAGAGTAGTAAGCGGCCCGGGCCCGAATTTTTTCCTGCGATTCCAGATCAACCAGCCCATGGCGCATGAAATGCTGCACAGTCGCTTCGCCGCCCGTGGCTCCACCATCGGTGCGGCTTGACCATAATTTGGCGACCATGTAGTCGGTCATGCTCATTTGTAGCGGCACGTTCCAGCGCTCACAGAGCCAGTGGGCCAAACCGACGTGATCTGGATGCATATGCGTGACAATCACGCGCAGAACAGGCAGACCCTCGAGTTGTGTTTCAAAGACCTTTTCCCACAGCGTTTTGACTTCGTCACGGCAAATGCCGCAATCGACGATAGTCCAGCCGTCACGGCCATCGATTTTGTCGCGTAGTAGCCACAGGTTAATGTGGTCTAGCGCGAATGGCAGTGGCATTCTGATCCACCGTACGCCACTAGCAAGCTCCAGAGTACTCCCTGGTTCGGGCATGGTGTCGCCGTGCGGGTAATGCAAGGCTTGTTCTTGAGGGTTCATTGCGGGCAGTCTCCGGGCTCTTATAGATGATATCGGTTCATCATACCGTCAACGTAAAGGACGAGCCAAGGTAAGAAGTGATTGCCCGAGATTGCACAAATACTACGGCGAGAAGCAGGCGCAAAATAAATTTTTCGCAAATCATTGTCGATGAGACTTTTTGAGCGTAGAGTAAAAACCACAGAGGGTGAAATCCGCCCGATTTTTTAACAGGAGCCTGTCTCGTATGTTTGACATTCTGGTTTACCTGTTCGAGAACTACTACACCCCAGGCGCCTGCCCTACAGCAGACGTTTTGGCCAAACGCCTTGCTGCGGCAGGCTTTGAACACACAGATATCGACGAGGCCCTTGGCTGGCTGGTCGGATTAGCCGAGACGACCGAGCAGTGTGTCGGTCTGTCCAGATCGCCTGGAAGCGGTACGCGTGTCTACGCTGACAGCGAACAGCAATTTCTGGGCGCAGGTCCGATCGGGTTTATTACTTTTCTCGAGGCGACTGGCGCTTTATCGCCAGCCTTAAGAGAAATTGTGATTGATCGCGCCATGGCCACCGCAGACTCGCCCATGTCATTGCAAAAGATCAAGATCATCGCCTTGATGGTGCTTTGGAGTCAGGAGTCTGAAGTTGACCACCTGATACTCGAAGAATTGTTGCGCGACGACCAAGACCGTCTCTTGCATTAATCGTCCGTGTTGCTGCCTTACACAGGTCGCTTTGCACCCAGTCCTAGCGGACCCCTGCATCTTGGGTCTGCTGTCGCTGCGGTTGCCAGTTATGTGGATGCCCGTGCGCATGGGGGGCAGTGGCTGGTCAGAATCGAAGATCTTGATTCACTACGCGTGGTTCAAGGGGCGACTCACAGCATTTTGCAACAGTTAGTTGCTCTTGGCATGAAGTGGGATGGTGAGATTTTGCACCAATCTAGCCGATTAGATGCCTATCAGACGACATTTGATACTCTACTGTCGTTAAATCTCGTTTATCCCTGCGGCTGCACCCGACGGGAAATCGTAGATTCGGTGCTGAGATTGCAAGGCGAGTCTGCAGATGGAGAGCGACCCTACCCGGGCACCTGCCGCCACGGCCTTCCAGAGGGCCGCCAGGGCCTTTCCTGGCGACTCAGGGTGCCTGAGGGTGTGGTGCGCTTCGAAGACCGCTGGCTGGGCGCCATGGAGCAGAATGTGGCCCATACTGTCGGGGATTTCATCATCAGACGAGCCGATGGCATCTGGGCATATCAATTAGCCGTAGTGGTCGATGATGCTGCGCAGGGCGTAACCGATATCGTGCGGGGCGAGGATTTGCTCAGTAGCACAGCACGTCAGCAACAACTGGCAAAGATGCTCGGATTCTCTGCGCCAAGGGTTTTGCATGTCCCGCTGGTCGTGGATGAATCTGGTCTGAAACTCTCTAAACAAAATAACGCGACGGCACTGGATCTGACCCAACCGCTGGCAGTTTTGCAGAGATCCTGGCAATTATTAGGGTTTGAACGTCTAAAAGTGTCAAATATCGAAGATTTTTGGGCTCAGGCGACCCCCGTTTGGGTGCAACGCCTGAGTCGTGCTAACTTGCACGGCATCAATTAGTGCTTTTATGATCCGCGCTATGCACTTCCGACAATATGCGTCTGGTTGGCAAATTTCGGATTAAGCCGTCTCTGGATAAGAATGACTAAAACTTTGATCATTGCTGAGAAACCTTCCGTTGCACTCGATATTTCGCGTGCGCTCGGTGGTTTTACGCGCGAGGGTGACTACTTTGAGAGCGAGCACTATGTGCTGTCTTCAAGTGTTGGCCACCTATTGAGTCTGATAGCTCCCAACGATCCTGTGAAGGGTAAGTGGAGCTTTGCACATTTGCCGGTGATCCCGCCGCAGTTCGAGATTAATCCCTCGGATAAAAAAGCGGGTGAGCGCCTGAAGATGCTGGTCAAGCTGATTAAGCGTAAAGACGTCAGCGCCCTGATTAATGCATGTGACGCGGGCCGAGAGGGTGAGCTGATCTTTCGCTACATTCAGCAGTATGCAGGACAGAATAAACCAGTGCAGAGGTTGTGGCTGCAGTCGATGACGCAGGATGCGATTCGCGAGGCGTTTAAAAATCTGCGCTCGGACGAGCTGATGAAGCCGCTCGAGGCGGCAGCACGCTCACGTGCCGAGGCTGACTGGCTGGTTGGTATCAATGGCACGCGTGCCATGACAGCATTCAATAGCAAGGATGGCGGGTTCTTTAAAACACCTGTTGGTCGAGTACAGACGCCGACACTGACCATTGTGGCTGAGCGCGAAGAAAAAATCCGCAAGTTTGAGCCTCGCGACTATTGGGAAGTCCGCGCAACGTTTGTTGCTGCAGCGGGCCTCTATGAAGGACGGTGGTTTGATCCGACATTCAGCAAAAGCCCCACTGATCCCGAGCAGAAAGAGTCACGCTTGTGGATCGAGGCTGCAGCCAAGAGCGTTGTTGCCGCATGCCGCGATCAGCCTGGTACTGTGTCTGAGGAAGCTAAGCCAAAAACAGAAACCTCCCCTCAGCTCTATGATCTGACATCCTTGCAGCGTGAGGCGAACGGCAGGTTTGGTTTTTCAGCCAAGACCACACTGTCGCTGGCGCAAAGTTTGTACGAGCGTCATAAAGCACTCACTTACCCAAGAACAGATTCGCGCTATCTGCCAGAAGACTATATCAACACCGTTAAAGATACCGTGGCAGGCATCGCCGAGGGCCAGGGCGTAGCTAGGTCGCTCGCACCCCACGCGGCAACGATTACCAAAAATGCCTGGGTCAAACCCAGCAAGCGGATTTTTGATAACAAAAAAGTTTCCGATCACTTTGCAATCATTCCGACATTGCAGATTCCTAAAGAGTTGAGTGAGGCAGAGGCCAAGCTCTATGATCTGATCGTTAAACGCTTTTTAGCAGTGTTTTTCCCTGCAGCAGAATTCCGTATGACGACCCGTATTACAAAGGTGCAGTCACATCATTTCAAGACGGAAGGAAAGGTGCTGGTTTCGCCGGGCTGGATGGCTGTTTACGGTCGTGAAGCTCAGGGCGAAGATGCAACGCTGGTTGCCGTCGCAGAAAACGAGTCTGTTCGTACTGAAGTGGTCGAAAGTGTTGGCCTGGCCACGCGCCCACCTGCCCGGTATAACGAAGGTACCTTACTGTCGGCGATGGAAGGAGCAGGTAAGCTAGTCGATGACGAAGAGCTACGCGAAGCAATGTCTGCCAATGGACTTGGTACACCTGCGACGCGCGCATCGATCATAGAAGGCCTGATCAATGAAAGTTATCTGCGACGCGAGGGCCGTGATCTGGTGCCGACGGCTAAAGCCCGTCAGTTGATGACTTTGCTCAATGGTCTGGACGTCAAAGAGCTCACCTCGCCTGAGCTGACGGGTGAGTGGGAACACAAACTCAAGCAGATTGAACAGGGTGCTCTGGAGCGCGAGGCGTTCATGCGCGAAATCGCGCAAATGACGCAAGTCATTGTCAAGCGCGCCAAAGAATATGACCGCGATACCGTGCCGGGTGACTATGTCACACTCGCTGCCGCATGCCCTAAATGTGGTGGTGTTGTGAAAGAAAACTATCGCCGTTACGCCTGCACAGCATGCGACTTTTCAATCGGCAAGCATCCTGGTGGTAGAACTTTTGAGCCGGCTGAAGTCGAGACGCTGATCATTGATAAACATATCGGTCCGCTGCAAGGTTTTATCAGCAAAATGGGACGCCCGTTCGCAGCGATTTTGAAGCTCGATGCCGAATCAAAACTTGAGTTTGATTTTGGTCAGCGCGATGAAGAATCGAACGAGCCGGTTGATTTCTCAGGACATACGCCGTTAGGTGCCTGCCCGAAGTGCGCCGCACGCGTGTTCGAGCATGGCATGAGCTATATTTGCGAAAAATCAGTCGGGCCAGATCGCAATTGTGATTTCCGTTCAGGCAAGGTGATTTTGCAGCAAGAGGTCAGTCCTGAGCAGATGATCAAGTTACTCACGGTTGGCCGAACTGATTTGCTCGAAGGGTTTGTTTCCAGTCGCACTAATCGTAAATTCAAGGCCTTTTTGTCGCGCGCAACGGATGGCAAAGTCAGTTTTGAATTCGAAGCGCGCCCTGAAAAAGCGGGTGGTAAGGCTGGCGCGCGTGGTGCTGCAAAAACTGCTGTAAAAACAGCGGCTAAAACTGCCACGAAAACCGCAGCGAAAAAAGCAACCAAGACAGCAACCAAAACGGCAACCAAGACAGCCACTAAAACTGTAAAGAAAACTGCGACTAAGCGTGTTACGAAAACTGCAGCTAAAACCGCAGTTAAAAAAGCAACTAAAAAAGTTGCTGCCAAGGCAGTGGATGCAGAGTGAATGTCACTTGAAACGACAGAGGCATAAATGAGCACGCATGCAGAAATTAAACGCGTCACGGTTCCTCAGTTACGTGCTTGTAAAGGTCAGCGCAAGATCGTTGCACTGACCGCGCACAACGTATCGACCGCACGCATCATTGATGATTATCTGGATTTCATACTGATCGGCGATTCAACGGCAATGGTTGCTTACGGCTTGCCTAATACATTGTCATTTACGCTTGAACAGACAGGGCAGCACACCGCAGCCGTCGTGCGCGGTACTCAGCACGCCTGTGTCGTGGCTGATATGCCTTTTGGCAGCTACCAGGAATCGGTTTCCCAGGCGTTTCGCAGTGCTGCGTATCTGGTCGGTCAGGGTGCTGACGCGGTCAAGCTTGAAGGCGGTGCCGTGATGGCCGAGACCGTGGAGTATCTTGTGCGTCGCGGCATTCCCGTGCTCGCGCATGTTGGACTGATGCCGCAGTATGTCAATACGATGGGCGGCTATCTCGCCCAAGGCCTCACCCCTGAGGCAGCGGCCAGTATTCTCGCGGATGCTCAGGCTCTGGAGCAGGCCGGTGCCTTTGGCGTGGTCCTTGAAGGTGTTGCCGAGTCTTTAGGCGCAGAGATCACCGAAAAGGTTTCGATTCCAACGATTGGAATTGGGGCCTCTGTTTCCTGCGATGGTCAAATCCTTGTCACGGAAGACATGCTAGGTTTGAGTGGTGAGCGCGTACCCAAATTTGTAAAGCGGTACGCGGATATGGAGGGCGTCATGCGCCAGGCCGTTCAGCGCTACGCTGATGAGGTGCGTGCTGGTAAGTTCCCGGAAGCGCAGCATTGTTTTGGTGTGAAACGCACCTGATCCAAAAGATTCAAATTCATGACAACAATTGAAAAGCCCTGGCACGTCGTTCGCAACTCCGCAGTGCATGGCAATGGTGTGTTTGCAGCCAGAGCTATTGCGGCGGGAACCAAAATCATTGAGTACGGTGGCAAAACGATCAGCGCTAAAGAAGCGGATCGTCGACATCCCACCAATCCGGATGATCCGTTTCACACCTTTTTCTTTTCAATCAGCTCAGGCAAAGTGATTGATGGTAACGATGAAGGCAATGATGCGCGCTGGATCAATCATTCCTGCGAACCAAATTGTGAAAGTTCTGAAGGCAAGGGCGGCAAGCGTGTCCACATCATGGCCAAACGCGATATCAAGCGTGGCGAAGAGCTCAACTATGACTATGGTCTGGTCATTGATGATGAAAAGCTAACTAAGTCACTCAAAGCGCAATATCTTTGCCGCTGCGGTGCACCTTCTTGCCGTGGCACGATGCTCGCTGTGCCGAAGAAAAAGTCTGCTAAAAAGAAAGTAAAAAAGCAAGACTGAGTGTTGAATATGCGGTCTGGATCGTTACATCCAGACCATGTGAGCAAACAGTCAAGGACTAGGCTGGGGCCCCACCGCTAGTCAGTTGCCACCACGCAAACCCCAGCGCGCTCACCGCGCCACCTGTCAGCATGGTTCTGAGTCGGAACACCCAGACAGGCATCAGATCAGGTGATTTGCGCTGCAACATGCTGTCGAGCAACCACTGCAGCGCCAGTCCAGCCATGAGCATACGCAAACCGACATCGGTCGTTGCCAGTGTTGCAAACCAGCCAATCAAGGCAGGGATGACGCTCCAGATAAACATGGTGTTGCGCTGCGAACCTGGCGTGGCGTGAACAGCCATCCCCCACCACAACGCACCAACAAAGCTCAGAATTAACGCGCCATACATGATGAGTGCAACGATGGCCATTACGGGCTCAAAGCCGGTATCGATGACGGTCGCCAGCGCAAGACCCCAAAAGGGCAGTAAACCCAGCAGGCCGGGGATGAGTGCGCTCAGCGGAATCCGTGAGGGTAATTGCCCGATACGGGTATTCGGGTCTTTTGCGGCATTCAGTAGATCAGACATGAGAAAGATCATACCAAGACCGCAAGACAAGTAAAAGACAACTATCCCTTAAGATATCGGTATGGAACTCAGACAAGCCGCCCTCGCCGCACTAACCCTGAACGATTGGCAGGGAAAAGCTGATTTATTGATGCAGATGACGGATGATCTGGTGCTCGATACACAAAAAATCATCCCGCCCCGTCAAGGGATTCCCGGCAGGCCTGCACTGCAGTGGGTAGGTCCAGCAGGCTTGCGCACACGCAGCGTTCATACCCTCGAAGGCCGCGCGGCACTCATCCATGCGTTGGCGCATATTGAATTTAATGCGATTAATCTTGCGCTGGATGTTGTCTGGCGCTTTCCAAATATGCCTGAGGCTTTTTATCGTGAGTGGGTCAGCGTTGCCCGCGAAGAGTCTTTGCATTTTGATTTACTGAATAAACACCTGCAGTCTCTGGGCTTTCATTACGGAGATTTTCCAGCGCATGATGGTCTGTGGGAGATGGCCGAGCGCACGCAGGCAGATGTGCTTGCACGGATGGCGCTGGTACCTCGCACGCTTGAAGCACGCGGCCTGGACGCTTCTCCGCAAGTGCGTCACAAGCTTGCAAGTGGTGGCGATCCACAGGGTGCCGCGATCATCGATATCATTTTGCGCGATGAAATCGGTCACGTTGCGATTGGAAATTACTGGTATCGCTGGCTGTGCGCACAGCACGGCGCCGATCCTGTTAAAACTTTTACCGAGCTGGCTAAGCGTTATCAGGCGCCTGTTCTGAAAGGGCCATTCAATCTAGATGCCCGCAGGGCAGCGGGGTTTGAAGAAGACGAATTGGCTGGACTGGGTTTGCCCTATTGAGCCAATCCAGTGATAGCAGTTTTAGTTTTTGACGATCTTGTTTAACTGTTCGCCAAGTCGTTTAAGTGCGTCTGAGCAATCTAGCCGATCCAGAATGACTTCCAGCAAGGTAAAGCATTCAGTTCGATTTTTTGCTGCCAGAAGCTCCTCAGTGAACTGCTTGTTGGTAGTGATTTTTGCTGAGTAGCCTGCATTGAGCATGGTCGTGATGCCCGCGTAGTTCCATGGCGTGATGTCATTGTATTGACCTTCGAGAATCAATCGCTCAGTCAGATACCCATCATTGTTCAGCACGATGATGATCGGATTCAAACCATACCGGACAGCAACAGAAATCTCCATGCCGGTCATCTGAAAAGCACCATCTCCAACCAGAACAATGGGTCTCAGGGAAGGGTCGGCGAAGCTTGCTCCGATCGCTGCCGGAACGGCAAATCCAAGCGAGGCGTAAAAAGCGCTGGAAATAAAATTGATGCTGCTTTTGATGGGCAGGTCGATACCACCAAATAACGCATCGCCCGGATCGGCAATGACAGCGCATGATTCATCAAGGCACTCTCCGAGTCGTGCAAACAAGGTGGCATTGGTGATTTTGTCAGCATCCTTGCCAGCAAAAGGTTTTTTCATTGCAGAAAAAGGTATGAATGCCCCTGCTTCTTTAGGAGAAAGCTCGATCTTGGTCAGCTGATCGATAAAGTCGTGTGACTGGATGTGTTCAAAGAGATGTCTGCCAATTGCCAGGCGCTCGCGGGTCACATGCAAGATCTTTTTCGGATCAATATGCGCTGTATAGATACCCATATCCATGTCCGACATCAAAACACCCAGCATCATGACGCAGTCGCTGTTTTCAACCGTATCAGACACTAATTGATTGCTCATGCGTCCGGCATACACGCCAATAAAATTCGGATGCATTTCACTGATGGCCGATTTTGAAAGCGTGGTGGTAGCCATCGGGATGTTCAGACGCTCAGCCATCCTGATGATTGGTTCGACCAGTCCGAAACGGACCAGTTGTATTCCTAATACGATGATGGGTTTTTTTGCTTTGTGAAGTAGTTTTGTTGTGTCCGACAACAGCTCTTCCAGTGCAGCCTCATCGGTATGCGTCTCACCGATATTCTGTGTGTGCTTTACGGGGGCGGGGCGGTCAACCTCGAGCCCCTCGATATCCCGTGGTAATTCTATGTATCCAGGGCGATTTGATTTGATAATTGTATTAATGACACGATCTATTTCACTACACGCAGTGTTTGGATCCGTCAGTGTGGCTTGCGCGCAGGTGAGCTCTTGAAAAACCCGCAGTTGTGAGTCATAAGCTTTGACCTTGTGGTGCAGCATGGGATGTAAATGACGTTCTTTCACACCGGGAGCACCACTGATTACCAGAACGGGCGACTCCTCTGCATAGGCTTGTGCGGTAGAGTTAGCGAGCTTTAGCCCGCCTACGCCATAGGTCACAGCAACCACGCCAAAACCGCGCAACCGCGCATAGCTGTCTGCTGCGAAGCCTGCGCCTTGCTCATCGGATGTAGTGATCAGTCGAAGACTGCTCTTCTCGACCTGTGACATCCAGGAAATAATAAAGTCGCCCGGCACGCCAAACACATGATCGGCAGACGCGGCCTGAATTTTTTCAATCAGGTAGTCGCTGATCTTAACTTTTTGTGTTTTGTTTGGCATGGGAGTGTCCGGGTTAAATGGCTTCTTGCAAGTGCCGGTTGAGCGCACTGAGTACGGCCTTGAATGAGGCGGTAACAATGTCTTTGTCAATTCCGACGCCAAAGCCTGTTGGCGCATCTGCGATGCGTGCCTCGACATAGCAGGCTGCGCGTGTGCCGGTACCTGTGCCAATCGCATGCTCGTGATAGTCCATCACGCGCACAGGGATGCTCAGGCAATCAACAAACGCAGATATAGCGCCGTCACCCGAGCCCGTCAGTGTGCGGCGTTCTCCACCTACATCAAACTCGGCTTCAATCGTGAAATGTTTGCCTTCCGCTGCGCTCGGATCACCTGTGATGCGATGCTTGATCAATGTCCAGGGAGAGTTTTGTGCGAGATATTCCTTGCTGAAAATCTCGAACACAGCACTGGCTGTGACTTCGCTTCCTGTCTCGTCAGTTACGCGCTGGATGGCGCGACTGAATTCGATTTGCAGGCGACGTGGCAGGGCGAGTCCGTGCTCCTGTTCGAGCAGATAAGAAACGCCACCTTTGCCAGACTGGCTGTTGACGCGAATGACGGCATCGTAGCTGCGGCCAAGGTCCGCAGGATCGATTGGCAAGTAAGGAACTTCCCAGATCGCATCGGGCTGTTGAACAGCAAAGCCTTTTTTAATCGCATCCTGATGTGAGCCGGAAAAGGCGGTAAAGACCAAGTCTCCTGCATACGGGTGTCGCGGGTGGACAGGCAACTGATTGCAGTCCTCAACACAGCGGCGGACTTCATCGATATCGGAGAAGTCCAGGCCGGGGTGTATACCCTGTGTATAGAGGTTCAGTGCGAGGGTGACGAGATCAACGTTGCCTGTGCGCTCACCGTTGCCAAAGAGGCAGCCTTCGACGCGGTCACCGCCCGCCATCACACCAAGCTCGGCGGCAGCAACAGCCGTGCCGCGATCATTGTGCGGATGCAGGCTGATAATGATGCTGTCTCGTTTGTTGAGGTTGTTGTGCATGTACTCGATCTGGTCGGCATACATGTTTGGTGTTGTCGCCTCAATCGTGGCTGGCAAGTTGTAAATAATCTTTTTCTGGGGCGTCGGTTTCCAGACCTCGGTCACGGCATTGCAGACCTCAAGCGCAAAATCTGGCTCGGTGGTGCTGAAGACCTCTGGTGAATACTCGTAAAACCAGTTGGTTTCAGGGTGTTTAGCCATGCACGCCATCACGCACCGGGTGCCTTCAATTGCGACTTGCTTGACTTCGGCGCGGTTCATGTTGAATACAATGCGTCGAAATCCAGGAGCGCAAGCGTTGTAGAGGTGAATCATTGCCTGTTTGGCGCCTGCTGCGGCCTCTACAGTGCGTTCAATCAGTTCGGGCCTGGCCTGGGTGAGGGCGATGATGGTGACGTCGTCAGGGATGCGATTTTCATCAACGAGAGCGCGCACGAAATCAAAGTCGGTTTGTGAAGCAGAAGGAAAACCAACCTCTATTTCCTTGAAACCGATCTTGATCAGCATGTCAAAGAAACGGAGCTTGCGCTCAACGCTCATGGGTTCGATCAGGGATTGATTGCCATCACGCAAATCGGTACTCATCCAGATTGGGGGATGGGTGATACGCTTGCTTGGCCAGGTTCGCTCGGCAAAGTCGCGCTCGAAAGGCTTGAAGGGAATGTATTTGGTAGCAGGATTTTTAAGCATCATTTATCTCGGATGTAGTTCTTGGCATCGCAAATAGGTTGAATCATGGTGATCCCCGGTTGGTTTTGGCCAACGTCTGACAGGTGTCAGGACAGATAATCAGGAGGGGGGATAAACCGAGTGGCGAATGGTTGCCGGACAGCCACGGGCACTAGGCCCGGCAACCGATCGCTAGTAGTAGCGATAGCAGGCTCAGGCTTGCAGCAGAAGCAGGGGCAAAATCAACAGAAAAACGGTCGCCGCGCGCAACCAGATCGCAACCTGAGGCGGTGGCGTTGCTGGGAGAGGTGCAGACAAATGCTGCAGCGATGCTTTTCATAGGTTCTAGTCAAACATATTTTTGCGCTGAACGCAAGTAATAATTAAGCCATCATAGTGGGTTCGCGATAGCCAGAAGAGTTCGCTGGGGCTGATTGTGTGTCAGACTCTGCGTTGAGGGCGAGTTCAAGCTCAGCTTGCTGGGCACGGGCAAGTGCCATTTTTCTAACTCTGCCACTGCGTATCTGTTTAAGAGTCGCCTGCAGGTTTCCTATTGTGACGGGTTGTGAGGGATCTTTCCAGACCCAGCGCAGCACGTCAAGGGTTTCCGGGCTGAGTTGGGTGCATAAGTCTCTGAATACACCCAGCGGGATCAGTGAGGCTCGGCCGCGAGCGAGGCTTTGATGGATCCAGCCTCGAATAGCGGCAATGACACAAAGCGAGATTATCAGGACAACGACCCACCAGATGTAAGGATTAATGCGTGTGAGGAAATCAACGACCTGAGGACCAAAGGCCTCAAAACCGCTGTATTTGACGGTAGCGCCTTTTTTAAGCGTAAAACTGCACAACCAGTACCAGGAGAGCAAGACTGCCGCCACAACGGCGAGCCGCAGCACGATGCGTGGAAGAGCAAGCTTGAGCAGCGTAGTGCCAAGCAATCTGGAGTCTTTTCGGAGATTTGCAGTGCTGTTTCTATTCATCATGCAAAATATTGTACCTATGAGTCGAAATTTTCTCGAACTTCGTCACGGTCAGCACCTTGCGCTGACCCCTGCGCTGCAACAATCGATCAGATTATTGCAGCTTTCGACGCTGGATCTGGAAGCTGAAGTCGCCAGTGCCCTGGCAGAAAACCCGCTTCTTGAACAAGAAGGAGACGGACTGCAGGACTCGGGCGCACCCGTTCAACTCACGCGGTCTGGCGATGTTGCTGGCGAAGGCGTTCAGGAAACAGGTCCTGACAGCAGTCAGGACAGTGCCCAGGAGTCAGCCTCCTCTGGTGCGGATGATACGTTTCAGGCAGAACGTGAGCGGATGGATTTTTCCTCTGACTCCCGAAGTTCGCGTGATGATGAACATAGCGAGCGTCCAGAGTCGGCGCGGGTCAGTAATTTGCGTGAGTATTTGCTGGAGCAGCTGGGTACAACCAGATTGAGTCAGCGTGATGCGGCACTTGTTGAATTGTTGATCGAGGAGCTGAACGACGATGGGTTTCTTGCCTCACCTCTTGAGGAAATCGTCAGCTGGATGGATCCAGCACTTGATCTGGAGGTCGATGATTTCCGCGCAGCGCTCAAGATGCTGCAATCGTTCGATCCGGCCGGTGTAGGCGCACGAGACCTCGGCGAATGCCTGGACTTGCAGCTGCAGTTTGCGGATGTCGAAAGATTTCCGGAGATCAGTAATGAGTCAGTTTTGAAGACTGCGAGAAACCTTTGCCAGCAACATCTGGCGCTGCTTGCGACGGGCAATATGACGCGTTTGCGCGAAGCGTTGCAATGCGAGGCCGAGGTGTTGCGCCGGGCGCACGCACTGGTGCTGCGTCTGAATCCCAGGCCTGGCAGCGGCTGGAATAAACCTGCAGCAGATTTCGCAGTGCCAGATGTCATTGTGCGTAAGACCAGACAAGGTTGGATCGCCTCGTTAAATGAGGGTGTAGTGCCCCGTTTGCGTATTAACTCGATGTACGCGCAGGCGATAGGCAGCGCGCGCTCCGGGGCGAATGCGGCGTTACACGGGCAGTTGCAGGAAGCCCGCTGGATGATTCGTAATGTTGCGCAAAGATTCGATACCATCTTGCGCGTTTCACAGGCGATTGTGGCGCATCAGCAATTATTTTTTAGCAAGGGCTGGGGGGCTGTTCGTCCACTGACCTTAAAAGATATTGCTGCGGAACTTGGTATGCATGAATCCACTATTTCGCGTGCGACCACACAGAAGTTCATGCTCACGCCCTTTGGTACGTTAGAACTCAAACGGTTTTTCAGTACTGGGCTTGTAACAGAAGGCAAGGAATCTACATCCGCTACTGCGGTGCAGACACGGATCCAGAGTTTGATCCAGTCTGAAGACCGTAAAAAGCCATTCTCAGACAGTCAGCTAGTCAGCTTGCTGGATCAGGATGGCATCACGATTGCGCGACGCACGGTCGCCAAATACAGGGAGTTGTTGCGCATACCGACAGCGCCTTTGCGAAAATCACAGGCTGGCGCGGGTTAAAAAGCTTAAAACTCTCGTGCAGGACAGTCTGCGGTTCTACCCCAGGCATTGTTGGGGGCGCAAAACTTGTTTCTGGCATTTTGTACGCAAGTAGGGCGTTGAAAGAATCCCAGATTGCTGCACTGATCGATTTCTTTTTTAAGACTTTGCTGCCACGACAGGTTCGCAACAATGGCGGCTCTGGAGGGGTCGGTGGACGCGCCGGCACGATTGGTTTGCTGCGTGGCATTGCCCGCCGCATTTCGTGTTGAAGCATTATTCGTCGCACCAGATGTATCCACGCGTGCCGAGGCGATATCCAGCGTAGCGACATCATTTTGCGCGCCAACTAGCCCCGCTCCGCCAGCAGCTAATTCGCTGTCCCGTCTTTCATAATTCCCCTCACTGTCCACCATCATCGGTATTGAACCTTCATCGGTCAGCGAGGCGATGACAGGGGTGATGGTCCATTCGACATGCGCTGCAGCGCGTGGGACGCCGAGGGTTCCATCTATACGAGGTTGTGGGGGTTGTGCGGTAAAGGGTTTACCGTTGGCATCGAGCACCTGTTCTTTGCTGTCTTTTGAACCTGGGGCCGAAGAAATTGATTCAGGGGCACGCGCAACTAACCATTCGCCAAGCTGTATCCCGCCTTGCCATGAGGCAACGGCAGCAAGCAAGAGAAAAATGAATAAGGCACGCCAGGACATATTGATCTCAAAGAGGCGAAAGAGTTAAACCTTGTCGGCAAACACTTGACCACCGTGTTCACGCATCGCGTGGAACCTGATTGCCGGATAGCGTTCTTCGGCTACGCGTAACTGTGCGGTCGATGTCACCAGAAAGGCCGGAGCTTCTACAACATCATAGGCGATATGAGAGGCGTTGGCATCTATGAACTTGTTCAGTTCTTTCGGGTCCTCGGCGGTAATCCAGCGCGCCATGTTGTAGCGTGAAGGCATCAAACGGGCCTCGGCGCCATATTCCGCCTGCAGACGATGAGCGACGACCTCGAATTGTAGCTGGCCGACTGCACCAAGCAATAAGGCACCACCCGCTGCGATCGGTCTGAAGACCTGAATCGCACCTTCTTCTCCGAGCTGCATCAGACCAGTACGCAATTGTTTGGTGCGCAAAGGGTCTTTCACTTCAACCGCCTGAAAAAGCTCAGGTGCAAAAAAAGGCAATCCAGTAAAGTGCAGCGACTCACCCTCAGTCAGCACGTCACCCAGATGCAAAATGCCATGGTTGGGAATTCCAATCACATCGCCTGCATAGGCTTCGTCGACAAGCTCACGACGCTGAGACAAGAATGACACTACGTTATTGGGGCGGATTTCTTTGCCATTACGCGAGACTTTCAGGCGCATGCCACGCTCAAATTTACCAGAGCTGACGCGCACGAAAGCGACGCGGTCCCGATGAGCAGGATCCATGTTGGCTTGCACTTTGAACACTACACCGGTGAACTTCGGCTCGTCTGGATTGACGATACGCTCGAGCGCCTGGCGTGAGCCCGGCGCAGGCGCTTCGTCTACCAGCGCATCGAGCACTTCCTGGACACCAAAGTTGTTGATGGCTGAGCCGAAAAAAACCGGTGTTTGTTTCCCTGCTAAAAACTGTTCGCGATTGAATTCAGGCGCTGCAGCCTGAATGAGCTCGATTTCACCCTTGGCTTGCTTGAACGCATCCGGGAATCGCTTTTCTATTTCCGGATTATCCAGGCCATCGATAAAGTCGTCTTTGCTGTCATCACGACGCTCCTGTCCGGGACGAAACAGTCTCATCCTGTTGCGATGGATATCGAATACACCGCCAAAGCTTTTACCCATGCCTACTGGCCAGGAAAATGGTACGGCATCCATGCCGATATGTGATTCGATTTCCGACAGCAACTCAAGCGGTTCACGGACTTCGCGATCCATCTTGTTAATAAAGGTGATGATAGGAGTGTTACGTGCGCGGCATACTTGTAAAAGACGGATGGTTTGTGGCTCGACACCATTGGCCGCATCAATCACCATGAGCGCGGCGTCAACAGCGGTCAGCACACGGTAGGTGTCTTCGGAAAAGTCCTGGTGACCGGGTGTGTCGAGCAGGTTGATGACGCAATCGCGGTATTCCATCTGCATCACGGAGGATGCGACTGAAATGCCGCGCTGCTTTTCGATTTCCATCCAGTCGGAGGACGCATGGCGAGAGGCCTTGCGTGCCTTAACGCTACCGGCGATCTGAATCGCACCCGCGAAAAGCAATAGCTTTTCCGTCAGGGTGGTTTTGCCCGCATCGGGGTGGGAAATAATGGCGAACGTTCTGCGTCGCGCGACTTCGGTTGAGATACTCATGGTGGCGGATTTTACAGGCTGGACGCGCCAGCCTGTTGTCAGACAAGTTACTTGGAAAGAAGAGCGGGACGGCGAGGACGATTGGCGCTGGGTGTACCTGCGCCAGAACCTGCGCCGGGACGTGCGGCAGGACGTGCACCGCTGCGGTTCTCACCGCGATGTCCTGCACCCGTGCTGGTTCCTGTGCCCGTGCGAACCGGTCCTGCACCCGCGTGAGCAGGGCGTGCACTGCTCTGGCCATCACGACGAGGCGCCTGGCCTGCAGGTGCACCGCTGCGCCCTGCGCCTGACCCCGAACGCCCGGAGCCTGGGCGACCAGCACCTGCAGCGCCTGCAGGGCGTGCCGGGCGCTGCTGGGTACGGCGTTGACCGTCCCGGAAACCGGCGGAACGCGCATCATCATCCTCGCCGTGCGAGGACGCTGGTGATACAGTCCAGCCAGTCGGGGCTGGGAGCTGAGGGATTTGTTTCTTAATGACGCGTTCAATGGCTTTGAGATATTTGATCTCGCTTGCATCAACCAGTGATACGGCTGAGCCTGCAGCACCCGCACGACCGGTACGGCCAATGCGGTGAACGTAATCTTCAGGCACGTTGGGCAATTCAAAATTCACAACCTGTGGCAGCTGATCGATGTCAATCCCGCGTGCGGCAATGTCAGTCGCAACCAGGACAGCGATTTTGCCAGTTTTGAACTCAGCCAGCGCGCGTGTGCGTGCCGCCTGACTCTTATTGCCATGAATAGCGGCTGCAGCCAGACCGTCTTTGACTAGCTTTTCAGCCAGTCGGTTCGCGCCGTGCTTGGTGCGTGTGAACACCAATACCTGATGCCAGCCACTTTCACGAATGATATGGCTGAGGATGTCGCGTTTGTGGGCTTGCTCGACCATGTGTACCGTCTGATCAACACGTTCCGCCGTCGTATTGCGCGCGGCAACGGAAACTTCGCTTGCGTTGACCAGCACGCCTTTGGACAGCTCACGAATCTCATCGGAGAATGTTGCTGAAAACAGCAGGTTTTGACGCTGACGTGGCAACAAAGCCATAATTTTACGAATGTCGCGGATAAAACCCATGTCGAGCATGCGGTCGGCTTCGTCGAGTACCAGAATTTCTACACCGGACAGGTCGACGTTGCGCTGCTGGCAATGATCCAGCAGGCGTCCTGGTGTGGCCACCAGGATATCAATCGGTTTGCGTAAGGCATTGGTCTGGGGGTTGATATTTACGCCGCCAAAAATAACCAGTGAGGATATTTTTGTATGTTGACCGTAAGTTTTCACGGACTCTTCAACCTGAGCGGTGAGCTCACGCGTCGGTGTCAGAATCAGTACGCGCGGACGACCTGGCTTGCGTTCAGCCAGAGGTTTAGCCAGCAGCATATGCAGAATTGGCAGGGTAAAACCTGCGGTTTTGCCTGTGCCGGTTTGCGCGGCGGCCAACAGGTCACCACCAGCGAGTACGCGTGGAATGGCCTGGGCTTGAATAGGGGTGGGGGCGGTGTAACCGGAGTCGGTTAATGCGCGCAAAAGGGGATCAGCCAACCCGAGGTCAGCAAAAGTAATAGAAGAAGACAAAAGAAGTGCTCCATCGTCGTGCCGGCCAGCAAATTAAGCAGGCTCCAATCGGGGCAGACGAACTGGGAGTAAAAAACGCCTTGGAGGCGAGCGCCCACAGAGTTGGGGCTTATCGAGGCACGAGGACTGGAACGTTGTGCCGTGGCAAAAGTTTAACGCACTATCTGCGTTTAGGGTGAGAAATATTTAGGCAGCATCATCGAGCGGGACCAGAAAGTCCTGGCTGATTCCCGCACCCACAGCATTGATGCGGCTCAAAAATTCGGTGAGAAAGACATGCAGCCCTTTTTCAAGAATTTCGTCGATTGTTGTGTCGCGCAGCTCGGTGAATAAATTCAGCGTTGCCATCTGGGTCTCGGCAGATTGCGCGTTTCGCACGCGCGCGAGTCTCTTGACGACCTCTTGCAGACAGGCTGCCAGAGAGCGCGGCATACTCAGATTCAAAATCAGGAGCTCTGCAATACGCTCAGGCGTGATGACGTCGCGATAAACCTTGCGATAACTCTCAAAGGCCGACACCGAACGCAGAATCGCAGCCCAGTAATAAAACTCATCGACAGGATCGGCCGCCTCATCACGTGTCTCCGCTGCAGCCAGAAACTTTACATCGAGCAGGCGTGCGGTGTTGTCCGCACGCTCTAGAAAAGAGCCGAGCTGAATAAAGTCATATACCTCGCCGCGCATCATGGTGCCTGCATGCACGCCACGTGTCAGATGCGAACGGAATTTGACCCACTCAAAAAATTCAGCGGGTGATTGTTCCACCTGGCCATTCAGAATCAGGCGCTGCGCTTCGAGCCATGTGGTGTTGATTGTTTCCCATAACTCTGTCGTGATCGAACCACGTACCGCACGGGCATTCTCACGTGCGGCCTGCAGGCAACGCATGATCGATGAGGGATTGTCCATGTCGCGCGCCATGAACGATATAACGGTCGAGGGCGCGGCATTATCGTGCTTACTGTTGTAGGCGTCGGTCAGCTCTGAAATTTCAAGCAGGGCTCGCCAGCCACTTTCAATCGTTTTTTCTGACTGAGGCAGCAGCGACATCTGATAATTGACGTCAAGCATGCGGGCGGTGTTCTCGGCGCGTTCTGTGTAGCGCGCCATCCAGTACAAGTGATCTGCGGTTCTTGAGAGCATGTAAGGCAGCCTTAATTTTCCAGGATCCAGGTGTCTTTAGTACCACCACCCTGCGATGAATTGACGACGAGTGAGCCTTCTTTCAGGGCGACGCGCGTGAGGCCGCCCGGCACCATACGTACGTGTTGCCCGGACAAAACGAAAGGACGCAAGTCAATATGGCGTGGAGCAATTCCGGCATCAACATAAGTCGGGCAGGTCGATAAGGCGAGCGTCGGTTGTGCAATGTAGTTACTGGGGTTGGACAGTACGCGCGCCTTGAATGATTCGACTTCTGCTTTAGACGAAGCTGGTCCAACCAGCATGCCATATCCACCTGCGCCATGTACCTCTTTGACAACAAGCTTTTCCATATTCTGAATCACGTGGTCAAGTTCATCGGGTTTACGGCACATATAGGTCGGTACGTTGGCGATCAGTGGTTCCTCGCTCAGATAAAAACGAATCATGTCCGGCACATAAGGATAGATAGATTTGTCGTCCGCAACACCTGTGCCGATCGCATTACAGATGGCTACATTGCCTGCACGCAAGGCGCGCAGCAAACCCTTTGCACCCAGTGTTGAGTCATCGCGAAATACTTCCGGATCCAGAAAGTCATCATCCACACGCCGGTAAATCACATCGATGCGTCGGGGACCTTGCGTCGTGCGCATGAACAGCACATCGTCTTGAACGAACAGATCTTTTCCCTCGACGAGTTCGACGCCCATTTGTTGCGCAAGAAACGCATGTTCGAAATAGGCTGAGTTGTACATGCCCGGAGTCAGTACCACCACGTTTGGCTGACCTGCTGCAGCGGGGGCTGCATGTCGCAAGGACTCAAGCAACAGGTCCGGATAATGTGCGACAGGCTCCACACGATGGTTGGCAAACAATTCAGGAAAGAGCCGCATCATCATCTTGCGGTTTTCAAGCATGTATGACACGCCAGAGGGTACACGCAAATTGTCTTCAAGTACGAAGAATGCGCCCTTGTCTTGACCGTGATTGGCGCGCACGATGTCAATGCCGGCGATGTGCGCGTAGACATCAAGTGGCACATCCACGCCCTGCATTTGCGCACGGTACTGAGCATTGTTGATGACTTGTTCACGCGGCACGATACCGGCTTTCAGTATGTGCTGATCGTGATAAACATCATGAAGAAACATATTCAGTGCTTGGACGCGCTGTTTTAATCCGCGCGCCAGCACTGCCCATTCGTGGGCAGGAAAAATCCTCGGCACAATATCAAAGGGGATGGTTCGTTCTGTACCGTCCGTATCACCATACACGGCAAAGGTAATGCCAACGCGTCTGAAGATCAGCTCGGCTTCTTCACGCCTGGCCTTGAGTGTTTGCTCAGGTTGCTGCGCGAGCCATTGTGCGAAACCCTGATAGTGGGCACGAGGATTTAAAGTCGGATCCTGACACAGGGTATCGCGTGACTGATTGTCATCGACCATTTCATCAAAAGCAATGTTCTGCATTGTTTGTTGCATGAGACCATCCGACACTTCATCTGATTGAAAGCAAGCGCTGAATGCGCGCAACTTGCTGCATGACTGACAATTGTTAAATATCTATATGTTGTGCAGATAGATTAAGCAATATCTATGCCACACTAGGCTGACAGGCTTTATTCTGGCATAGATATTGCTTTAAGGTAATCATGGCTATCCACGTTGCACTTCATCACGTTACAACTTATCGCTACGATCAGTTGATCAATCTGGGACCCCAGGTGATCCGCTTGCGACCAGCGCCGCATTGCCGTACGAGGATTCTTTCCTATGCGTTGCGCGTCACACCTCAGGATCATTTCCTGAATTGGCAGCAGGATCCCTTTTCAAACTATCTTGCCCGGATCGTATTCCCGGAGAAAACACGTGAATTCCAGGTTGCAGTGGATCTGGTCGCGGAGATGGCGGTCTATAACCCGTTTGATTTTTTCCTCGAGCCGTATGCCGAGGAGTTTCCTTTCAAATATCTGCCCGAGCTGGCCGCTGATCTGGCCCCCTATCTGAGGACGACCGAACCAGGTCAGAGGCTGGCAACCTTGTTGAAGAATATTCCCAAGCGCAAACGCCGTAGCATTGATTTTCTGGTTGAGGTCAATAGCCGCGTGCATCGCAAGGTGA
>JAUSCY010000070.1 GCA_030650995.1 Sheuella sp. | reverse complement strand
TTGGCTTTTGATGCTTTTGCCTTGAACCGGTCAATAAATCCTTGCAGTCGTGCGGTCTCGCGTGTCTGACGCTCGTAAGCAATCTTGCCCTGACGCAGTCGCTCCGCGCGCTGAATCACAAAGTCCTGATAGCCGCCTTTGTAGCGATTCAGTTTGCCCTGGTCAAAGTGCAGAATGGTTTGGGCCACCGCATCGAGAAATTCTGTGTCGTGCGAAATCAGCAGAACGGTACCTGCATAGGCGGCTAGCCAACGCTCCAGCCAAAGCATCGCATCCAGATCCAGATGGTTGGTGGGCTCATCGAGCAGTAGCAATTCCGAGGGCGCCATCAGCGCTCGCGCCAGTGCCAGACGCATCCTCCAGCCACCAGAAAAGCTGTCGACAGGCTGCATCCACTGCGCTGGGGTAAATCCAAGACCAGCGAGGAGCTGCTCTGCACGCGAGGCGGCAGTCCAGGCGTCGGCTTCAATGAGTTCCGCTTCAAGCTCTGCGATATGCGCACCATCAGCCTGTGCATCATTTTCAGCTGCTTGACGCTGTGCTTGTAACTGACGCAGTTTTACATCGCCATCAATTACAAATTCACGTGCTGGAATATTGCTCGAGGCTATTTCTTGCTCGACGCTGGCGACACGCCATCCTACCGGTATGTCCAGCGAACCAGCATCAGCCTCGATCTCGTGCTGAATGAGCGCGAAGAGCGTGGATTTCCCCGCGCCGTTTTTACCGACAAAGCCGACACGCTCACCTGGGTGAACGACAAATTCTGTTGTGTCCAGCAGCACTTTGGTGCCACGCCGGACCGTTAATCCTTGCGCGCGTATCACGAGGGGAGTTGCTCACGGGTCAGAAGCAGAATCTGATCGGTGGATTCTGCAGTATCGAGCCAGACGGGATCGAGTTCGGGAAAGGCTTGCTCGAAAAAATGACGTTCGTGTCCGATCTCGATTAGCAATACGCCTTGCTCGGTAAGATGTGAAGATGCCTGCTCAATAATTGTTCGCACCAGGTCCATCCCGTCATCTCCGCCTGCCAGCGCAAGGCTTGGCTCGCGCTGATACTCAAGGGGTAATTTCATCATTGACTGGCTGTTGACGTAGGGTGGATTGCTGATGATGACGTCGTATTTCGAACCGATTGGCAAGGGGTCATACAGGCTGCCATGATGCAGGTTCACACGCTCATTGAGCGCATGCTCGAGAACATTGATCTGCGCCACATCCAGTGCATCTTTTGAAATGTCTGTCGCATCGACTAATGCCTCGGGAAACTGATGCGCTGCAATGATTGCAAGGCATCCCGAGCCTGTGCATAAATCAAGAATACTGGTGACTTCATAAGGGTCGATCACCCATGGGCTGAGCTGAGTCATTAACAGTTCTGCCATGGGGGATCGCGGCACAATCACGCGCTCATCCACATAAAAACGATAACCTTGCAACCAGGACTCTTTTGTCAGATAGGCTGCAGGCACTCGCAAATCGCATCGCCGGTCAATCATATCCAGCGCGCGTTCACGTTCAGACGGCAGGATGCGTGCATCCATAAAAGGATCAAGCTGATCGGGTGGCAGGTGCAATGTAAAGAGCACTAGGTAGACCGCCTCATCCCACGCGTTATCCGAGCCATGGCCAAAAAATAATTTCGCCTGATTGAAGTGTGAAACTGCGTAGCGAATCAAATCACGTACGGTGAGCAGCGCCTCTCTCGAGGCGTGGGTGTGGTCAGTGATCAATTGGTCGCTCTGGTTGCGTGGATGAATTGCGTGTTGCGCATGGGTGGTGTTCGCTCAGTTCAGGCGCGCAGCAAATCGTTGATGCTGGTCTTGGCGCGTGTTTGCGCATCGACACGTTTGACAATGATGGCGCAGTTCAGGCTATGGCTGCCATCAGCCGAAGGAAGTGAGCCAGGAACAACGACTGATCCAGAAGGCACGCGACCGTAATGAATTTCTTTTGTTTCACGGTCATAAATGCGTGTGCTCTGCGACAGGAAAACACCCATTGCGAGGACTGAGTTTTCTTCAACGATCACGCCTTCAACGACTTCGGAGCGCGCGCCGATAAAGCAGTTATCTTCGATGATGGTGGGGTTGGCTTGCAGTGGCTCGAGCACACCGCCGATGCCAACGCCGCCTGAGAGGTGAACGTTTTTACCGATCTGTGCGCACGAACCAACGGTGGCCCAGGTGTCAACCATTGTGCCCTCACCAACATAGGCTCCGATATTGACGAAGGAGGGCATCAGAACAACGTTTTTATCAACAAAACAGCCGCGACGCGCAATTGCGCCAGGTACTGCACGATAACCACCCGCTTGAAATTGCGCATCGCTCATGCCGGCAAATTTAAGTGGCACTTTGTCATAAAACTGTAGCGGGGATTGACCCATGATCTCGTTGTTTGTCAGACGAAAGGACAATAGAACTGCTTTTTTGATCCACTGGTGAACGGTCCATGTGCCATTGATTTTCTCTGCCACGCGCAGCTTGCCAGTCTCGAGTTCGTTGATCGTGTGCTCGACCGCATCGAATACCGTTTTATCCGCCATGCCTGGGGTCAGTGTTGTACGATTTTCCCAGCCAAGTTCAATGGTGTTTTGCAGGTCGGTTGTCATAATTTTGTCCGTAATAATTTAAATGTTTGAAATCGAATTGTTTAAAGAAAATGCGTTGAGTACGTGTGTTTTACATTGTGTGCGTGTGTTTTACAGAATTTTATTTCTGTGACTTTCGTACAAAATCAGCGATCCGGTGTGCTGCCTCGACACAATCTGCCAGCGGTGCAACCAGCGCAATACGGATACGATTCTGACCCGGGTTGACCCCGTGCACGGTTCGGCCGACAAAACTTCCAGGAAGCACGGTGACCGCGGTCTGACCCAGCAAGTCGCGCGCGAAATCCGTATCAGAACCCTGTGTACCCGCCCAGAGATAAAACGAAGCATCGGGACGTTTGACGTCCAGCACTGGTTCCAGAATGGGCAGCACAGCGTCAAATTTGGCGCGGTACTGGCTGCGATTATCGATCACATGGGCTTCGTCATTCCACGCCGCGATGCTGGCTGCAGAGACGAGCGGTGACAAGGCACTGCCGTGATAGGTCCGATACAGCAGGAAGCGCGACATCAGCATTGCATCTCCTGCTACAAAACCTGAGCGCATTCCAGGGACGTTGGAGCGTTTAGACAGGCTTGAAAAACTCACCAGATTTTTAAAATCGTGCCGGCCCAGCTGATAGGCTGCCTGCATGCCGCCTAACGGAGGATTATTTTCGTCCAGATAAATTTCTGAGTAGCACTCGTCAGACGCGATCACGAATCCGTAGCGGTCCGATAAAGCAAAAAGCTTTCTCCAGTCCTCGAGATCCATGACATTTCCAGCGGGATTGCCTGGAGAGCAGACGAAAAGTAATTGCGTACGTGCCCAGATATCCTCGGGAACTGTGGACCAGTCGCACCGGAAATTCTGAGCAGGATCGGAATTGACGTAATAGGGCGTTGCACCACCCAGCAGTGCTGCGCCTTCATAAATCTGATAGAAAGGATTGGGGCAGACAACAATACCGTCTTTGGTTGCGTCCAGCACAACCTGTGCAAAGGCAAATAAAGCTTCCCTTGAGCCCAGGGCAGGCAAAACCTGTGTTTCTGGGTCAGGCTCAGGTATACCGTAGCGTCGTCCGATCCACTGGCTGATGGCCCGACGCAGTAGCGGGTCACCTTTAGTAGGCGGGTAGACCGACAGGCCTGCGAGCGCGCTGACTATGGCGGCCTTGATGCATTCGGGGGCGGCGTGCTTGGGCTCACCGATGGACAGGTTAATTGGCCGTAAATCCTTTGGTGGCGTGCCTGCCTGGGCCAGCAAGGCACGTAATTTTTCAAAAGGATAGGGCTGCAGGGTATCGAGGCGCGGGTTCATTTTTGTATTTTAACCAGTAGAAACACTTAGGGGGCGGAAACCACTTCAAGGGTGCGCTACAATGCTTGCCTACTGCGAAGGTGGCGAAATTGGTAGACGCACCAGGTTTAGGTCCTGACGCCGTAACAGGTGTGCGGGTTCGAGTCCCGCCCTTCGCACCAACCCGATCCATTAATTCGGCGTGGGCAGTCCGCTGCGCTGTACATCCTGTTTGGTAGATTTTTACATGCAACCTGTTGTTGAAACACTCTCCGGCCTTGAGCGCCGTGTTGAACTTTCTGTCTCAATGGCAGATGTCGAACAGGCCGTTCAGGCCGAACTCAAGCGTGTCGCACGCACCGCTAAAGTCGCGGGTTTCCGCCCGGGCAAAGTGCCACTCTCGATGCTTGAGCGTTCACATGCTCCCGGCATTCGCTACGATGCGATCAACAGTAAAGTTGGTCAGGCATTCGAGCAGGCGATCCAGGCCTCAGGCTTGCGCGTCGCGGGTGCTCCCAAACTCGAGCCAAAAACCGAAGGCGTGCCTGAAAGCACCCTGGCTTTTGCTGCCACGTTTGAGGTGTACCCAACTGTTTCCGTTCCAGATCTTGCTACCCTCAAAATCAAACGTGCTGTGACCGAAGTCGGCGAAGCCGAAGTCCAGCGCACGATCGACGTTCTGCGCAAGCAGCGTGCCCTGCACGAGGCACGTGAAGGTCGCGCGGCGACCGATGATGACCGTGTCACGCTAGACTTTCTGGGCACCATTGATGATGTGCCTTTCGAAGGCGGTAAAGCGGATGATTTCCCATTTGTACTGGGTCAGGGCCGCATGTTGCCTGAGTTTGAAACGGCTATTCGCGGTATGAAAGCCGGCGAAACCAAAAAATTCCCGGTTGAGTTTCCAGCTGATTACGGTGGCAAAGACGTCGCCGGTAAAACTGCTGAGTTCACAGTCACACTGAAAGAAGTCGCTGAGCCTGTTCTGCCAGCCATGGACGCAGAGTTTGCCAAGTCGCTTGGTCAGCCAGAAGGCGATGTTGAGAAACTGATCGCTGACATCCGCGGCAATATCGAGCGTGAAGTCAAAGCCCGCAGCATGGCGCGTACAAAAACCAGCGTGATGAATGCCCTGGTTGAGGCCGCTACATTTGACGTACCCAAAGCACTGATCGACTCCGAATGCGAAGAGCGCGTTGCCGCTGCACGTGCCGAGCTCAAGCAGCGCGGTGTGCCTAATGCCGATTCAATGCCAATTCCTGCAGATGCGTTTACCGCTGAAGCAGAGCGCCGTGTACGCCTGGGACTGCTTGTTGCTGAGCTCGTTGCCAAAGAATCGCTTCAGGCCAAGCCTGAGCAAGTTCGTGCGCGTATCGAAGAGTTCGCTGCCAATTACGAAAAACCAGCTGAAGTTGTCAGCTATTATTTGTCAGATCGTGCTCGACGTTCTGAGGTCGAGGGTATTGTTCTCGAAGACAACGTTGTGCAGCACGCATTGGCTAAAGCTCAGGTCGAAGACGAAGCCGTACCGTTTGACCAAATCATGGGAACTGCTTAACTATGCAACGCTTTACCGATTTTTATGCATCCATGCACGGTGGTTCTTCTGTAACCCCCACCGGACTTGGTTACATTCCGATGGTGGTTGAGCAGTCGGGTCGGGGCGAGCGCTCCTATGATATTTATTCACGACTGCTCAAAGAACGCGTGATATTTTTGGTCGGACCAGTCAATGACCAGTCCGCCAACCTGATTGTTGCGCAATTGCTGTTTCTGGAGTCGGAAAATCCAGATAAAGATGTAGCGCTCTATATCAACTCACCAGGTGGGTCGGTGTATGCTGGCATGGCGATCTATGACACCATGCACTTTATCAAGCCAGAGGTTTCGACCTTGTGCACAGGACTAGCCGCCAGTATGGGCGCTTTCCTGCTTGCTGCAGGCAATAAAGGCAAGCGTTTTTCCCTGCCCAATTCACGCATCATGATTCATCAGCCCTCGGGCGGAGCGCAGGGTCAGGCGACAGACATTCAGATTCAGGCACGCGAGATACTTGATTTGCGTTCACGTCTCAATGGTATGCTGGCCCAAAATACTGGGCAGAGCATTGAGCGCATTGAGGTGGATACCGAACGCGACAATTTCATGTCAGCCGAAGACGCCGCAACGTATGGCTTGATTGATAAAGTTCTCACGACCCGCGCCGACTCAGCAGCGTAAAGACGTATTTATTTCTGTATCGATTTCTGTATTGGACCGTTATGACTGAAAAAAAAGCATCCGCAGGCACTAAAGCGCTGCATTGCTCTTTTTGCAATAAAAGCCAGACCGAAGTTCGCAAGCTGATTGCCGGGCCTTCGGTTTTCGTGTGTGATGAATGCATCGATTTATGCAATGACATCATTCGCGAAGAAGCCCAGGCTAATGCACGTGAGTCCATCCGTACAGATTTGCCTACTCCTGCAGAAATCAAAGCTTTTCTGGACCAATATGTGATTGGCCAGACTGCACCCAAGCGCGTGCTGGCTGTAGCGGTATATAACCACTACAAACGCCTGCGTCATGGCGAAATCAAGGGAGATGATGTCGAGCTCTCGAAGAGTAATATTTTGCTGATCGGACCGACTGGTTCAGGCAAAACATTGCTTGCCCAGACGCTTGCACGTCAATTGAATGTGCCTTTTGTCATGGCAGATGCCACCACACTGACCGAAGCCGGTTATGTGGGTGAGGACGTCGAAAACATTATTCAGAAGCTGCTGCAAAACTGCAATTACGAAGTTGAAAAAGCGCAGCGTGCAATTGTTTATATCGATGAAATCGATAAGATTTCCCGTAAATCAGATAATCCTTCCATTACCCGTGATGTATCGGGTGA
>JAUSCY010000064.1 GCA_030650995.1 Sheuella sp. | reverse complement strand
AAACTTTTATGAATTTCTACACGACTACTGCTGATGTTCATACCATCTTCAGTTGGATGTTTGATCTCCAGACGATCAAGCTTAATGTGCGAGTTAGTGACATCGAAGCCATCATCACCGGAGAAATGGCTGCGAACTTCCGAAACATTCCATTCGCCAGGACCTACGCCTAGAATCGAGAACCCATCGACATCGTCACCTATGTCCAGTTCTTTCCTGGACTTTACGCTGATATAGGTGTCTTTACGACCGAGGTAATAGGCGGCAACCATTTCCGCTTTAAATGCTGAAAGTGGATTTTTACGATTCACTTTGACTGAAACGCCGTCTTTGCTCGCATCGTTGAAATTCCCTAAAAACCAAACTCCACCATTATCCGAGAGCTTGACTGGCTTGTGATTGACATCAGCAGCTTTAATATAAAAGCGTTTAGCAGACAATCGAGATCCCTGATCAAAAATCAAGGCTGAACGACGGATCAGACTTTTGGGAAACACGCCATTCACGAGCAATACCGTGACACGATCATCGACAGTTAATGTCACGCCTTTGACAACATGCACCTCTCCCTCAATGACATACGTTTTCCCCGCTCGTAGTGTCTTGTTCTTTTTAATATTGCCAGTAATCACTTCAAATTTAGTCATGATTTTCATTTCTTTTAAATGCATAGATAGTCTCGGAATCCAGTGGGTACACAGGTCGTGAAACCTTACTGAAAGGAAATCGTGAATAGTCCGAGCTCGTCACACCGCCCCCATCACACTCCACGACGGCTTTGGACAAGGGAACAAAAACAGGTCGGCAATACATTCTGGACTTCAACAGTACATATTGATGTTTGGTTGGATCAATATCTATATGCTCGAAAATTCCGAGATCCCAGTGTTCCTGAGGCGTCTCTGTGATCATCACCTGCGCCTGAGGAGTATCGAGTCTGACCGTCCGTCCCATCTTGATTCGCTGCCCTGTATAGGTCGGTCCGGAGATCACATATTCACCATCCGTAATGCGCGCGACCGTTCCCGTTAACGCCCGGGGCTGCGGAATAATCCCTAGTTGCGCAAGCGGCACTTTGTCACCGATCTTGACAGTGACCGTGGCGCCAACTCCCGCTGTGATCATTTGCTCGACAGCCTCAGGGTCACAAACAGGTCCAACAACAATATCTGTCAGCCCTTGGGCAATGGCTTCATGTAAAACATTCATATCGTCACATGTGCCCCCCGACATACAGTTATCGCCATGATCGAGTAACAAGACCGGCTGAGAACCAGATTTGGATGCTTCATATTTCGCAAGTGCGACCGATTCGCTCAATGGTTCGCTTTCGTATACAAATCCATCGCGATGTTCCCAGATGAAATTCGCAATATCATCGGCAACACGTTCAGCCGCTTGCTTATTACCATCAGCCACAACGACAACGCTAATACAGGGTGCCGCAATATCCGCCAGTGAAAATCCGGCTAAGACTGAAACTGCCAGCATGCCGTCTTTCTCTGCTTGCTTCGCCATTTGAACAGCATCGTGCATTGCACCAATATCAGTCCTGCTACGCAAGGTATGCACCATAAGCGGTAACCTGCGCCAGACAACAACTGGTTTTGCACGGTTCGCAATCATGTCGAGTAGTAAACGTCCGGCATGTTCACCCGTCTCGTACATATCGATATGCGGGTAAGTTTTAAAACTGACAATTACATCGGCATTATTGGCGATCTCCGGGGTCATTTTCCCGTGAAGATCCAGCGCTACCGCAATGGGCGCATCAGGAAGTACTGCACGTAACCGTGTGAGTAACGCCCCTTCGCCATCATCTGCATTTTCTGCGACCATGGCACCATGCAGATCAAGCATGACTGCATCACAGCCCCTGGCAGCCTCCACAATCGTATCTGTGATGTGTGTATAGGCATCGGCCGAGACACGACCGCTGGGGTTAGCCGTCGCACTGATTGCAATGACTACTTCGTGCCCGGCCTGCTCAGCCAGATCAATAAAGGCAGCAATTCCGGTACGAGTGCCCTTTGATGCCGCATAAGCCTGCTGACCATATACAGGACCGTCATCGCCAAAAGACTTTAAGGGCGTGGCTACGGGTGAGAACGTATTGGTCTCGTGATTCATTCTAGCTAGGAGTATCTTCATAGAAAGATACTCGCAAGGATAAACGTTTGCGTCAAGCACTGAACGTGATTTAATTCCTGAAATCTATTAATTTTTAGTGAGATGATTGTCATGAGCCTCCCAGAACTATCCGCTGTTGAATTACGTCGACTGATCGGAAGCCGTCAGATCTCCCCCGTTGAGCTCATGGATGCCTGCATCGATCGGATTGAAAAAATCAATCCTGCGATCAATGCAATTTGCGCTACTGATTTTGACGGCGCGCGTGCAGGTGCCAAACAAGCTGAGGCAGCGGTGATGCGTGGCGACACGCTCGGCTTGCTACATGGATTGCCATTAGGTGTAAAAGACTTGCAGGATACGAAAGGGCTGCTCACCACATACGGCAATATTGGTTTGCGTGGCAACATCCCTGAAAGCGACAATAGTCTCATTAAAAGACTTCGTGCTGTTGGCGCAATTGTGACCGCTAAAACTAACGTACCGGATATGGGCGCAGGCGCCAATTCACGCAACCCGGTTTGGGGAGCTACTGGAAATCCATTCAATCCCACCTTGAATGCGGGGGGATCCTCGGGAGGCTCTGCCGCCGCACTTGCCACCGATATGCTACCCATCTGCACAGGCTCTGACACAGGTGGTTCACTGCGGATCCCCGCTGCTTTATGTGGTGTGGTCGGGATGCGACCCTCGCCTGGCATGGTACCCAATGATGCACGTCCGTTGGGCTGGTCTGTGATTTCAGTATTAGGCCCGATGGGACGCAATGTAGCCGATACGGCCATGTTATATGCCGCCAGCACAGGTACAGACCTGCTGGACCCACTCGCATTTCCAGTTGATGCCTCGACTTTATGGCCAATCAAACAACTGGATTTATCAAAATTGCGTGTGGGCTACACCGAGGACTTCGGCGTCTGTATCGTCGATCAGGAAATGCGCAGAAGTTTCCGTAAAAAAATAGCAGCGCTGGCGCCTTTGGTAGGCAGTTGCGAACCGATCGATCTGCAGCTCGGTGATACAGATCGCGCCTTTGACATTTTACGTGCAGAAAGTTTTGTAGCTGCTTTTGCAGACACCTGGCGTCTCAACCCGGAAAATCTGGGTCCGAATATTCGTGCCAATATGGAAATCTCTTCATCTATCACACTGGCTGATCGCGCCTGGGCACATCTTGAACAAACGCGGGTGTCCAGAAAATTTGCACAAGCCTTCGGTCACTATGATCTGATTCTCTCGCCCGTGACGCCAGTCACACCGTTCCCCTGGACCGAGCTATATGCTACCCACGTGGACGGACAAGCTATGAAAAATTACTACCAGTGGCTGGCACTGACCTACGTAGTGACATTAGCGACAAACCCGACAATATCTCTGCCCTGCGGCACTGACGAGCATGGCATGCCTTTTGGTTTGCAGATTTCAGGTCGCTTGTTCAGCGATGGTAATTTGCTGGCCGCAGCATATGCGATTGAACAGGCCTTTGCTGGGGATACGGAAATGACACGTCCTAAGCCAGATCTCAATGCACTCAAGGCTGCGCATCCTGAACTGAAATCAATCGTCACGCATCCCCCGATTTACAACGGAGATAAAAAAATCGCCGGGATGAAAACCGCTGTTTAAACCTTGGCTATGCTGACACCCGTTCTTTGCCTGAGAGGGTGTCAGTTTCTGCGATTAATCCACGCTGTTGCCATACCGAAGAGTAAGCCCCAGAACCCACTACCGATTCCAAACAACGTTAACCCTGAAGCCGTTACAAGAAAGGTGATTAAAGCGGCATCGCGTTCTTTCTCATCTTGTAACGCCACAACCAGTCCATTGCCAATGGTTCCGAGCAAGGCAAGACCTGCAATACCAATAATCAAGGCACTTGGAAATGCGGCAAAAATATTGACGACCGTCGCACCAAAAATACCGGTTAATAAATAAAATATACCCGCCCACACTGTGGCCAGATATCGTCTCTTTGGGTCTGGATCGGAATCTTTACTTATACAGATCGCTGCGGTGATCGCAGCAAGATTGAATGAAAATCCTCCGAAGGGTGCCAGTATCAAACCCGTGAAACCAGTCCACCCGACCAGTGGCGAAGCGGGCGTGTTATATCCATTTGCTCGCAAGACCGCCAGACCTGGCACATTTTGTGAAGCCATCGAAACAACGAAAAGGGGCAATCCAACGCCAATCAGGCTGGACAATACAAATGTCGGGGGCATCAATACCGGTTGGGCAAATTCCACCCGGATTGATTCAAATACGAGCAACCCCTGCACACTCGCGACAAGCAATCCGATCAGAAAAGTTGTTGGCACCGCGTACAAAGGAAAAAAACGTCTCCCCAGCAAATAGCAGACCAGCATTAAACCGACCAGAACTCCCTGGGTCGGCAGCACAACAAATACATCCAGACCAAAACGCAACAACACACCAGCAAGCATTGCTGCAGCGAGCGATTTAGGTACATGACGCATCAGTCGCTCAAACCAGCCAGAAAAACCAGCGATAGTAATCAGCAGCGAATTAAACAAGAAAATACCGATCGCCTCTGACAAAGACAAGCCAGCAAGTCCTGTAATCAGCAAAGCAGCACCGGGCGTAGACCAGGCAGTCAGGATAGGGCTTTTAAAATAAAGGGATAAACCAATACATGTCGCTCCCATGCCAACCCCAAGCGCCCACAGCCAGGATGAGATTTCAGCGGGTGAAGCCCCAACGGTGTGTGCAGCCTGAAAAACAATCGCAGCAGAACTGGTGTACCCCACCAGGACCGCAATAAATCCAGACGAAATATGGGAAATTGATAGCCAGCGCGACAAACCGCGATGCATGCGGATTAACCCCGGCCGCCCATGACCTCTTCATTACGATCTGGATCTGGAACAGATTCATAACGTGTCATTGCATTGCCGTCATTCCCCATATAGATGTACATCATGGCAGCAAAAGCAGCGGGTTGCATATAGCGATAGCCCCACACCCACTGTTTAGACTGACCAAAGCCTACGGTCGTGATGTTCGCGGGTGGTCCGAACTGACATCGGATTTTTTCAGCAGTCCAGGTTTCACCATTAGAGAGGATCGCAAAGTGGTTATCGTCAAGTAACTGGTCAGGCGCGCCTACGCGTTTATCAGGGCCAACAACTAAAGCAAATGCTGTTTCCCCCTGAGGTTGTTCGGTCCAGACCATACGTCGCGAGCCATCAGACTGTGCGCATGTCACCACTGGCCGGCCGAATTTACGAATCACATCTGCGATAGGTGTCCCTGGCTGGACAGAAGATACCTGGGCGCAGCCTGAAATAAGCAATCCCACCCCCCCCAAAATTAATCCTGTCACAACCCTCGATCGTTTGCGATGGCAAAGACGCATTGAAGAACGATCCGTATGCACCTGTAATGATGGCATTGCTAACCTCATCCATTTAAGTCTGGCCCTCAGTCGTGAGACCACAACGTTAGATATTTTGTGATTTGACAATAATAGCCTTAAACGCACTGATTGGAGAATCACCAAGCTTATTTGCAATAGGCTGTGGAGACAGTTTCATCTGTCATAAAACAATAAAAACGCTACGTCGATTTTAAGTATTTACGATTACAGACAAATGTGTGCGAGATTGACGCTACTGGACCAACAATCCGCTTTCAGCATCAAGACTGATGCCATCAAGACTTGCGCGACTGACCAACACTTTTAAGTACTGCTGGGTAGCGCGATCCACACTCGCGGCATGCAAAGCATTGGCAATCTGGTTGCTAACCTGGTGGAATGGTAGCAGTCTGCCTGGTATCACCTGATCAACTCTGATGATGTGAAAACCGAATCGGGTTTGCACGACATAATCCAGCAATCCTGGCACCATCGCCGAAAAAATTGCACGATCAAATTCAGGCACTGTATCGCCGCGTGATAACTGTCCGAGACTTCCTCCAATGCTTGATGACGGACAATTCGAATAGCGTTTTGCATATTCAAAAAATTCGCCCGGATCTGCGAGTAGCTCTGCCAGAATAGCTGTCGCTTTATTACGCAGAAGTTCCAGATCAACATCCGGCGTCACTTGCAAAAGAATATGACTGCCACTGACCAGCTCTCCGACAGTGAAATGTTCTGGATGACTGTGATAATGACGCTGACAATCCTCGATACTTGCGACCGGGCAATGAACCTCGCGCTCTAGCAACAAGGTAGTGGCGGTTTCGGGATCAGTCGCATCGATACCTAACCGCTTGGCCTCGTCAATTAAAACGCGCTGAATAACGAGCGTACGCAGCGCATCATCGAGAGGACGTTGCGCACGTTCATGATGTCGAATTTCAGCATCTATTTCGTCATCGGTAATTTCAACATCATTGACCCGCACACTCATAACCCTCTCCTTAAGATACAGGCTCCATCCGTTCAATTGAACAGATGGAATCAATTACAGCCTCTACCTGCGCATAGATTAACGACGACGTACTAGTTGCCACGGACGAACCAGATATGTCACAGATGCAAAACCGCTCCATACATGCACAAGGCGCGTGAAAGGAAAAATCACAAACAGTGTCATACCCATGAACATATGCAATTTAAACAAGAGCGGCGCCTCAAGCATGAATGTCGATGCATCACCCTGGAATGTCAGCAGGTGTTGTGCCCACATCATCAGCAACACCATCACAGAACCATCGCTGTGTTTGACTGATTGTGTAATGGTTGCCAAACCAAGCAATAACGCCCCTAAAATCCATAACAGCAAAATCTTGTCACCCGTCGTAGTGACTGCTGAAATACGGGCATTGGTAAATCTGCGATAAATCAATATTGACAAACCTGCAAGGCAAATAACACCCATCACTCCTCCGGCAACCACTGCAACCATCTGCTTGAGGCCATGCGACACGCCAAGCGCATGCCAGACCCAAAGCGGCGTGAGCAACCCAAACATGTGACCAAAAAACAGTCCCAGAATACCGATATGGAACAAGATATTGCCCAGGCGCAACTGCCCGCGATATAACAATTGGGAAGAGTCACTTTTCCAGGTATATTGCTCACGCTCAAACCTGACCAGGCTTCCGAGTAAAAAGATCGTCAAGGCAATATAAGGATAAATTCCAAAAACGAAAAAGTTCATATAACTCATAATGTGCTCCTGATCGCAATCAGCATTGCTTGATGGACTGTGAAGCTCCACCGGGAATGTTGGGCTTTCTTGGATAGAAATTGATTGTTTGCGCTGCGGAAGGCTTCAGTAAAGGCTCCACACCATCGGCTCCTGGCCCGAAAGTTTCCATCGCCTCATCCATATCGCGCACAGGCGGTTCCTCGAAAGGAAGTGGCTGTGTCAGACACTGCGCGCGAAGAACATCAAAAATTACTGCATAGGGACTTGCATTTGCGGTAAGTTTATTGCCGATCATAGCCAGTACGTGAATGGCATCGCCAAGGAAATGCTGGGCTTGATCTGTTGACAACTGCGCAAGAAACTCAAGGAAGAGCGGAACATAGTCTGGCAACTCATTGGTCACCATATCGAAACCGTTCTTTCGATACTCGGTCAATAAGTCAACCATGGCTTGGCCTCTGTCGCGACTTTCTCCATGGATATGTTCAAATAAATGCAAACTATGCCGTTGATTACGGTCAAAAGTTGCGACGTAGTTTTCCTGAATAGCGATGACTGAATCACTCTCCAGATAATCCAGCAGTGGCTCTAGCCGTCCAGACAAGCTGGCACTGTCAGAGACCATCGCACGTATCTCAGGTAACGAATCCATTAGCGCCTGATCCGGATAACACAACAGCGCTGACAGTAATTTAAAGTCCTGCATGATGATTCTCCCTCCTGACCATCTTTTAAATGGTCAGGACTTAAGTTCAAATTGTTTCTGTGCGTGCTTTACGCGATTTAGGCATTTCAATAAAAATATCGCTACCTTGTTTTTTCTTACCAAACAAAGTTCCGTCCGAAGTCCCGCCAGAACAACCGTTACCGAAGGTGAAACCGCAGCTGCCTTTTTCGTTAAAGCTATCCTCCACCATTTCTTTATGACTAGATGGCACAACGAAACGATCCTCGTAATTGGCAATCGCCATGATCTGATACATATCTTCAACCATCTCTTCAGATAATCCGACTTGCTCAAGCACCACCAGATCTTTTTCGCCATGTACCGTTTCTGAGCGTTTGAACGCCCGCATTGCAAGCATCCGCTCAAGTGCGTGCAGCACCGGCTCCTCTTTTCCTGCAGTCAGGAGGTTAGCCAGATACTTGATGGGAATACGCAAGCTCTTTACATCAGGGATAATTCCATTCATTCCCATGTGTCCGGCTTCTGCGGCATTCTGAATAGGCGAAAGCGGAGGGATGTACCACACCATTGGCAAAGTCCGATATTCGGGATGCAGAGGAAAAGCGACTTTCCATTCACAAGCCATTTTGTATACCGGCGATTTGCGCGCGGCCTCCAGCCAGCTCTCAGGAATACCCTGTGCGCGTGCCTCTGCGATCACCTCGTCAGAGTGAGGATCCAGGAACACATCAAGCTGACTCTGATACAGATCCTGTTCGTTGCCAACGGATGCTGCCCCTTCGATTTTGTCTGCGTCATACAACATCACACCGAGATAACGAATTCGACCCACGCAAGTCTCTGAACAAACGGTGGGTTGACCGGCCTCAATACGCGGATAACAGAATGTGCATTTTTCAGCCTTACCACTTTGCCAGTTGTAGTAAATCTTTTTGTAAGGACAGCCTGAAATACACATCCGCCATCCACGGCATTTATCCTGATCAACCAGAACGATGCCATCGTCCTCTCGTTTGTAAATCGAACCAGAGGGACAACTTGCGACGCACGTAGGATTCAGACAGTGTTCACATAATCTTGGCAAGTACATCATGAAGGTATTTTCAAAAGTTGAATACATCTCCTTTTGAACACCCTCAAATAATGCATCTCGACTACGCGAATGGAACTCTCCGCCGAGATCATCCTCCCAGTTCGGACCCCATTCTATTTTTTCCATTTTCTTGCCAGTAATGACAGAAATTGGCCGCGCTGTTGGCGGTGTCTTGCTTAGCGGAGCATTTTGCAAATGCTCATAATCGTAAGTAAAGGGTTCGTAATAATCATCAATCGCTGGCAAGTTAGGATTTGCAAAAATATTTGCCAAAATCCTCAACTTGCTTCCCTGACGGGGTTCTAACTTGCCCGAAGCCGTTCGCTGCCAGCCTCCCAACCATTTCTTCTGGTTCTCCCACTCCTTGGGGTAACCAATACCAGGTTTTGTTTCAACGTTATTGAACCAGGCGTACTCAACCCCATCGCGGCTAGTCCAGACGTTTTTGCAAGTGACCGAGCATGTATGGCAACCGATACATTTGTCCAGATTCAGCACCATCCCTACTTGTGCGCGAATTTTCATTTTGCGACCTCTTCTTCCAGCGTGTCTTCGAGCCAATCGACCTTATTCATTTTGCGCAGAATCACAAACTCATCCCGGTTACTGCCGACAGTTCCGTAATAATTGAACCCCCAGGCCTGTTGAGCGTATCCACCAATCATATGGGTGGGCTTGAGCACCGTACGGGTAACCGAATTATGGATTCCACCGCGCTGACCACTCATTTCAGCTCCAGGTGTATTGATGATTTTTTCCTGTGCGTGATACATCAGACAAACACCGTTGGGGATGCGCTGACTGACAACGACCCGCGCTGTCAGCGTTCCGTTCACGTTGAACACCTCAACCCAATCGTTGTCTACCAGGCCGGCCTGTTTCGCTTCAATTTCTGAAATCCAGACATGCGGCCCTCCCCGGCTGAGTGTCAACATCCGCAAGTTGTCAGAGTAGGTTGAATGGATGCCCCATTTCTGGTGCGGCGTGAGCCAATTCAGCACGATTTCCTTTTGACCGTTCGGCTTGACTCCCAGCATCGGCTTAATGGTTTTGGTGTCAATCGCTGGTTTGTACACACAAGAGCCTTCGCCAAAATCAAGCATCCAGCGATGGTCCTGGTAAAACTGCTGCCGGCCTGTCAGCGTGCGCCAAGGTATCAACTCGTGAACATTGGTGTAGCCGGCGCTGTAGCTGACCTCTTCACTCTCCAGGCCCGACCATGTCGGTGCCGAGATAATCTTGCGTGGCTGTGCCTGCACATCACGAAAACGAATCTTGTCGTGTTCGCGGCCTGCAGCAAGGTGCGTATGGTCACGCCCAGTTATTTTAGACAAGGCTTGCCATGCTTTGACAGAAACATGACCATTGGTCTCTGGTGCGAAGGTCAGAATCATCTCGGCCGCATCTATCGCTGTATCTAGCCTTGGTCGCCCTTTGCTGACACCCTCTTCAGTGACAGTCTTGGTAATTCCAGCGAGCTCATGTACCTCATGCTTGGTATCCCAGCCAATCCCTTTGCCGCCATTACCCAATTTTTCCAGCAATGGACCGACCGAGGTGAATTTGCGGTAAATATCACTGTAGTTGCGCTCTACCACGGTCATGTTTGGCGCGGTTTTACCTGGAATCAAATCACACTCTCCAAGCTTCCAGTCTTTTGGTTCAAAGGCCTGGCCCAGTTCACCGGGGGTATCGTGCATGAGAGGTGTGAGAACAATATCCTTGCGGGTGCCAAGATATGGTCCTGCAATTTCACTGAACTTTTTAGCGATCAGTTTGTAGATTTCCCAGTCTGTCTTACTTTCCCATAATGGCTGGACGGCTTCACTCAGCGGATGAATAAAAGGGTGCATGTCTGAGGTATTGAGGTCATCCTTTTCATACCATGTCGCGGTAGGCAGAACGATATCCCCATACAGGCAAGTCGTACTCATGCGGAAATCAAGCACAGTGATCAGATCAAGCTTACCCTCCGCAGCCTCCTCGCGGAATTTGACTTCGCTCGGTTTAATCGCGTCAGCTTCATCACCAAACAGGGCATTCTGCGTGCCAAGAAAATATTTCAGGAAATATTCATGACCCTTGCCGCTTGAACCCAGAATGTTCGATCTCCAGACGAACATATTGCGCGGAAAGTTCGCAGGATTATCCGGATCGTCGCAGCTCATATTCAGGCTGCCATTCTTAAGGTTTTCTGTTACATAAGACACCGGATCTTTACCCTGTGCCTCTGCCGCTGCCACCACATCAAGTGGATTAGTTTCTAGCTGAGGCGCTGATGGTAACCAGCCCATCCGCTCCGACTTGGCATTCAAATCGAGCATGCTCATGTTTTTATATTTAGCTGCATCCGCCGTCGGCGAAAGTATTTCGTCAACGTGCAGTTTTTCATGGCGCCACTGACTGGTGTGCGCATAAAAGAAACTGGTTCCATTCATCTGACGGGGAGGACGCGACCAATCCAGACCAAATGCCAATGGTGCCCAGCCGAACTGCGGTCGCAATTTTTCCTGACCAACATAGTGCGCCCAACCGCCACCGCTCTGACCGACACAACCGCACATCATTAATAAATTAATGATGCCACGGTAGGTCATATCCATGTGGTACCAGTGATTCAGCGCAGCGCCGACAATAACCATTGATTTGCCGTGCGTATCGTGCGCGTTTTGTGCGAACTCACGCGCGACCTGAATCACGAGATGACGCGGCACAGTCGTGTGCTTTTCCTGCCAGGCAGGTGTGTATGGCACATCGTCGTCGAAGCTTGTCGCGACATTACCGCCACCCAGTCCGCGATCCACGCCATAGTTGGCCATCTGCAGGTCATAAACTGTTGTGACAAGCACGCTTGTTCCATCAGCAAGCACCATACGTTTGACAGGAACATTACGAACCAGCAACTCCTCGTGCTCAGCTCCGAAATATGGAAAGCTCACACCAGCGATCTCGTGCTCCACATCCACCATACTCAGTACCGGATCGACTTCACGGCCTGAAGCGGCATCCTTTTTCTCAAGATTCCAGCGTCCGAGCTGTTTACCTTCGTTGACGGCGCCCTCTCCCCAACGCAAGCCGATTGCACCATTGGGTACAACTAACTCACCTGTGACGGCATCTATCAACAAAGTTTTCCAATCCGGATTGTTCGTCTCACCGTGATTATCTGCGAGGTGCGATGCACGCAAGAAATGGTCTGGAACTAATCCACCATTAAGCTCGCGCAACATCACCAGCATCGGCATATCGGTGTATTGCTTCGAATAATCCCGGAAGTACTCAGACTTCCCGCTTAAATGAAACTCTTTCATTACGACATGGCCCATCGCCATCGCGAGCGCTGCGTCCGTACCTTGCTTGGGCGCAAGCCATATATCGCCAAATTTGACCATCTCGCCAAAATCACTTGAGACGGCGACAGTTTTTGTACCTTTGTAGCGGACTTCCGTATAGAAGTGCGCATCAGGCGTTCGTGTCTGCGGAACGTTCGATCCCCAAACCATCAGGTATGTCGAGTTGTACCAGTCAGCCGACTCAGGCACATCAGTTTGCTCTCCCCATACCTGTGGACTGGCAGGTGGCAAATCGCAATACCAGTCATAAAAACTCAGACAGGCACCGCCAATCAGACTCAGATAACGTGCGCCCGCTGCGTAGGACACCATAGACATTGCAGGAATCGGAGAGAATCCGACAATACGGTCCGGACCGTATTTTTTGATCGTCATCGCATTCGCTGCTGCGATGATCTCGGTCACGGTATCCCAGTCTGCCCGGACAAAGCCACCCAGACCACGCACACTTTTGTATCGCTTGGCACGCTCGGGATTCTGGCTGATGTATTCCCACGCATCGATCGGATCCATCGTTTTACGCGCGTCACGCCACATTTCCATTAAACGGCCGCGCACCATCGGGTGTTTGACACGCTGCGCCGAATACACATACCAACTGTAGGATGCTCCACGCGGACATCCACGTGGCTCATGATTTGGGAGGTCTGGTCGTGTCCTCGGGTAATCAGTTTGCTGAGTTTCCCAGGTAATTAAACCGCTTTTGACGTAGACCTTCCACGAACATGATCCCGTGCAATTCACACCATGCGTTGAGCGAACAATTTTGTCATGCTGCCAGCGCTGACGATAAGCATCCTCCCATTGACGGTCTTCTGCCACGACAGCACCATGACCGTTTGAAAAGGTCTCTTTGGTTTTCGAAAAAAACTGTAAGCGATCTAAAAAGTGACTCATTCATTTTCTCCAACTTGTCGCATACCGCGACCATTAAGCATTCAGTTCAGCAGGGCATCGGGGCATTGCGACGGGCATACCACCACCACGTGACAAACACACAGGTGGCATAGAAGACGATGAAGCAATACAAGGCGGCATGCGGTGAGCCCGTCATATCAATCGCCGTACCGAAACTTTTAGGGATAAAGAACCCGCCGTATGCGCCAATCGCTCCTGAAAAGCCCAGGACTGCTGCGGCCTCTTTGCCACCATCAAGCGTGGCCTGTCGTTGCGAGGCAGCATCTTTTGCTGCCACTTGCTGACGTTCGTGCAAAAAAATGACCGGGATCATCCGGAACGTCGATCCATTACCCAGACCTGTCAATGCAAACAGCACAATGAACATTCCAAGAAACCCTTCAAAACTTCCTGGATTTGAACCTGTGGGCAGGAAATACAGGACACCTAAGACTGCAATCATCATTCCCACAAAGGTCCAGAGCGTGACGCACGCTCCACCAATCTTGTCAGAAATCCATCCACCGACAGGGCGGACCGCAGCGCCGACCAAAGGACCCAGGAACGCATACTTAGTAGGGTTGACGTTAGGAAACTGAGACTGTGTCAACAGAGCCAATCCTGCTGAAAATCCGATAAATGAACCGAAAGTTCCCAGATAAAGCCAGCACATCAGCCAGTTATGACTACGCTTGAATATCACTGCCTGATCCGCAAAAGAGGCCTTTGCTTCGGCGAGATCATTCATACCAAACCATGCGGCAAGCGCCGAAATAACAATCAAAGGCACCCAGACAAATCCAGCGTTTTGCAACCAGATTGTTTTCTGAACACCATCGGGTCCGTTAAATTGATGTCCCTCACCACCCACCACACCGAACACCGCGATCGAGATCACCATCGGTACAACAAACTGCACCACCGAAACGCCTAAGTTACCAATGCCCGCGTTTAAACCTGTCGCCAATCCTTTTTTTGCCTTTGGAAAAAAGAAACTGATATTTGACATAGAGGAACTGAAGTTGCCGCCTCCAAATCCGCAGAGCAAAGCCAGCACAAGAAGAGTTGGATAACTAGTGGTTGGATCTCGCAAGGCAAAGCCCATGCCCAAGGCTGGGATGAGCAAGCTCGCGGTTGAAATTGCTGTCCACCGGCGCCCACCAAATATCGGCACGAGAAAGGAATAAAAAATCCGCAACGTCGCTCCAGATAAGGCTGGCAAGGCTGTCAGCCAAAACATCTGGTTCTTACTAAAATTAAATCCAGCTTTACCCAGATTGACCACCACGACAGACCAGAGCATCCAGACAATAAAAGCCAGCATCAACGCGAAAATTGAAATCCAGAGATTTCTATTGGCTATCCGGCTACCTTGCTCCTCCCAGAATGTTTTCACCTCTGGTTCCCAACGTTTAATGACGTAACTTGATGACATAATCGACTCCTATTGAGCGTTTGTAGCCAGTGACAAACGGCCTTTGGCCACACTTTCAGCCCTGAAACTAAAGTGCATCCAGACGAGCGATACACAGACACTTCCGTAGAGCAGCATGAAACTCGATGAGCGCACGCCAGTGATGTCCACCAGCGCACCAAACATGATCGGAAGGACAAAGCCTCCCAGGCCGCCAGCTAGGCCTACAACGCCAGAAACGGCACCAATGTTTTCACCGAAGTCGTCGGAGATGAATTTGAAAACAGAGGCTTTGCCAACCGCCATGGCGATACCAACGACAAAAAGAAGAATCGTGAAGAGCGTTGGAGTCAGGCCAATATGAAAATCACGTGGACCGTTCACGGTCAGGACAGTGAAATTAGTCTGTGGATAGCTAAGGAGAAAAAATGCGACCCAGCAGACCCACATCACCCACCAGGTCGTCTGGTAGGCACCGTAACGATCTGATATCCAGCCGCCGAGCGCACGCAACACGCCACCAGGCAAAGAGAAACAAGCAGCTAATAACGCTGCAGTCTGAATATTGAATCCATACTCACCCACATAATATTTAGTCATCCATAACGCCAACGCGACATAGCCACCGAATACCACTGAGTAATACTGGCAATACCGCCAGACGCGCGGGTCTTTGAGCATTTTTAGCTGTTGGCTAAAGCTTGCGGTAGTAGATATATTGTGTGCAGGATTCGTTGCAGAAAAAAGCCAGAACAGCACGGCAGTCACAAGCATCGCGATCGAATAAACCTGGGGCACAATGGTCCAGGACCCGCCCGCCACCACAATCAAGACTGGCGCGACGAACTTAGTCAGTGCCGAACCTGAGTTGCCTGCACCGAAAATTCCCATCGCCAGCCCCTGGCGATTTTTTGGAAACCAGCGTGCAACGTATGGGGTGCCTACAGAAAAAGAGCCTCCTGCAAGTCCCACAAACAGTCCAAGTACAAGAAAATGCCAGTACTGTGTCGCATAAGACATCAGCCATATTGGTACGACACTAGCGATCATCAACAGAAAAAAAACGATTCGGCCACCAAACCGGTCAGTCCATATTCCCAAAGGAACACGAATCAACGAACCACTGAGCACAGGCATCGCAGCTAACAAACCAAACTCTGTCTCATTCAAGCCTAATTGTTTCTTGATCGGTATGCCAATCACGGCAAACATCATCCAAACAGCGAAGCATATTGTGAATGCGAAAGTGCTTGATCCAAGCACCATATTTGCCTGACGTGTTTGCGATTCCATTCCCGCCCCCTCCTCTTTTCTCTGACTACTGTCAGGTTACGCAAGGACTGCTTGCAGGAATATTCACCAGACGCAGGGGGTCTGAGCGTCATTCGCTCTAAGTACCCCCCTACTAAAGGAGTAGACAGGCCTAGCCGTCAGTCGCATAGAACGAGAAGTAGAAATCAATCAAAATGCCCGCTATGAACAGACATGATCTCGAAAAATTCATCTCAGGATTTGCGCGCTTTCAACAACACCATTATGGTGATGATCCTGCACTCATCAATGAACTTCGACAGGGACAACACCCAAGAACGCTGCTGATCGGATGCTGTGACTCACGCGTGGATCCTGGCTATATGATTGGTGCCGAGCCAGGTGATATTTTTGTTTCAAGAAATGTCGGCAATCTGGTTCCCCCGTGCTCACCGGATGACGGCGGGTTTCACGGGGTGAGTGCTGCCATTCAATTTGCATTACAAAATATAAAAGTTGAACGCATCATCATCCTGGGGCACGCCCAGTGTGGGGGAATTCGTGCGTTGATGTGTCCTGAACCTCAACACTCCGATGAACCGGATTTCGTCAGAAGATGGATGAATATTGCCGAACCCGCCAAACGCAGCACACAAGCGAAATTTCATGATGCGAGTATTGAAGTGCAATGCCGCGCCTGCGAGCAATCCTCAATTTTGAACTCTCTGAACAACCTGATGACATTTCCCTGGGTAAAAGAAGCGGTCAAAGAAGAAAGATTAACGGTGCATGGATGGTATTTCGACCTTGCCGCAGGCGAACTGTTAGCCTATTCAGATCGAACAGGTGTTTTTTTACCGATGGTTTGCGCATTAGAACAATCGGGACCTGACAAACGACTTGCCCGCGCCACGACTCCTTGATTCATTCCTGAGGCATTTTCCCAATACCGTGAATAACCCACCAAGCAAGCAATAACAAGCGATAATTAGAATCTTATGGATGTGTATCGGGAACAGGGAAAGCAGATGGCAGTTAAATGGCGGTTACCCATCGGACGTAATTACAAGCTGGGTGTTCGCCTCGTATCAGTATCCTTGGCTGGATTGATATTTGGCCTGAGTATGGTGTTGGGTACGTTATGGCTTTCCTGGGCTCTTGAGGGTGCGGCGGCTGCAGTCAATGACACAGGCAGTCTGCGCATGCAGTCTGTGAGAATTGGGCTCAATCTTAGTCAACCTAAAATTGATATCTCGCAACTACGCATGCAAATGCAAGCACTGGAACAGACTCTTGAGAATCTCAAACGAGGAGACCCACAGCGTCCGCTTAGAATGCCTGCCAGCACTTCAGTGCAAGAGCAGTTCGCTAAACTGACCGACACTTGGCAAAAAAAATTAGTCCCTATTCTGCAAACCTACGAACGCAATCCAGAATTACGCAGCTACGCCACAAAAAACTACCTCGCGGAATTATCAAACTTTGTCACAGATGCAGACCGCCTTGTCTGGCAAATTGAAGCTGAAAACGCCTACGACACCTCTATTCTGCGCGGATCCCAATTAGCCCTGATCGTACTGATGCTGGCAGGTAGCGTTGCTCTGATTTATCTTCTCTACGGCTGGGTGATTCGTCCTGTGCAGGCACTTCAGCACGGCATCACACAAATGACCACTGGTGATTTTGATACGAGAGTCCCTGTTGAAGGGCACGACGAATTTGGTGAACTTGCCACTGGGTTTAATGACATGGCTGCGCAGTTAAAGGCCCTCTACAGCGATCTGGAATCCCGGGTTGAGGAAAAAACCCGCCAGCTCGGCTTACAGAACAAAGAGCTCGCCATACTTTATGAATTTTCTGCATACCTGAGCCAATCTGGTGAACTTGAACAACGTTGCAACGGGTTTCTCACCAGACTCATTGAACACTTTGGCGCTAAAGGCGGGACTGTCCGGATATTAGATTCAAGGCAGCACAATTTACACCTCACTGTGCATCAGGGAATTTCTGAACAATTTGCAAAAGATGAACTCTGCCTGCACGCTGGAGACTGCCTGTGCGGAGAAGCTGCACAAAAGGGAGTGATGCAACTCCATGACTTTCGACATATGGCGAAAGATTTTCATTACCGTTGCCAGGAAGAAGGTTTCAATTCCATTGCGATCGCACAAATTAAGCTTGGGGATGGACAACATCTGGGTAGCTACACGCTTCATTTTGAAAAACCGAGAGAGTTCACGGCAGAAGATCGAAAACTATTCGAGGCGGTTGGTCAACATCTGGCCGTTGCAATTGAAAATCAACGTCTACTCACACGTACCCGACAACTTGCCGTTGCGGAAGAACGAAATCTTGTCGCTCAGGGTTTACATGACTCCATTGCACAAGGTCTGAATTTTCTGAAATTACAAATTCAAATGTTGCAGGATTCGATCAAACGCGATGCGAAAGAAGAAGTGCAAGAAGTAATCGGACTAATTGATCTGGGGGTGCGCGAAAGTTACGAGGATGTCCGAGAGTTATTGACTAGCTTTCGCATAAAACTCGGTGAGGGTGATTTATCCGATTCACTTGAAATCGCAGCAACTAGATTTAAACAACAGTCTGGACTGCCTGTTACGCTTGCAATCCGTGACAATGGCGCACTCTTGCCCTCCGAACACCAGCTCCAGATATTGTTTATTCTTCAGGAAGCGCTTTCAAACATCCGAAAACATGCGAATGCGAGAAATGTTCAGATTAGCCTGAACAACAGCGACGACTTTATTCTGAGTATTCAGGATGATGGCGATGGATTTAATATCAACGCTGCAAAGATACAGTCTGAAAGCCATATAGGTCTCAAGATTATGCGAGAACGTGCAGCGCAACTTGGAGCAAGACTGGAAGTCATTTCCAAATCAGGTCAGGGAACAACAATCCGCTTGATTCTCCCACATTCAGCGCGCATGGCAGCCTAAATGACGAACAAACCAATACGAATTCTCCTGGTCGACGACCATAATTTGTTTCGCAGCGGTGTTCGCTTGCTGTTGCAACGGAACCCGGAGTTTGAAGTCGTTGGAGAAGCGGGCGACGGCCTGGAGGGAGTCAAGCGCGCTAAAGAACTGATTCCCGATATCGTATTACTCGATCTGCATATGCCTGGACTGAGCGGAATTGAAGCGACGCATTTCATTCGAAAAGAAACGCCATCCAGTCATGTCGTTTTACTGACGGTTTCCGAAGATGCAGAAGATCTGGCTGCTGGTCTTCAGGCCGGCGCGGCAGGATATCTCTTAAAAAATATTGATGCGGAGTATTTACTGGAGTCACTGAAAAAAGTGATGGATGGTGACTCGGTTATTTCTGCCGATATGACAAAAAAACTATTTGCTCAATTCCGGAAAAGCCCCACCCCAGTGCCCGCAGTATCCGACACAGAAAAACTGACGCCGCGTGAGCGAGAGATACTGAGTGAGCTAGCCATCGGTCTGAGTAACAAAGAAATTGCTCGCAATCTCGACGTAGCAGAAAGCACTGTCAAAATTCACCTGCAAAGTATTTTGAAAAAACTTGGCGTTTCAAACCGGGTGCAAGCTGCTATTTATGCGGTTGGTCATGGCTTGGCTGGACCAACCGCATAAACTTAAAACATATGACCGCTTTTTGTGGCCTTCGTATTCAAGTAGCCCTGGTTGTGCTCATTTGAGGGAAAAATATGCGGCACACGCTCAACAACCTCGATACCGTGTCTGGCTAACGCATCGACCTTGATCGGATTATTTGTCAGCAGGCGTACTTTTGAAATTCCCAACAAACGTAACATCTGCGCAGCAGGCAAATAATTTCGTTCATCAGAATCAAATCCTAATTGCAAGTTCGCATCTACCGTATCAAAACCTGCATCCTGCAGTTGATAAGCACGTAATTTATTCACGAGTCCAATCCCGCGTCCTTCTTGTGCAAGATACAGCAGCACGCCGCTACCCGCCTGATCCATCGCAGTAATCGCGCCTCTTAACTGGTTGCCGCAATCACAACGTAGTGAGCCGACCAAATCACCTGTGAAACACTCAGAATGCAGCCGCACTAAAACAGGCAGATTCAGATCTGGCTCACCCACTACGATGGCGAGGTGCTCAATGCCACCATCACGTGGTCGGAAAGCGACTACGCGCGCATTTTCGGCATTTTCAAGTGGTACACGCGCCTGACTCACAATATTTAATGTGTCAGCCGCGGTATTCATATACGTCTCAATATCGCTTACCTGAACCTTGACAGCATCGATATCATGCTTGGAAGTGATATCTGCAATAACTGCCGCAGGTAAAAGCCGGGAAAGCTTGGAAAGCGTGACACAGGCTTGCTCAACACGTCCGGCAACATTCGCGCTGAAAGCAAATAAATCTGGGGCTGGAACTCTGGCAGACAAAGGATCGGTTAAAAAATCAATAGATGCTTTGTCGAGTGGCTCCTGAGAGCTCACTACACAAGTCGCAGCACCGCTGCCTTTCAATCCGAGAATCTTCGCGCGTGTTCCAGTCATGACCAACTTGGGCCCCCGACCAGATTCATCACGTATTTGAGTCAGTTTTTCTTCAGTCGCACCTTCAACAGCCATCATCAGCAGCGTTGTTTCACCCGCACAAACGAGCACACTTGCACCACGACGCAGCTCGGAAATAGCGCGGTCAACTTGAATAAGGGGATCTGACATGAAATGAGAAACCAGTTATCTAAACAATGTTTAATTACGATTAAACGGAGATGAGGAAAATAGTAAAAATGATAAAAATTGAACAAGTCTGGCAAAGTAAAACTGGCTCAATATCACATTGATTCTATTGCATATATTATGCAACAAGACATTATGCCACCCTGCTGTAAAGTGTTGACTGAATACACCCAAATTTAAAACGGTTTTTGTGATGACAATAGTCGAACCATCAAATTCAGCCACATCTGAACAACGGAATTCTGCGCTCAGTGCTGCGCATGACTCACTGTGGCCGGCAACAATTTTTGAGCCTTTGCGCCAACTGAGCAGTGACCGCATGATGGTAATCGGTCAAATCGGGCAAACAATAGACGGGCGCATCGCCACCGTGACAGGCCATTCTAAATATATCAACGGGCCATCGGGACTCAGGCACTTACATCGCTTGCGGGCGGTTGTGGATGCCGTTGTAGTCGGTGTTGGCACAGTCATCGCAGACAATCCACTTTTGACTGTCAGGCTGGAAAAAGCCGCTCACCCTGCGCGCGTGGTGATTGACCCAAATCGCCGGCTTCAAGAACAGCCTCAAATTTTTAACGATGACGGCACGCGCAGGGTCGTCATTACCAGAAAGGGTACAGAGTATCCTGCACCACAGGGCGTGGAGGTACTTTATTTACCTGACGTAGGCGGGAATATTTCACCCTCTGCGATTCTGCAGAGTTTAAGCGACATTGGTCTGAACCGTATCCTGATCGAAGGTGGCGCAGATACGGTTTCCCGCTTTATGCATGCAGGCTGTCTGGACAGACTACATGTCATTGTTGCCCCGATCATTATGGGTTCAGGCCGTGCTGGCTTTTGTTTACCCGCGATTGAAACTATGGATCAGGCACAACGCCTCACCGTTCACGCGCATAAACTGGATGATGAAGTACTTTTTGACTGTGACCTGTCTGCACTGCGTCAAACTCGAAAAGACTGAAGCACCTCTGAGAACAGATGGGCACTCTGCTGCCAGTCAGGCTGATGATTAGCCGCCTGACGCGCGCCGCTGGACAACTTCTCAAGCAATTGCCTATCCGTCATGAGCCGATGCAATGCCTGAGCAAACTGCTCTGCATCACCCGGCTCGACCAGGATTCCCGCTGTCGATGGCACGGTCTCCGGTATTGCCCCACCGGTTGTCGCAACCACAGGTAATCCGTGCGCAAGCGCTTCGGCAAACGCCATACCGTAGCCCTCATATCGTGAAGCGAGAACAAACAGATCTGCGTTCTGATACAAGGACTCCAGAACGGCCGAGGACACTGCACCCAGCAGCTGCACACGATCGTGGAGCGCAAAACGATCAAGATCCTCGTCGAGCTGAGCAGATGCCTGCACATCACGCGAACGATCACCGGCTATTGTCAGCGACCAGGGCAAGTCTTTTAATGTTGCCAGTGCTCTGAGCAACACATCAAATCCTTTACGCGGCACGATCGAGCCAACTGACAACAAGCGCAAAACGCCATCAGTATGCCCACGCTCATGCGCAGAGTCAGGCGAAGCTTGCGCTTTGTCAGTACCAGGCAGCACTACGCTCACGCAGTGGGGAGGTATTTCAAATTCTGCAATCAGGTTTCGGGCAGTCGCTGGACTGGTCACGATGATATGCGAGGCATACGCTAACGCCTTCATTTCACTAGACTTAAAGGCTTTGGCCTGCGCATCACTCAGTCCAGACTCAAGCGCCAGGGGATGATGCACCAGAGCAATCAATTGATGCGTCTGAGCAAGCTGCCCGACAATCTCAGTCATTACACCAAAAGCAAGACCGTCAATCAAAATTGGACAGTGGACTGGAACAGCAGACAAAGCTTGTTGTGCAAAGGCCAACGTCGCTGCATCAGGATAAGGAAACCCCTCACCCAGTGCAACAATATCGACTTGCCAGCCCAGATCCTTGAGGCCTTGAATCATGCGGCGATCGTAAATATAACCACCCGTCGGCGTATCGATATCGCCAGGAATAGCGAAAGCGATATGTTTCATGCTCACCAGATCGTCGACTCGTACCAGGCGCGTGCGACATGTGACTCAGAAATCGTGACACGAATCGCGTGTAATTCCTTACCATCGCGACCTAAACCATTCGTGCGTGCCGCATCGGCCAATACGTCAAAAATATGTTTGGTCAAAAATTCTGTTGTCGTATTTTTTCCTTTGAACTCCTCTTTATCATCCAGATTTGAATAATTCAAAGGTTTCAGCACAGACTTCAACACATCCAGCGCACGACCGATATCAATCACAATACCGTTTTCATCCAGAGTTTTTGAGATAAAGGCGGCATCCACAACAAAGGTTGCTCCGTGAAGGGCTTGTGCCGGGCCAAATACATCGCCACGGAATGAGTGTGCAATCATGATGTGATCACGAACTTCGACTGTAAACATTTTGGTTCCTTAGAAATTAATCGTACAAATTAATCGTACTGAATCAGTTGGCAAAGAATACTATTTCCTGGCCCTAAAATATTTGTTAATTGTGCAGGGAGATCATTAAATGAAACACTCGGCGCAAGCAACACATCCAGCCTCGGATCGTTGAGTAGCCTCAGCGCAGCAGCCAGTCTGCGCGCATAACTCCAGCGAGGTCTTCTGGATGCAGATATGTGTCCGACCTGGCTGGATTGAAGTCTGAGCTGGCGGCTGTGAAAAGCACTTCCTAAGGGAACAGCCACAGGCTGATCTCCATACCAGCTCATTTCAAGGACCGTGGCTTCTGCTCCCGCGAGTGACAATGCCGTCGTTAAACCCGTTGGCGAACCGCTGCAATGAATGACCAGATCGCACTCTTTTGGTGCGCACTCGGGAGTTGCAAACTTTACTCCCAATGCATTTGCGACTGCAGCGCGCGCAGGATTGATATCTATCAGGGTGACGTCCGCAGCAGGCAAGTGTCCACACAACTACGCCACGAGCTGACCGACAACCCCTCCCCCCACAATGGCAATACGATCCGCAGGTCCTGGAGCCGCATCCCAGACTGCATTGAGTGCCGTCTCCATGTTTGCTGCGAGTACTGCTCTTGCCGGAGGTAGTCCCGCCGGAAGCACTGCGGCAGCGCTCGCGTCCAGAGTCAGTACAGTTTGGTGGGGTGACAAACTAAAGACAAATTTACCTAATAATTCTGCGGGGCCCTGTTGGATTTGTCCAACAGATGAATAACCGTACTTGACTGGAAAAGGGAACTCGCCGCCCATAAAGGGTGCGCGCATGCGCTGATACTCAGCAGCAGGTACCCGCCCCGCCCAAACCAGAGATTCCGTACCACGGCTGATTGCACTGAAAAGTGTATGCACCCGAATCTGATCTGGCTGCAATTCAGGAACACGCTCGTTACGGATTTCAGCCTGGCCTGGCGAGACGTACCAAAGTGCACGTGCTTCGGCTTGAATGGCCGAGGGATTATTTTCCGGCATAGTAACCATCTGATTTTTCTGGAAATTTATCGAAAATTACTTGTCTGACCTATACTGCGCTGACATTGTGCTGAGTATAAGACCGAACCTCTCCTTGATCGCCTGAACATGAACCAAAAACTTAAAACCAACCCATCCATGTCTGGCAGACGCATTTTATTTGGAACTCTGGTCATCGTCACAATGATTGGCATGCTTTGGCTGATGGCCAGTGCTCTCGCAATCAATGGCCTGAATGTGACGGATATTGCGTTACTCGTTTTATTTTTCTTCACCTTGCCCTGGATGGCAACGGGATTCTGGAACTCCACGATTGGTTTTCTTATCTGGCGTTTTGCAGATGATCCCTTGTCGACGGTCATACCGATGGCAAGCAATATTGATCCGCATGCACCGATCACAACCTCAACGGCTATCCTTCTTTGCATTCGTAACGAAAGCCCTGAACGACTTGAGCGCAATCTAACCGCAACGCTAAAAGATCTTGCGACACCTGGTATCGCAGAGAACATCCACGTATATGTGTTGAGCGATACCAACGATGAAAACTGCGCGCAGAGCGAACAAGCATGCTTTGACGCAATGACACAAAACTGGAAAGACCGCATCAGCATTACCTATCGTCGCCGTACGAATAACGCGGGTTACAAGGCAGGAAATATTGCTGACTTCTGTAACCGGTGGGGACATCAGCACGACTTTGCCATCACACTTGATGCAGATAGTTTTATGACTGGTGCTGCGATCATGAGGCTGATACGCATTATGCAAGCCAACCCTAATCTGGGTTTACTGCAGGGTCTGGTCGTGGGCATGCCCACAACCAGCGGCTTTACGCGGATGTTTCAGTTTGGCATGCGGCTAGGCATGCGCTCCTACACAATGGGAACGGCATGGTGGCAAGGTGATTGCGGGCCATACTGGGGACATAATGCAGTCTTCAGACTCGCCCCTTTCATCGCCGAATGCGATCTGCCTGTGCTGCATGACAAGGACGGAACACCACAGCACATTCTGAGTCACGATCAAGTCGAAGCTGTGCTAATGCGCCGCGCGGGTTTTGATGTGAGAGTGTTTCCACAAGAAGATGAAAGCTGGGAAGAAAATCCACCAACGCTGATCGAATACATACGTCGTGACCTGCGCTGGTGCGAAGGTAACTTGCAGTACCTTCAACTGCTCAACTTACCTGGGATTAAATTGATCAGTCGCCAGCAACTGCTCAATGCTGTATTCATGTTTTTTGGATCACCTGCCTGGATTGCGATGCTGGTACTGGGCACGATCATGCTGGCAAGCTCCCCGACTCCAGGCGAATTTATGCATCAGACCGCAGGGATGACGCTACTCTGGCTGACAATTTTCATGTGGTACTGGCCCAAATTCGCTGGAGGGCTCGATGTCCTGATTCGCCAGGATCAGCGTAAAGCTTTTGGTGGCACGCTCAGATTCCTTTCAGGCTTTACCCTTGAAATGCTGTTCTCAATCCTGATGACGCCTATCACCTGGCTCAATCACAGCATTTTTATGACTGGTTTAGTATTTGGTAAAAAATCAGGCTGGACGGGGCAAACCAGAGAAGATCATTCTGTCCCGATCGTTGCAGCCATTCGGCAATTCTGGCCCCATACATTGCTTGGGATTTTTCTTATCGGTGTGCTTGCCTTGACACATCCGCAGTGCGTTTTTCTGGCGAGCATTTTATTTGGAGGACTCGTGCTCTCGATCCCACTTGCCGTGATGACCTCAAGACCAGGTTTTGGCAGATTGCTATTGCGCTGGGGTCTGTTCAATATTCCCGAAGAAAATATTCGACCTGAAGCACTCGTTCAGCTCGATCTTGCGGCATATCAATCTCGCCACCCTTAAGATGAAATTTTTAAATCTTTACATACGTGTACTGAATTTGCTCGGGTCCGATAAAAGACAGGGCTGGTGTCTTGCGATCGCAAACGTTGCATTAGCATGCGCGCTGTTTGCAGAGCCTGTCCTGTTTGGTCAGGTCATCGACAAGCTGAGCAAGGCTGCGAACAGTGAAAGTAAGTCCATATGGACTGAGGTATGGCCTTTGCTGGCCGCATGGACAGGTTTTGGTTTATTCACAATCTTCTGCAGCACGCTGATCTCTTTATATGCCGATCGCTTATCGCACCGTCGCCGTCATATGGCCGTCAGCGATTATTTTGAGCATGTGATTCAACTGCCACTGAAACAACAAAATACAACGCATTCAGGGCGCCTGATGAAAATCATGCTGCAAGGAACAGATGCACTCTGGTGGTTATGGCTCAGTTTTTTTCGCGATCATTTGGCAGCGATTGTTTCGCTGCTAGTGTTGATGCCTTTGGCACTTTATCTGAACTGGCGGCTCGCGATCGTACTCATCGTACTTTGTCTGGCATTCGCACTGTTGACACATTTCATTATTCGTAAAACACAGACACTACAACAACAAGTCGAAAGTCATCATTCCGATATGGCAGCACAAGTTTCAGATACGCTTGGCAATATCCAGCTAGTACAAAGCTTTACGCGCATTCAGGATGAAGTCTCTGCATTGAAGAACATCAGCAAACGTTTGTTAAGTGCGCAGTTACCTGTTTTGTCTTGGTGGGCACTGGCAACTGTGCTGAATCGTTCCGCAACGACAATTTCTATCTTATCCATTGTGATTCTCGGCACGTGGTTGTTCACACGAGACCTGATTTCGATCGGAGCTATTGTGACGTTTATCGCCTTTGCGGCAATGATCATCACAAAACTAGAGCAGACGGTAAACTTCATTCACAGACTGGCGATGGACGCACCACGGCTAGAGGATTTTTTCCAGATGATGGATACCTCTCCTGAAATCCATGACCATGCGGATGCGGTGACACTGAGTCAGACAAAAGGAATGATTGAGTTTAAAAATGTCAATTTTTCCTATGATACAAAGTATCCTGCGATTCAAAATTTAAGCTTTACTGTACAACCAGGACAAACAGTCGCACTCGTGGGCTCATCTGGCGCAGGAAAATCCACTGCACTTTCCCTGCTCTATCGCGCCTTTGATCCTCACTCAGGCTCCATCGAGATAGATGGCATAGATATTAAAAATATTTCACTCAGTTCTTTACGCCATAACATTGGCGTAGTTTTTCAAGAACCGCTTCTATTTAATCGGTCTATCGCGGAAAACCTGCTGGTGGGCAATCCAGAAGCAACCGAAGAACAATTGAAAACTGCCGCAGCAAGCGCTCAAGCATTAGACTTCATTGAAAAACAAGAAAATGGTTTTGATACAAAAATCGGAGAGCGCGGACGCACTCTTTCTGGCGGCGAACGTCAGCGCATTTCTATCGCGCGAGTACTCTTGAAAAATCCACCAATATTAATTTTGGATGAAGCAACTAGTGCTCTGGACAGCGCAACCGAGTCTAAGCTAACCAAAGCACTCGAAACCGTTACGCAAAACCGCAGCACACTTATTATTGCTCACCGACTCGCAACCATTCGCCGGGCAGATAAAATTCTGGTCATGGAGAGGGGATGCGTTGTGGATGTCGGCACCTTTAACGAGCTTTATGCGCGAGGTGGCCGTTTCACGCAGCTCGTACAAGAGCAATTTACCGAGTTACCTGACAGGATGGCATCATGACTGGATTTTCTGCGCAATGGCTATCTTTACGCGAACCCGCCGATCACCGCGCGCGCAACATCAAACTGCGCCAGGAAATGCTTCAATACTTTGAACGCACACAGCCTGGATTAGGTAAGTCAACAAATACTCCATTCAGAATCATGGATCTGGGTTGTGGCTCGGGATCTAACTTACGCGCGCTGGCTGAGAGTTTTCCTGACTATCAGCACTGGACACTGATTGATTATGACCCGGAGCTTCTGAGTGCTGCCCGCACGACATTAATGCAATGGGCAGATCGTGCAGAGCCTGAAAATGCTGCTGGCGCCTCAAACACAACAATACAAATAAACAAATCCGGCAAACATATCACCGTCAGTTTTGTACAAGAAGATTTAGCGAAAAATATTGAACGCGTTCTATCTGAGAAAACTGATCTGGTTACAGCTGCCGCATTCTTTGATCTGGTCTCTGCGGACTGGCTTGTAAGATTCTGCCTTTCCTTAAGCGTACCTCTCTATACCGTACTGACCTACGATGGCGTAGAAAAATGGTTACCCGCACACCCGGCAGACGAATCAGTATTACGCGCTTTCCATAGCCATCAGATAACAGACAAGGGGTTTGGGTTATCTGCAGGTCCGGGTGCAATCGAAATTATGCGTACCCAACTCACGGCGCGCGGCTTTGATGTTCGAATGCAAAGAAGTCCGTGGTTGCTGGGCTCAGAAGATCAACTCTTGATGCAGGCACTGGCGACAGGTTCGGCCAATGCTGTTGCGCAAACAAACATGGTCTCAGCAACCGAACTCACCTCTTGGCTAACCGCACGGATGCAATCGCTAAGTTGTGAAATTGGTCACTGGGATTTATTTGCCTGTCCCCATTAACCAGGACGACGCATTTTAAATAACTGTTCGGGTCCAACAGTAAAGTAGTCCGCAGGACCACCACCACGCATCACATGACCCGCTGCTGCGGTGTCGTAGATACCGTTTTTCAGTAATGACTGATCAATATGCACAGCGACAACCTCGCCAAGGACCATCCAGGTCGGAACGATCACTCCCGAGGCGGTTTCAAGCTGCATGACTTTGGTGACTTTGCACTCAAAAGACACCGGGCTCTCACCTACACGAGGCGCTTTAATCAATCGAGAAGGCGCCTGTGTCAGACCTGCCAACTCAAATTCATTCACATCGGGTGGCACAGCTGCACAGGTTTGATTCATCGCTTCGGCTAAAGGCATCGTCACGAGATTCCAGGCAAACTCTCCTGTTTCCTCTGCATTGCGTACTGTGTCTTTATAGTTAATACTGGAAAAAGCAACGATCGGCGGTACATAGTTAAAAGCATTAAAAAAACTATAAGGCGCCAGATTGACGATACCGTCTTTACTTTGTGTCGATATCCATCCGATTGGGCGAGGACCTACAATCGCGTTGAAGGGGTCATGCGGTAAACCATGGCCAGTGCGTGGCTCGTAATAATGATAATTAGTTGACATGATCTCTTCCTGAATCGTTCAATTTACAATAATTTACGTGTAACTATACAAGGCGATGCGTTTGAATTCACAACGAACAGCCCTTTAAAAGCAATATGACAAGCAAAGCATGAACCAACGTACCGCAAATACACTGAATCTGAGCAAAGTTACGTTCTCCTATCCAGGACAATCAATTTTTAATAATCTTTCAGTTGATATTCCGACAGGTGTATCACTGATCCGCTGCGATGAGAGTCGAGGTAAGTCGACCTTGATACAGTTGCTTGCGGGGATGGTTTTACCCCAAAAGGGGAGTATCAGTCTGGATGGATTGAACTCCAGGACAGATCACGACCAATATCAGGGACAGGTTTACTATTTCGATGTGCGAAGCGAAATATTTGACAAAATATCCTCACTTCAATATTTTGCTGAGGTAGAAAAAAACTATCCTGACTTTGACAGAGCAATGATTCCTGCTCTGATCGCAGGCCTCGGACTTACGCCGCATCAGGACAAGCCTCTGTACATGCTGTCAGCGGGATCCAAGCGCAAGGTCTGGATCGCCGCAGCGCTCGCCTCGGGTGCAAAGATCACCTTGATTGATGATTTAACCGCGGCACTTGATCGAGGATCCATCGAATTCATCATCGAGCAACTGATTACCCTCGCCCTAGACACCAAGCGTCACATAGTCATCTCGCACTACGACACCCTGGATCGGGTGCCGTTTGCTTCAATACTGGATATTTAAAAATTAATTAGTCATCTTCGTAAAATTGTCAGGCAACTGTATTTCTGAGTGCGCCTACTTTTTCAATCACGACTTCCACCACGTCACCGTGTTGTAAAAAGCGTGGCGGCTGACGACTGAAACCAACACCCTCTGGTGTGCCTGTTGCAATCACATCGCCTATACGTAGCTCTGTAATACCAGAAAGGTATTCAATCAGCTTAGGTACAGTGAAAATCAAATTGTCGAATTTGGTATGTTGCATCGTCTCACCACTGACAATTGTCGTAAGCGTCAGCGGATCGAGGTCACCCACCTCATCGACGGTAACCAGTGCGGGGCCGATCGAACTGGAACGATAAAAGTTTTTACCCTGATCTGTGGTGCGTTGAAACTGATAATCACGTACGGATCCATCCATAAAACAGGTGTAGCCTACGACATGGTTCATCGCATTCGCAGCAGATATGTTTCTGCCTCCCTTGCCGATGATCACAGCAAGCTCACCTTCAAAATCATATTCTGCTGACAGCGTAGGCTTTTCAAATTTTTCACGATGCGCCACGAGCGCAGCAGGTATTTTTACAAACGTCCGCGGAAATTCTGGAAGTTTATGACCAGCTTCCGCCGCATGGGCTGCATAGTTCAGGCCAATACAATGAATCGTGACGGGCTCAGCAAACAAAGGCAAGTATTCAAGCTCAGTTTCTTTATAGTCACCTATATCTGCCGCCTCGGCCGCCTCGCGCGCGACGCTTATTGCCTCGCACTGCAGCAAAACCAAAAGACTAGGAAAGTCCTGACCGATACGCGAGCGTAAATCCACCACGCTGCCATCCTCACGGATTACTCCATAAGAAGGCTGTCCTTTAACCAAATAGCTAGCAAATTTCATACACCTATCCTGTTTGTTGTCGACGAAATAGACGGAGATTCTCACGAACAATATATTTTTTTAGAATATTAGGACAGAATGACACGGTATAGTCAGTATCAATAAGGTCTGAAGCTCTTTTAGGCTGATAAAGGTGTAATGATGATCAATAAAATTCCTGAGGATCTTTCAGAAACTGCTGCTGAATCTGTCGCAAAAACCATTCATCCGCAATCACTACAAGAAGCGAGTGACTCGTATAAATTCGCCTTTGCTGATCAGGAGTTTTTAAGTCGCTCAGAAATACGCGGGATTCGATTCCAGCTTGAACTGCAAAAAGCAGACCTGATCCTTCGTGAAAATCATATCGACCACACCATTGTTGTTTTTGGATCTGCACGATTTGTCTGTAAGGAAACTGCAGAAAATATGCTTGCAAACGCCTCAGATGAACTCTCGCGAAACCAGGCAGAACACGCATTAAAAAATAGTGCTTATTATGAGTCAGCTCGTCAATTCGGCCACACTGTCGCGACGCATAATCTGATGCAGTCGAGTCCCAAAAAGCGTTTACATATTTGTACGGGAGGCGGTCCAGGCATTATGGAGGCGGCCAACCGCGGCGCATCCGAAGCCGGCGACTTTTCAATTGGTTTGAATATCAGTTTGCCACGAGAGCAAGCACCAAATAGATACATCACTCCGGCGCTCTGCTTTCGTTTTCATTATTTTGCACTGCGCAAAATGCACTTTTTGCTACGGGCACGCGCGATTGTGGTTTATCCAGGTGGCTTTGGATCCTTCGATGAAATATTTGAAGTACTCACATTGATTCAAACTAAAAAAATCGTCGCACTCCCTGTGATACTAGTTGGTCGTGAACATTGGCAAAAAATTATTCGCTTTGACTTGCTGCTAGATGAGGGTCTGATTGATCAGGCAGACCTGGACGCCATTGCTTTTGTCGAAACAGCTCAAGAGGCGTGGGCAGTCATCCAGCGATGGTACGAATTTACAGATTAATTTTTAGTAAGTGGAACAAAAAACAAGGTGAAGGCATGACAACCATTCTGACGCTCACGATGAATCCTTCGCTTGATATCGCGACATCGATTGGGCATGTCACAGACACAATCAAACTCAGATGTACACAGGAGCAAGTTCATCCTGGCGGAGGTGGGATCAACGTCTCCCGCATTATTCATAATCTTGGTGGAAATAGCTGCGCGCTATTTCCCTGTGGAGGCTACACAGGAAATCAACTCCAGTTGCTTCTCCAGGAGGAAGGACTGACTTCGCATGCGCTTGCGATTAAGAGTGACACACGCCAATCCTTCTCCGTGCATGAAACCTCATCAGGCAAAGACTATCGTTTTCTCTTACCTGGCCATACGCTTGACGAAAACACTGCCCAGTCTTGCCTGTCCTACATAAGCACGCTTCATCCAACACCACGCTATCTCGTTGCCAGCGGCAGCTTACCTCCAGGAATCTCTGAAGATTTTTATGCGCGTGTTTCAAAAATTGCGCAATCGATAAACTGTCTGTTTGTGCTCGACACCTCAGGCACACCTCTTAATCACGCATTAAGCACAGGAGGCATTTATCTTTTCAAGCCTAGTCTTCAGGAACTCGAAGAGTTCACAGGTCAAATACTCGCGACTGAATCTGCTCAGATTCAAGCTGCCCACGCACTCATCCAGACGGGTCAGGTAAAAATAGTGGTTCTATCACTTGGGTCGGATGGCGCGATGCTTGTGAGCGCTGAAGGCGTGCTCAAAGCGCAGAGTATTCCTGTCACACCTGTGAGTACGGTAGGAGCCGGAGACAGTGTTGTGGGAGGCATGGTGTGGGCATTAGATAACGGGATGAATACCGAGCAGGCGCTAAGGTATGGCATTGCCAGCGCCGCGGCGACCATTACTAATCCACACGGCGAAATGGGAAGAGCATCTGATATCCATGCATTAATTGCTCAGGTACGAATCAGTAAAATCTAACTCTGACCACTGTCCTCAGTCACTTTAGGTCCATCGTAATGCATCGGCCATATTCGTTGCACAACATCGCGATTACTCGCATATGCATAGCAACTGTCGATCTTGAGCGGTCTTCCGTTCTCGTCAGTACGCACGGGGCGATGTTGAATATAGGGATAAAGCGTCTGCATGGCCGTAGTCGCCATCGGACTGAGCATCTCCATTAAGTGCGTACAGCCTTTTGCACCCTTAAACTTTTCCCTGATCAGTTTGTTCCAGCCACCGCCAATTTTTTCTCCCTTCAACACGGCGAGGGTAGGAGGAGCTTGTTTACACACAGCAAAGGGTGTTGAGTCTGAGGACGCAATCGCGTCGTGAATGACCAGCCATTCATCGATGACCAGCCGGATGGACAAGTCATGAATGAATGCCCCTGGCGCGATAGGCGTCTCAATCAGTGGTGGAGAAAAAGGTTGGGCTTTGGTATCCAGTACGCGCGCTTCAATGTCGTAGAGGCCGTCTTTACGGCGATATGAACGCATGATGATCTGACGCGTATGAAGCTCTTCGCGTTCGATGCTTTCGGGTAAAGGCACGGTTTATATCCAAAAATTACGGTTATATGCAGTATAAATCCTGAATCTGTGGTTATTTGCCGATATCCTCATTCCAAAGCTCTGGCCGTTTTGCAATAAAGTCCTGCATCAGATCGATACAAACCTGATCTTGCAGAACCTGTACGTCCACACCTCGCGATCTAAGCAATTCCTCATTGCCCATGAAGGTCTTATTCTCACCGATGACCACCTTGGGGATTCCATACAAAAGGATGGCCCCTGAGCACATATCGCACGGTGAAAGCGTCGTGTAAAGAACACTTTCGCGATATACATGAGCCGGTTGTCGCCCGGCATTCTCAAAAGCATCCATCTCGCCATGAAGAATAGCGCTTGCTTTTTGAATCCTTCGGTTATGTCCTTTTCCAAGAATGACCCCATGATGGACGATCACTGAACCAATGGGTATGCCTCCTTCGGCAAGACCAGCCTGTGCTTGCTCGATTGCAGCCTGCATATATGGATCAGAATGCATAGTTTTGCCTTATTCAAAAAGTAATTAGCCAATTGGCACTGCACACTAGGCACTACACAATTCAGGTGTAATGACTCACTCAGTTTAGAATCACCAAAACGGAGGTCCTCTCGTCAGGATTAAACATAAATTTGTACTGAATATGAATACATTACTTCAATTTAGAGCAGGCTATGAAGCCATGCACACCCAGATAAAATGGGCGGGCGTTGCGGGTCTGCTATGTCTGTTCCAGATGAATTGCGCCTCTGCATCAGGCGAGTCCTGGCAAAATATCGTACAGCCTATCGGTCATCTTCAGATCAGTCCGCCTGAGTCAGGGATGCAAGTCAATCAGTATCTGATGAGTCTTGATCCCAATATCACACAGGCTACATTACCTTTTGATCCAGGCACTCAAGTCACAAAAATCACAACCACCCAGGCTCAGTATTTTGTAAGAACGTACAACCCTGCATCTGGCTCTGGTCCCGTAGGTAGCTGGATCATGCGTAGTTCAGAGGCACGCGGGCTGAGCCCGGAGCAAATCCGTAACCGGCAAGCTCTCCCTGCCCTGCCGACCATGTTTACCATGGTGCTGGTTCCTGCTGGCATCACGATGTATACGGGTATTGCAGGCCCTATAGCTGGCTGGGGTGATGGCGGCGCCACACAAGAAAAGCTGATTGGCCCACCATACGTTCCAAAAGAAAATTATTTCAATCGGCAGGATATTGGAAATTGTTTCCTTTGCTATCGCGTACTTGCCTCTGAAGGGAATGAGAATCGGGTCGGTGCGGCGCTCGACAGACACATACCCAGAGCTTACTCACCACTTGAATCCATCTACACCAACCTCGATTTACTGTACTTTGGTCAAACCGCCACGCAATTTCGTGAAGCACTCAGTGCACTTTCCGGAGAGGGTGCGACGGGCTCCCAGTCAGTATCGTTTGCCAATACAACATCTTTTATGGAGGTCATCAGACAGCAGTCCTCATTTGCAAACGGTGCATGGGCCAACGCAACAGGCAGTACTTCTTATTTGAAAGGGAATAATGGCGCAGCCTCGCTCAATGCTAACGCCGCCGGCCTGCAAGCGGGCATTGGACGTCAACTCACGCCTGATGTAATGATCGGTGCCGCGCTGGGAGTTTCTGATGCCAGATACTCTGTGTCAGATCTTGCGACACAGGCATCTCTTTTGAGCTTGAACCTGGGACTGTATGGCATCGCTAAAAAAGATGACGCTTATGCTTCGGGTGCGCTGACGTATTCACGCGGTGATACCACCATGCATCGCAGCATCCGTATCAACGAATTATTTAACCAACAAAAAAGTAGCTTTAATACAGAGGTCTACAGTGCGCGTCTCGAACTGGGCTATCGTACAAAACTACCGGCGCTGAACCTCACACCTTTTATCGCATTTCAACCCGCGTGGTTGAGACAAAATACATTTGATGAGTCTGCGTACGGATCGGGTAATAGTCTCGTTAACATGGGGCTGAACTATCAAAGTCAGACAGTTACTTCCTTACCTGGCTCGATAGGCTTACAGCTTGATCGCAAAACCACTTTAGACAATGGCTGGACGCTCAATCCGACCCTTCGCGTCTCCTGGATCCATGAATTTCAACCCGAAAGAAATATAACCGCAGCCCTGAATCTAATCCCCGGCCAGACATTTACTATTTACGGTGCGAGCGCACCAGGCAATACGGCGCAAGCTATTGCCGGTTTGACTGCATCAGATGGCAACAACATTTCTGGCTACTTGATGCTCGGAGCAGATATGTCGGACCGCGGTCAGTCGATTCAAGGCCGGATAGGATTAAATATTTTATTTTGATACCAGTGGTCCATGACAATCTAAATAATTATCGCTGGATTGAAACAATCAATCCAGCGTTATGCAATTCTTTCACCCCGAGGCGATTGAGCGATCCATTCATTTTTTTAAAAAAATTGGCTGACCATGTGGCGTGTGCATCGCAGCGTGCTCCCACGCATGTTTTCGCTCACTGAGTGCTGCTGTATCTACAAGTTTTTTTTCAGTCACGATACGCTCAAGTGCCGACAACCAATGCTCATAATAATTCTCACCTGTATCGGGATCGCCTGCTGACTGCGCATCGCGTATTGTCAGCGACAGCGAATGCGCCCACTCAGACCAGGTAAACAAGCCTTTCTCATATAAAGCTAACGTCATTGCAAAAGCCTGGGCTTCCCAGGGAGCTTGAAATACCGGCCCCTCCTCGTCCAGAGGAATACCTGGCAATGCCAATCTGATTTCGGCCAGCGGCATGGAGGCGATCATATTCTCGGGGCACTTCATTGCTCTGCCGCCATGAGATAAGGTTCCCAACAATCAACGCGTACAGAGGATGCAGTGGTATCAGGTCCCCATAATTCCTGGGCGTCAAAACTCACGGTATACAACCACTTGGGTTGCTCGCCCTGCCTCAGTGCATTGGCGTCAGGGTATACATGTGCGCCATGAATCGCCGTAATCACACCTTGCTTGTCGCGACAATAGTGCGGCAAACGTGTGTGCGTGGGA